>CAJIYX010000044.1 GCA_905181725.1 Alphaproteobacteria bacterium UBA830
GGCGGCTTCGCCGTTGGTCGCCTTGGAATCGTTGATGTAGCGGATGCCGTCTACTTCCCCGACGGCTTCGAGGCGATGCGGCAGCCCGGGATAGGTCTCGAATGCCGCTGCAATTTGTGCCGGCGTCAGCCCGCGTGCCCGGGCGACGGCCCACGCGGTAGCCGCGTTTTGCCAGTTATGTCGGCCGCGCAGGGTATCGATATGCCCGATCGCACAGGTGTTGCCGTCGACGTCGTGCAGTTCGCCGTCGATCACGCTGATGCCGCCCTCGACACGGTGTTCCACTGAAACCGGCATGACCTGCCAGGCAATGTTGCCGGCCAGTTCGTTCATCGCAGCCCGGCCATACTCGTCGTCGATCCCGATCACGGCGATCTGCCGGTCAGCATCTGTGGCGGTGCGGAAAATTCTCTTCTTTGCCGCCACGTAGCCCGCCATGTCGCCATGCCGGTCGAGATGGTCGGGTGTGACGTTCAGCAGGACGGCGATGTCGAACGTCGCTGTCTGTGTCAGGTCGAGCTGGTAGGACGATAGTTCAAGAACGACCGTCTCTCTGGTTTCGGGAGGCGTCAGTCCGAGGACGGGTGGTCCGAAATTGCCGCCGATCTGAACCGCCACACCGGAGGCCTGCAGAACATGATGCAGCAGTGCCGATGTGGTCGACTTTCCGTTTGTGCCGGTAATGCCGATCAGCACGGCGCCGTCGTTGTTCTCGGCGAGCAGTTCTATATCGCCGATCACCGGCCGGTTGGCCTGTTTCGCGCAGACGACGACCGGATGGGGCGCAGGATGGGTCAGCGGGATGCCGGGGCTCAGCACCAGCGCAGAGAAGTCAGACCAGTTCGCGCCTGTAAGATCGGCGAGGGGAATATTCTCGTTCGCCGCTTCCGCTCGGGATTTGGCATCGTCGTCCCAGGCCGTGACAGTCGCTCCACCCGCCATCAGCGCATGCGCGGTCGCACGGCCGGAGCCGCCGAGTCCGAAGACCGCGAGGTGCTGTGATGAACGGGATGTCACGGGGATCATAATCTTTGGGCTACCTCAGCTTCAGCGTTGCGAGGCCGACCAGCGCCAGGATCGACGCGATGATCCAGAAGCGGACCACGATCGTCGATTCCGCCCAGCCTTTTTGCTCGAAATGATGATGCAGCGGTGCCATCCGGAAGACGCGCTTGCCGGTCAGTTTGAACGAGACGACCTGAACGATGACCGATACCGTTTCGAGCACAAACAGTCCGCCGATAATGGCGAGCACGATTTCATGCTTGGTGACGACACTGACCGCGCCGAGCGCGCCGCCGATGGCGAGCGAGCCGGTATCCCCCATAAAGACCATGGCGGGCGGCGCGTTGTACCAGAGAAACCCGAGACCGGCGCCGACCATTGCGCCGCAGAACACCGCAAGTTCACCGGCGCCGCGCACGAAATGGATTTGCAGATATTCGGAAAAGACGAAGTTGCCCGATACATAGGCGATAAGCGCGAAACATGCAGCCGCGATCAGGGCCGGCACAATCGCAAGCCCGTCGAGCCCGTCGGTCAGATTGACTGCGTTCGACGCGCCGACCAGAACGATGACCGCCCAGGGAACGAAGAACCATCCCAGCGGTACAAGCAGTTCCTTGAAGAATGGCAGGGCAAGACCGGTGGAGAGGGCACCCTCTGACAGGCTGGTTATCCAAACGGTTACGCCGCCGCCGATGATGATCTGTCCGATGAGCTTCAGACGGCCGGAAAGACCGTTGCTCGAACGCTTGGTCAGTTTGATGTAGTCGTCGACAAAGCCGATTGCGCCGAAGCCGAGTGTCACCGTCAGGACCGCCCAGACATACCCGTTGGTCAGGTCCGCCCAGAGCAGCGTCGCGATGCCGAGTGCGAGCAGGATCAGCACACCGCCCATCGTCGGCGTACCTTTTTTTGTAAGGAGGTGAGATTGCGGGCCGTCTTCGCGGATCGGTTGACCTTCGGCCTGCTTGCTTTTGAGCCAGCGGATCACCGCAGGCCCCAGAACGAAGCTGACGAGCAGCGCCGTCACCACTGCACCCCCGGTTCGCAACGTGATGTAGCGGAACAGGTTGAAGACGCCGATATCATCGGCCAGCGGGAAGAGGAGGTTATAGAGCATCTGTCGTGATCTCCTGCTTCAGGTGCCGTTCGCGGCGCGCTCAACGGGCGCCGGATCGGTCAGTTGTTTTACAATGCGCGACAGTCCAATCCCGTGGGACGCTTTGACGGTGGCGATGTCTCCGGCCTGCAGGCCCGACAGAACAATCGGGAGCAGTCCGTCGACGGTGTCGGCGATACCGCCAAGTTTGGCGGGAGGAAGAGCAGTCGCGAGGGCGGTCATTTCGCGCCCGGTGAGGAATACGGTGTCGATGTCGTTCCCGGCAATCTGAGTGTCGAGGCTGGCATGGGCCGCCTCGGAAATGTCGCCGAGTTCCAGCATGTCGCCCAGAATGGCGACCCGCCGGCCGCCGTCTTTGGGCATATGGCCGAGTGTCTTGAGCGCGGCGTTCATCGATTCTGGGTTGGCGTTATAGGAATCGTCGATCAGTCGGATATTGCCGTCCCCCCAGGGAATGACATGCACGGCGCCCCGGCCGGGCAGTCCGGGCAGCGATGCGAGCGCGGCTGCGGCGGCTTCCATATCGCCCTCCAGCACGTCGACCGTGGCGAGCACGGCAAGACTGTTATAGGCCCAGTGCACGCCCGGCTGGCCAACGCGGAAGTTCAGGGGTTTGCCCTGCCAGTGCGCATCGACGGTGTTGCCGGTCGCATCGCTCAGGCATTCGATCAGGCGCATATCGGCCTCGGCACTCCGACCGAAGCTGATGACGCGGTCTGCTCCGTTTGCAAGGGCGTTTTGGGCGAGCAGGTCGAAATGTTCAGTGTCGCGGTTGATGATCGCGATCCCGCCGTCTAGGCCGGTGAATATCTCCGCCTTGGCGCGAGCGATGTCTTCAAGCGAGCCAAAGAATTCCATATGCGCCGGCGCGATGGCTGTCACGACGGCGACATGGGGGCGCGCCATCCCGACCAGGGGGATAATTTCGCCAGGATGGTTCATGCCGATCTCGAAAATGCCGAAATCGGAGTCTGCCGGCATGCGGGCCAGTGACAGCGGCACGCCCCAGTGATTGTTGAGGCTGCTCTTGCTGAAACTGGCCGATCCCTGGGGTGCCAGGACATGGGCCAGGGCTTCCTTAGTACCGGTCTTGCCGACACTGCCGGTGATGGCGGCGATCTTTGCGCCGGTCCGGGCACGACCGGCCTTGGCAAGGGCGCGCAGGGCATCCAGCGTATCGGCAACGATGAGGCCCGGCCTGCCGTCGAGGCTGTTTTGGCCGACATCGGATACCAGCGCTGCCGCGGCGCCGCTATCGAATGCGCCGGTGATAAAGTCATGTCCGTCGAAATTGGGGCCGGAAAGGGCAACGAACAGATCGCCGCTTTCCAGAGAACGGGTGTCGATGGAAATGCCGGTTGCTGACCAGTCACCGGTTTGGCGACCGGTGGTGGCTGTGGCAGCAGCGCTCGCCGTCCAGAGCGGAGAGGGGGTCATAAGGACCCTCCTTCGCAGGCGGCAATGGCGGTCCGGGCGACGATCAGGTCGTCAAACGGGCGAACTTCGTCGCCGATGATCTGTCCCGTTTCATGGCCCTTGCCGGCGATCACCAGAATGTCGCCGTCCGACAGCATTGAGACCGCTTCGCGGATGGCGGTCTCTCGGTTGTCTATATCACGCGCGCCGCGGGCGGCCGCCAGAATTTCGCGTCGGATGGTATCCGGTGTTTCGGAGCGCGGGTTGTCGTCGGTGACGATGACGATATCCGCCAGGTCGGTGGCGAGATAGCCCATCATCGGGCGTTTGCCGCGGTCCCGGTCGCCGCCGCAACCGAAGACGGCGATCAGCTGCCCCGTGGTATGAGGGCGCATCGCGTTCAGGACGTTTTCAAGCGCGTCCGGTGTGTGGGCGTAATCGATATACACGCTGCCACCATTGACGGTGCCGGCAAGTTCCATGCGTCCGGGAACACCTGTCAGCTTGTGAAGGCATCCGATGACGCGTTCGGTGTCTTCACCACATGCGATGGCCAGTCCTGCCGCGCAGAGCACGTTGTAAACCTGAAAGTTCCCGGCCAGTGGCAGGTCGATTTCTGCGACAGTGCCGAAAGCCTCCAGCGTGATCCGTGTCCCGCTATGGGATGGCTCGGCCGCGCGTAATTTTAGCTCGGGGCCGTTCTGGCCGAATGAAATCACTTTGCCGCTGAACGCGTCGGCGAGCTGCGCCATTTCAGGAATATCGGCGTTGAGGACAGCGATGCCGTCGGCGGGCAGAAGCGAGCTGAACAGCCGGGTCTTTGCTTCGAGATAGGCTTCGATCGTGCCGTGATAATCCAGATGGTCGCGCGACAAATTGGTAAACGCGGCGGCGCGCAGCTTAACGCCGTCCAGCCGGCGCTGATCCAGCCCGTGACTGGATGCTTCCATGACCACGTGATCGACGCCGTCTCGCGCAAGTTCCGCGAGCTCCGCGTGCAGCGTGACCGGGTCCGGCGTCGTCAGGCTCGGTTTGACGCTGCCATCCGGCAATTGCAGGCCAAGCGTTCCCATGCTGACGGCCTGGTGACCGAGCAACGACCATATCTGGCGGATGAAATGCGCGACCGATGTTTTGCCGTTGGTACCGGTGACGGCGGCAATCGTTTCAGGCTGGGCCGCGTAGAATGCTGCGGCTATGTGAGCGAGTGCGGCGCGCGCATCTTTCGATGTCAGCAGCGCAACATTGTCGTTCGAGATGCCGTCGTTTGATATATCGGTGTCGTCCGGCGCGAGAATGGCGGCAGCCCCTTTGGAGATCGCGGCGTCAATGAAGTCGCGGCCATCAACAGTCGATCCTGGGGTCGATCCCGGCAGAGCGGCGAACAGGAAGCCGGGTTCGACGGCGTGTGAATCCGCGGTCAATCCCGTAATCTCCGTTTCGCGCAGTTCTACGGTCAGGTTCACCTGTGTGACTTCTCCCGGTAATAGGTCAATGAGATGCAACCCGTGGCTCCCGCGCCGACTTGCCTGAAATCTCGATCGCCAGGGTGTCGTGCACGGCATCCGTCTCCTTGATCGGCCGCAAGCCGAGGACCGGTGCGATCCGGCGCACCACCGCGCCGACGACGGGTGCTGCCACCCAGCCGCCTGTCGCGTAGCCGGATGTTTCCTTGGTGCCCTTGGCTTCATCGAGCATCGCGAGGATGACGTATCTTGGTTTGTGCATCGGGAACGCTGCGACGAAGGATGAGATCAGCGCCTTTTTCTTGTACCCGCGGCCCGACACTTTTTCGGCCGTACCGGTTTTGCCACCGACGATATAGCCCGGCGCTGCCGCTTTTCTGCCGGTGCCGTTTTTCACCACAAGGCGCATCAGACGGCGCATCTTGGCCGACGTCTCGGCTGTCACGACGCGTTTACCCGCCGGTGTTTCCGCAGGATTGCGCCGGATGAGTGTGGGCGTGCGATAGATACCGCCATTGACGATCGCCGATACGCCGGCAACCAGATGAAGCGGACTTACCGCGAGGCCGTGACCGAACGATATCGTCATGCTGTTGATTTCACGCCAGCGGTTGGGCGCGAGCGGCGCGCCGGTCTCGGACAACTCAATTCCGACCGGTTTCATCATGCCGATCTTGGTCAGGAAACCCCGGTGACCCGATATGCCGACATCAAGCGCCATCTTAACGGCGCCGATATTCGACGAATACATGAAGATTTCGGGTACCGACAGCCAGCGTTTTTTGGCGTGAAAATCTCTGATCGTGAAGCGCGCGATACGGATCGGGTTCGTCGCATCGTAGCCGCCGCGCAGGCTGACCGTGCCCGCATCGAGCGCCATGGCGGTTGTGAAAATCTTGAAGGTCGACCCCATCTCATATACGCCGAGCGTGGTCCGGTTGAAACGCAGATCCTGGGGGATCGCGCCCGGTTGGTTCGGATCGAAGCTCGGCAGAGACGACATGGCGATCACTTCGCCCGTGTCGACGTCCATCACGAGACCGGCGGCGCCGATGGCACTGAATTTCTTCATTGCCGCACCCAGTTCATGTTCCAGCATATGCTGGACGCGTACATCGATCGACAGGGCCATGTTGTCCTGTCGGGTTCGCAGTTCCTTGTCGAAATAGCGTTCGATCCCCGACAGGCCTTTGTTATCGATATCGGTGAAGCCGAGCGCATGCGACGCCAGCGAACCCAGCGGATACATCCGCCGCGCTTCGCGCTGAAAATTGAGCGCCGGAATGCCAAGGTGATTAACGGCATATTGCTGGCGGGGGGTCAGATGGCGTTTGAGCCAGACAAAACCACGATCCGACCGAAGCTTCTTTTCAATCGCCTTTACGTTAATGCCGGCCAGCGCGGTGGCAAGGCGGATGGCCGCCTGCTCCGGGTCGAGCACCAGCCGTGGATTGGCGAACAGCGATGCCGTGTTCAGGCTAGTCGCCATCAGAATGCCGTTCCGGTCGACGATATCGGCGCGACCGGTGTGTTTCTCGTCTTTCGCAATGCTGCGGGTGTAGTGGGGTTCGCTGTTATCCGAAAACACCGAGACATCGACGACGCGGATGCCGATCACCGTAAATGCCGCCGTGAACAGCGCGCCGGCCACCATCAGGCGGTTGCGGCCGGTTTCGATAGCGGTCTTGCGATCGCCTTCAATGCGGATTTTTTCGGGCGGTGCCTGCCGTTTCCCGATCATTGGCTTTTCTTCAGCTTCGCGAGGATCGGTTTGAGCCAGTCATTGTTGTCGGATGCCGGTGGTGCCGGAGTTCGCGCAGGTCTTTGAGGGAGCGTCGGTTTTGGTGTTGGATTCTTCCTGGCGGCGATCTCGGTCAGTCCGGTCTTGCCGGTTTGTTCGGGTGCCGACTGGTCAAGAAGTTCCTGCATTGACACCGTCTGTGCCGAAACAGGCACATCCATTCCGAGCCAACGCTTGCTCAGGGCCTCGAGCCGCGCCGGCTGGTTCAGATAGCTCCATTCCGCCTGCATGACCTGGATGGCATCGCGGTCGGCGATGATCTCGGCGTTGAGCGCGTGCAGGCTGTCTTCGAGCGTTTGGACGCGATGCTTGACCACGAAAAGCCCGATTACCACGGCAAAGGCGAGAACGGACCAGAGAAGGGTGGATCTGCGCATGGCTCAGTCCTCCGTCATCGGTGGCGTGGACGTGCGTTCCGCAACGCGAAGCCGTGCAGACCGCGACCGGGGATTGCGTTTAGTCTCTGCATCGGTCGGTTTTTGGGTCCCGCGCCGAACCAGCGTGAAGCGGGGCGTCGGGCCGGTCTGCGCTGCGGCCGGCATGTGACGCGATACTGTCGGCACTTCGCCTGAATGGATGCGCAGGAATTCTTTCACGATCCGGTCTTCGAGCGAATGGAAGGACACCACGGCAAGCCGCCCACCCGGCGCCAGCACGATCTCCGCGCCCCGCAGGCCGCGTTCAATCTCGTCCAGTTCCTCGTTGACCTGAATACGGATCGCCTGAAATGTTTTGGTCGCAGGATCGGTCTTGGAAGATCGTCCGCCGCGATACGTGTTGCGAACGATATCGGCAAGCTGGCCGGTGCGTACGATCGGTGTTTCCGCACGCACGTTTACGATCGCGCGAGCGATGCGCCGGGCCTGCCGTTCTTCGCCGTATTTGAAGATGATATCTGCAAGCACGTCTTCATCCGCCTCGTTGACGAGGTCGGACGCGGATAACCCGTCCTTGCCCTGGCGCATGTCGAGCGGTCCGTCATTGCGAAAGCTGAAACCTCGGTCTGGGTCGTCGATCTGCATCGAGGACACACCGAGATCGAGCGCGATACCGTCGACGGCTTCAATCCCCTGGCGTGACAGGATTTCAGCCATGTTGCCGAAGCGGCCTTCGATCACGGTCAGGCGTCCGGCATATTTTTCGACCAGTTCGGCCGCACCGGCAACGGCATCCGGATCGCGGTCAATCGCCCAGACGCGGCAATCGGCGGTGTCGAGGATTGCCGATGTATAACCGCCTGCGCCAAGGGTGCCGTCCACATAGCGCCCACCATCGCGCGGCTGCAGCGCGACGAGCACCTCGTCGATCATCACAGGTTCATGGCCGAAGGCGGGGAGGGCGTTCATACCACTGTCCCGCCGCTGAGCCGGGCGCGTAGCGCCTCGACCTCTGCCGCCTGGTGCTTTTCGTATATTTCGGGTGCCCAGATCTGGAAACGGGTGCCGCGGCCGACAAAGGTGGCGCGGTCGGTAATTCCGGCATGTTCTGCGAGTTTCGCGGGCAGGATGATTCGGCCCTCGCCGTCGAATGGCAGCTCGCTGGAAATCGCGTTAATCGTCTCGACCAGCCCGTCATCGGACTTCCCGACCAGCGCCTGGGTGAAATCACCACCGTCCAGAGTCTGGTCGAGCTTGCGCCGGTTCAGATCGTCGAGCATGCCACGGCCGAATGCCTCAATGGTGCCTTCGGTCAGGGAAGGATAGGCAATAA
This sequence comes from Alphaproteobacteria bacterium UBA830, assembly GCA_905181725.1. GTDB lineage: Bacteria > Pseudomonadota > Alphaproteobacteria > MPNO01 > UBA830 > CAXBCP01. The sequence continues at coordinate 8,519 of CAJIYX010000044.1, forward strand.
CCCCTTGATAAGTCTCGGTTCCGAGCGCCGAACGATAGGCAGCCGGAACCGATACGCGGCCCTTCCGGTCAACCTTGTTCTCGTATGTCGAAATAAACGACGTCACGGGGCGATCCGACTTTCCTGTCTTTTCCCGCCGGCGAACCGGCATGAAATCACGTCCCTGCAACGCGTATGGGACATGGTGGAATATCATGGGTATTTATGGGAGTCAACGTCATTGATAGTAAAGAACCAGTTAAGAGCGGGCATTTAGAAGCATTCGTTCAAGTTGCCATTCCACCTGATCGGGCATTCAAAATTGATCCGAAGGTCGGATGATGACTTCTCTAGCTACCAATTGTGGCAGAACTATGTTCTTACTATGTTCTCATTCCGGTGTGCATGAGAGGTTTGGTCGGGAAAACAGAAAACCGCGCCCCGGTGTGCAGGGCGCGGTTTGTGATCGCAATATCCCGGAGAGCAGTGTACCGGGATAAGGTCTGTTAAGTCGTTATCTGGCAGTATTGATGGTGATTACCACCCGTCGGTTTGCCCGGAGCCGTGTGCCCTCGGGTGTGGCAACGGCGAGGCCGGCCTTACCGCCGCCGTGGCCCAGGATTGCGGCACCGCCAATGGCGCCGTATTCACCCGACAGATCTTCCGGTTTCCGGAGGTTGTATACGCTGCCCGTCGCGGTCGCGACCGAATAACCAAGCCCGACAAGACTGTACCCGTCAGCCTTGAAGCCATCTTCGGACCCGTCTTTAACGACGAGGCGTCCCTTGCCGGTGTGAAATCCGATCAGGCCGCCGACATTGTCATAGGTGACCGAATCGGTTCCGCTCGGCGTCTGGCTGGTGTTTTGTTGGCCTGCGCAACCGGCGGCGGTCAATACAGCGATAAGCGAAAGGGATTTCAGAATGCGTCCGGAGGATATCATGGCAAGTACCTCGTTTCAGTTTGAACGGCTAGGCCGGGCAGGCACGGTATCGTGCTCTCTGTCTCTGCAACTGATCGAACGATAAGTGCAGGACGTGCAACTGGATACGCGGGAATAGACTGACAAGTCTTGATTGAAGTATATAGATCCGCAGCCGACGCTCGAGAATGGACCAGCGAGCCATTTTTCGGCAGATTTCCTGCGGAGTCCTGGTGGAATCCGGGCCGATTGCGCGAACTGTGACAAATTTAGGTCCAGACGGTCTGTAAGCCGGGTTTTGTCCCCGCCCAGGCCGAAACCCGGACGATAGATAGCCATTCATCTGGGGCGCCCGTCGCCGGACGCCTCGTCGCGACCTACCCGGACAGCAGCGCAGAAACCCGCCTGCGAACTTTCGTTCGCGTGCCGTCCCTATTCGGTCTTGCTCCCGGTGGGGTTTACCTTGCCATCACCGTTACCGGCAACGCGGTGCGCTCTTACCGCACCCTTTCACCCTTACCGCCTGTAAACAGACGGCGGTTTGCTCTCTGTGGCACTTTCCCTGGGGTCGCCCCCGCCGGCCGTTAACCGGCACCGTGTTTCCGTGGAGCCCGGACTTTCCTCCCCCCGGCGGGTTTCCCCATTGCCGAAAGGCGGCCATCCGACCGTCTGGACCAACTGCACATTCGGCGTAAACGCGTTAAGCGTCAACTGTTTAAGGCGTGAACCGCGGTGATAATTACGCGTGTTTTATCGTCCAGTGCGCCGCTCACCCCGGCGGGCACAAAACGTCGTTGAAAGGCGGTTACCACGTCGGCCAGAGGTGCATCAGGATCATAGCCGATGTTGGACAGATAGCGGCGGGCGTCCGCCATCTCGATTGTATTGCCGGGTTCCGCTGGCCAGATCGAAAGTCCTTTATCGGCAAGCCGCTTCCAGTCTAATAATTCGCCAGGGTCCTGTTTGCGGGTCGGCGCGATGTCCGAATGACCGACCACGCGCGCCGGCGATATCCGGTGTCGCGCAACAATCTGTGCCAGCAATTCTTCGACAGCTTCCATCTGTGCTTCCGGAAACGCACGATAGCCGAATTCATGTCCGGGATTGACGATTTCAATCCCGATCGACCGGTCGTTGATATTGATCGCCCCTGACCAGTGGCTGAAACCGGCGTGCCAGGCGCGGTGATCCTCTGCGACCATCTGGTAGGTCGTGCCGTCCTCGTCTATCAGGTAATGGGCGCTCACCTTGGCGTCCGGGTCGCACAGCCGGTCAAGCGCCGCCTTGCCGGTTTTCATTCCCGTATAATGCAGGACAACCATATCGATGATCACGCCTGCCGGGCGGTCGTTCATATTGGGGGAGAATCTTTCAATGATATCCATGCGCTTATTCCGGTGTGTTCAGTCCTGTGTGTTCAATCCGAGGTGTTCAATCCGAGGCGTTCAATCCGGGGCGTTCCCGGAGGGTGTTGCCGCCGTTCTCCGGCCTGCCCCGCGGAACACGATGATGGCGACCCCGGCAATGGTGACCAACCCACCGGCAATTATATGCCAGTTCAGCGTTTCGTCCAGCAACACAATCCCCATGCTTACGCCGAATACCGGGATCAGCAGCGTAAACGGCATCGTCTGGTTGGTCTGATATTTGGGCACCAGTTGATACCAAAGACCATGACCGACAATACTGACGATAATCCCCATATGCAGGATGGCGATCCAGGTCTCCATGCTGGCATTGGCGATGGCATCGACCTGGCCGGTCTCGAACAGGATCGACATCAACGCCATTTGCGGAATGGCGAATACGGCCATCCAGCCATTGATGGCAAACACGCTGACACCGCCCAGCGCGCGCAACTGAAGATTGGCGCCGCCAAAGGCTAATGCCGATATCAACGCCATGAACGCATAGGGCAGGCTGTCCGACAACCGCGGCTCGCCGACGACAAGGGCGACGCCGAAAAAGCTGATCAGGATTCCCGCCGCGCGGTACCAGCCGAACCGTTCCTTGAAGAAGATCAGGGCAAGCAGCAATGCAAAGGGCACAGATGTCTGGATGATTAGCGCCGCCGTGCCGACGTGGATGTGTTGGATCGCGACGAACATCAACCCGAAATGGAGCGTGCCCATGGTGACCGACAGCCAGAAGATCCTCCACATGTAACCGCGCGGGATCGCGACGAAAGGCACCAGTGTTACGACAATCACCGCCATCCGAACCGTAATCAATGCCCAGCCCGGGATTTCTGCCGCGGCAAACCGGGCGGCGGCGATGTTGGATGCCCACACAGCCATCACGAGGACGGCAAGGGCCATATGGGCTGGTTTCATGGCTCCGGACAGTCGGGGCAGGAAGACGGGAAGTCAAACGGCCATTGCGTCTGCTAGAAGACAACAGCGTGCAATTTCGGGCCTGGCGCGTGACCTCGTGCATGCTAAAAAAGGCACCGGTACAATGAAGCAATAAAGAGAAGCAGATGTCAGGTCAGATTGTTGCGGTCTGCGGCGCCGCCGGAAACGTGTTCAAGAAAACAGTCTATGACGCCATAACCCTTGTCGAAGCGTTGGGCGTCGAAGACGATGCCCATAACGGTGTGACGGTTCAGCATCTCTATCTCAAAAACATAGACGCCACGGCTCCTAACCTGCGTCAGGTTCATCTCATACAGTCTGAATTGTTCGACTATCTGAGCGAGACCGGCTTTGATGTCGGTCCCGGCGATCTGGGTGAAAACGTCACGACTGCGGGAATCGCACTGACGGATCTCCCGGCGGGCACGCGTATTCATATCGGAGATGCCTGTGTCGAGCTGACCGGCCTGCGGAACCCCTGCAAGCAAATCGATGGATATCAGAGGGGGCTGACCAAGGCGGTTACCGCCAGGAATGCCGACGGCCGCGCACATCTGAAATTCGGCGTCATGGGGATTGTCGTCGGGGGTGGCGAAATTAAACCGGGCGCAGCCATTTCGGTTGAACTGCCTCCGGCACCGCATAGCCCGCTGCAGCCGGTTTAAGTTTTCATATTTAAATCTCCGTTCCGGCCGGATAGAGTGCAAGTCTAACTGGAGATTTTATGTCCCGCTGATTCCTGAGCGTTGTATTGCGCCCCTGCAAGCCGAATGGAGCAGATGACCCTCGCGCCTCAGCGACGTTCGCTCATTCCTTGCCGTAGACCTATCCTGAATTACTGCAGCCCCGGTGTGACCGTTGGCTGCAAAGCGAAAGACATCTCTGAAGATGATCAGAAAATACAAAGACGTCGATGCGGATGCCGTCGTTTCGACCTGGCGCGCAGCAAGCGAAGTGGCTCATCCTTTCCTGACCAGGGAATTTCTTGACCGTGAGGCCGATGCAGTGCGGAATATTTACCTCGCATTCGCCGACACTTGGGTAACGGAGGTCGGCGGGGAAACCGTTGGCTTTGTTTCCCTTGTCGACGACGAGGTGGGAGGAATGTTCCTTGATCCGCGATATCATGGGCAGGGATACGGAAAAGCCATGATGGATCATGCCATTGCGCATAAAGGCGCTCTTCGCGTTGAGGTCTTTAAGCGAAACAAAATCGGACGCGCATTCTATGACCGCTACGGTTTTCGTGGATCAGAGGAAAATATTCACGAGCCGACCGGAGAGGTTGTGATCCGCATGGCGTTTGTACTGCAATAGATGGAACGAAGGGCGCCCTGGTTTTTACGGCACCCTTTACCGCTATTTTAGCCCGCGCTGTTTCTGAATCTTCGTCCAGGCGTCATTGATTGTCGCCATTTTGGCGGTCGCGACGTCGATAAATTCCTGCGGCAGGCCTTCGGCGATAAGTTTGTCGGGATGATTTTCCTTGATCAGATTGCGCCAGGCCGTGCGGACTGCCGTATCGTCCGCGTCATGGGCGATGCCCAGGATCGCATAGGGGTTGGATGCATCCGCTCCGAGGTGGCCTGCGCGGATACGCTCGAATTTAGCCTCGTCGAAGCCGAAGATCGTGGCGACGTCCTGTAGAAATTCTTCTTCCTGCGGGTGGATGATGCGGTCGGCCTTGGCGATGTGGAACAGTGCGTCCAGCAATTCTTCCAGCACAGCGGGGCGGTCGACGAACATCTTCGCGACCTGTTTGGCATAGGGTTCGAATCCGCGCGCGTCCTTGCGCGCGACATCGAAGACCCGGCCGACGTTTTTAAGTTCTTCTTCCGGCACGTGGAGGATCTGGCGAAACGCCTCAACCTCGTCCGGCGTTACCTGACCATCGGCTTTTGCCATCTTCGCGCTCAGCGCGATGACCGCGATAGTGAAGGCGGTCTGGCGCGTCTTGTCGCTGGCATCCTCGTCGGACCCGCGCAACCGATCAACCGCATGACCGGCGGCCGCGCCAACCAGTGCGCCAAGCGGGCCGCCGATTGCGAATCCCGCAGCACCGCCTATGATTTTTCCGATAAGAGCCATAAATATTTTTCTTTTAGGGCCTACCCAGACCCGGTTTAAGCGTCGTCGTCTTTATACGCGTAGCCGTCTTCTAACCCGTAAATGTGGCGACAAAATGGCCTCCGTACCGCACAGGAAAACCGACACCCGCCAGCCGGGTACCTATCCATATTATCCGCAAAAACTCTTATTTGGTATCGCCTCCATTATCCGATCGAGCCCCGCCGAATGCGGGCAAATTCGCCTTCAAATTTTTAAGTGCCGTCAGGCTGACACGCGCAGCTGCGGTTGATACATTCCGCCCGTGAGATAAAGCGCGCACACCGCGCAAGCTAACGACATATCTACAATGACTAAATACTGGGAGCGGATAATGGCGAGCAAGAGCGGCAACAAGATCATTGCGATTGAAGAACACTATTTCGACCCGGAAATCGCAGCGTTGTACGATGATAAATCAGGATTCACCGGCACGCCAATCCGCGCCAAGATGGACGACCTGTATGATATGCGCATCAAAGACATGGATGCGTCCGGCATTGATGTGCAGGTCCTGTCGCAGGGAGCACCCGGTGTGCAGCGATTAGATGGCGAAACCGCCATCCGGCTGGCTATCGGCGCGAACGATCGCCTGTATGAAACCTGCCAGCGTCATCCCGACCGTTTCGCGGGGTTCGCGACCCTCGCTTCACCGGCGCCAGAAGCGGCGGCCGATGAGCTGGAACGCACGGTAAAGGATTACGGCTTCAAGGGCGGAATGATCCACGGGCTGACAAATGGCGAGTTCATCGACCAGAAAAAATTCTGGCCGATCTTCGCGCGCGCCGAAGCTCTTCGTGTGCCGATCTATCTGCACCCGGCGGTGCCGCATCAGGACGTCGTCAAGGCGTATTACTCAGATTACCTGCCCAAGTACCCGTCGCTGCTGACGGCTGCCTGGGGTTTTACGGTGGAAACCGCAACTGCCGGTATTCGCATGGTGTTGAGCGAAGTGTTCGAAGAATATCCGAAGCTTCAGATTGTCCTCGGCCATCTTGGCGAGGGCCTGCCGTTCCTGCTTTGGCGGATCAGCGATGCGCTTTCCCGCGATAATGACTACCCGTTCCGTGAAAAATTCTGCAATCATTTCCACATAACGACATCCGGCAATTTTTCCGATCCCGCGATGGTGTGTTCGATGATGGAAATGGGTATCGACCGGATTATGTTCTCCGTCGATTATCCGTTCGCGCCCAACCTTCAGGGGACCGAATGGATGGAGAACATCTCGCTCAGCCCCGATGATAAGAAAAAGGTGCTGTCGGGCAATGCCGAAAAACTGCTGAAGATGTAGATTGCCCGGTTTGCTCGCCGCTGAGAACAGAATCAGTAGGTTTTACGACGAGAAGGGGAATTTGTGTGATTTCGCCGGGATGCCATATGCAATCCCAGCGATTGCCAGCGCGGCGGCCAAACGTCTGTTCGGGTATCGCCCAAAAGTCCCGATGATTTCCTATCGCGCCCGGCGACAGATTGAACATATCCTCAGCCCCGAGTCGCGGATGGTTGAGTTCGGCTCTGGAAACTCGACGCGGTGGTTCGCATCGCGTGTGAGTTTTCTTCTGAGTGTCGAAGACCTGCCCGACTGGTATGAGCATGTTCAACAGCAACTCGAAGAGCGCAGAATAGCGAATGTAAAACACGTGCTGAGATCGGCGGAAACCTATGCGGACCTTTCCGACATCGAAGACGGGTCACTGCACTTCGCCCTGGTCGATGGAACGGACAGAGAAGGGTGCGTCAGAGCCGTGGTACCCAAGTTAAAACCCGACGGCTGGCTTTATCTGGACAATACGGACAAGGACATGGCTTTCCCGGATGGCGATCTTCGACGTGCTGAAAAGGCCTTGCGCGAGGCCGTCAGTTTACGGGGTGGATCGCTCCGCTGCTTTTCAGATTTTTCGCCGACGAATTTTTTCGTCGAACAGGGAATGCTGGCGCGCTTGTAAAACTTTATGACACCGACATTGGATAATTGGCCCGGGGATAACTGGCCTGGGTTATTCGCAGACTGAAAACTCCCGTGATATGTTGTCTTCCTGCGAAGCTACAGCCGATAATCTCGACAAAAGGTACCGACGAATTGCACTCATTATTTTCTCTCATCACCGTTGTGAACCCAACCGATCCTGCACCATTGAAGCGGCCTGCCTGTTTTTTCGGCCTGTTGGGGAGGTTCGACCATGACCGGCGATAGTATGACCAATAACAACGGGACCAATGATAACGGGACCGGGGATAACAAGTGGCAGTTCTGGATCGACCGGGGCGGGACGTTCACCGATTTTGTCATCCGTGCGCCGGACGGCAAGTTGACCACGCATAAATTGCTGTCGGAAAACCCTGAGCGCTACAAGGATGCCGCCCTGCAGGGGATCCGCGAAACACTCGGTGTCGAGGGTGATGCGCCGCTGCCCGAAGGTCTTGTCGAAGCCGTCAAGATGGGCACTACGGTTGCCACCAATGCGCTGCTGGAACGCAAGGGCGAACGCACGTTGCTGGCCGTCACCCGCGGATTTGCAGATCAGCTGCGTATTGGCTACCAGAACCGGCCTAATATTTTTGCCCGCCGGATCGAACTTCCCGAACTGCTCTATGAATCCGTCGTTGAAATCGACGAACGTCTGTCGGCCGAAGGCGATGTGCTGACACCGCTGAATGAAACTGCCGCCCGGCAGTCGCTTCAGGGCGCCTTTGACGATGGCATCCGCTCGGTCGCGATCTGTTTCATGCACGGTTATCGCTATCACGACCATGAAGCGGCGGTCGGCAAAATCGCGCGTGATATCGGCTTTACGCAGGTCTCGGTGTCGCACGAGGTCAGCCCGCTGATGAAGTTTGTCGGTCGCGGCGATACCACGGTGGTCGATGCCTATGTATCCCCGATACTGCGGCGCTATGTCGACCTGATCGCGGCGCAGACCGGCGACGCCCGGCTGATGTTCATGCAGTCCAATGGCGGGCTTGCCGATGCCCGGTTCTTCCAGGGCAAGGATTCCATCCTGTCGGGCCCCGCCGGCGGGATCGTCGGTGCGGCGCAGACGGCGCATATGGCCGGGTTCGACAAAATCATCGGGTTCGACATGGGCGGCACGTCCACCGACGTTGCCCATTACGACGGCGAATACGAACGCGCGTTCGAAACACTGGTCGCAGGCGTGCGCATGCGCGCGCCGATGATGAATATTCATACCGTCGCTGCCGGTGGCGGTTCGATCTTGCATTTTGACGGCTCGCGTTACCGCGTTGGCCCCGATAGCGCCGGCGCCAATCCCGGACCCGCCTGTTACCGGCGTGGCGGGCCGCTTTGCGTGACCGATGCGAATGTGATGCTCGGCAAAATCCAGGCGGAATTTTTCCCGCGTGTGTTCGGTCCCAAGGCCGACGAGGCGCTTGATGACGCAGTCGTGCGTGAGACATTCGCTGCCATGGCCACCGAGATCGAAGCCGCAACCGGCGACAAACGCTCCCCGGTTGAAGTCGCTGACGGTTTCTTGAAGATCGCCGTCGACAACATGGCGAATGCAATCAAGCAGATTTCGGTCCAGCGTGGGTACGATGTGACCAACTACACGCTGAACTGTTTCGGCGGCGCGGGCGGGCAGCATGCCTGTCTGGTGGCCGATGCGCTTGGCATGACCAGAGTGTTCGTGCATCCGTTTGCCGGTGTGTTGTCAGCCTATGGCATGGGGCTCGCAGAGCAGCGGATCATCCGCGAACGTGCTGTCGAAAATACGCTGAGCGATGCGCTGGTAGCAGAACTTGAAACGGCCATCGAAGAACTCTCGGTTGAAGGTCGCCGCGAAATAGAGAGCCAGGGCGTTACGGCGGATGAAATTTCGTCCATTACGAAGGTTCATCTACGCTACGAAGGCACCGACACGGCGCTCATCGTGGATTTCGCACCGATGAAGGACATGCTGGCAGCGTTCGAAGTCGCTCACATGCAGCAGTTCGGTTTCATCGCGCCGGAGAAAAGCAACATCGTCGAAGCGCTGACGGTTGAGGTGATTGGCGGCGGGCAGGATGTCGAAGACGTCGAGCTGACAATCGATCCGAATGCGGTGGCGGGCGATCCGCTTGGTCATGCCGACATGTACGCCGCCGGTGAAAGCCGCCAGGCGGCGGTTTATGACCGCGACGACCTGCCACCCGGCGTGCGGGTAGACGGGCCAGCGGTGATTATCGATCCGAATGCGACAACCGTGATCGAACCCGGCTGGCAGGCGGAAATCACTGCGCGCAATCACATGGTGATCACGCGCATCGAGGAACGTCCGCAGGGACATGCCGTCGGGACAGAGGCCGATCCGGTTATGCTGGAGGTTTTCAACAACCTGTTCATGTCGATTGCCGAGCAGATGGGCGTCGTCCTGCAGAACACATCCTATTCGGTGAACATCAAGGAACGGCTCGATTTTTCCTGCGCGATCTTTGACGATAACGGCAACCTCGTGGCCAACGCGCCGCATATCCCGGTGCATCTGGGCTCGATGAGCGAAAGCGTCCAGACCATCACGCGTGAACGCGCCGGCACCGTGAAGCCGGGCGACGTGTTCGTGCTCAATGCACCGTATAATGGTGGCACGCACCTGCCGGACGTAACGGTGATGACACCGGTCTTCGACGAGGCGGATAAAGACATATTGTTTTATGTCGCGTCGCGCGGTCATCACGCTGAGATCGGCGGCAAGACGCCGGGCTCGATGCCGGCCGATTCACGCCATATCGACGAAGAAGGCGTGCTGATCGATAATTTCCAGCTCGTCGATCAGGGACGTCTGCGCGAAAAGGAACTGGAAGAACTGTTCATGTCCGCGCCATACCCGACGCGGAATTTTCATCACAACCTCGGCGATCTCAAAGCGCAGATTGCGGCCAACGAAAAAGGCGCGCAGGAACTGCGGAAGATGGTCGGCCATTTCGGGCTCGACGTTGTGCTCGCCTATATGAAGCACGTGCAGGACAATGCCGAAGAATCCGTCCGCCGGGTGATTGAAAGCCTGTCCGACGGCGAGTACGAATACGAGATGGATTTCGGCGCGAAGGTCAAAGTCGCCATCACGGTGCATCCGGAAACCCGCACCGCCACGATCGATTTTACCGGCACGTCGCCGCAGCAGGATAACAATTTCAACATCACCCACGCGGTTGCCGTGGCAGCGGTTCTGTATACGTTCCGGCTGATGGTGGATGCCGATATCCCGCTCAATGCGGGCTGCCTCAAACCGCTTAATATCATTGTGCCCGAAGACTGCATGTTGCGGCCTAAATACCCGGCCGCCGTGGTCGCGGGGAATGTCGAGACGTCACAGGCGATTACCGATTCAATCCTGGGCGCACTCGGCCTGATGGGCGCATCGCAGGGCACCATGAACAACTTCACCTTCGGCAACGCCAACTATCAGTACTACGAAACGATCTGCGGTGGTGCCGGTGCCGGTGCCGATTTCGACGGCACCGATGCCGTCCATACGCATATGACGAATACCCGGCTGACCGATCCGGAAATCCTCGAATGGCGCTTTCCGGTCATCCTGGATTCGTTCGAGATCCGGCGTGGGTCTGGCGGTGCAGGCAAACATCATGGCGGCGACGGCGTGGTCCGCCGCGTGAAATTCCGCGAACAGATGACGGCATCGATGCTGTCCGGCCACCGGATCATCCCGCCTTACGGTATGAAGGGCGGTGCGGAAGGCGAGGTCGGGCATAACTACGTTCAGCGCGCCGACGGCTCGGTCACTGAACAGGGCGGCACGGATTCCACGGAAGTGTATGATGGTGACGTGTACGTAATCGAAACACCCGGTGGCGGAGGATACGGAACCCCATGACGTTTTACGCCAAACCAGGCGATCTGCGCGCCGCCTGCCGCAGCGGCGAGTACGATGGGCCGACGTCCGGCCATGCACAGGGTTTCGTGCAGGCCAATATGGTCATTCTGCCGGCGGCGGATGCGGAAGAGTTCAGACAGTTCTGTGCGAATAATCCGAAACCCTGCCCGGTGCTGGAGATTCTCGAACCTGGAAATCCGGAACCGAGAAACAGTGCGCCCGGTGCAGATGTGCGCAGTGATCTGTCGCAATACAGTGTGTTCCGCGACGGCGTGCCGGTCGGCGATGTGACCGATGTTGCCGATATCTGGCGTGATGATTTTGTCACCTTCCTGCTGGGATGTTCATTCACGGCGGAAGAAGCGTTGATCGCCGCCGGGCTGGAGCCGCGCCATATCAAGGAAACCGGGATCGTGCCGATGTTCCGGACCACGAAGCCGACGATCGGAGCGGGCAAGTTTACCGGTCCTTTCGTTGTCAGCATGCGGCCCTATACGCCGGAAGATGCACAGCGCGCCGCAGCCGTAACCGAGAAATATCCGATGGCGCATGGCGGGCCGATCCAGATCGGCGATCCGGATGCGCTCGGTATCGTTGATATCAGCAATCCTGAATACGGCGCGCCCGTGACGATTGAGGATGGCGAGATCCCCGTGTTCTGGGCTTGCGGTGTTACACCGCAGGAAGCCATTCTGAACGCCAAGCCGGAGATCGCGATTACCCATACGCCCGGCTACATGTTCGTATCCGACCTGCTATCGGACGCCGGAAAGGAATAAGCGATGGACGGTACCGCGGGCGAAATTCAGACGGCAATTGATGTTCTGAAACAACGCTTCGGTGACCGGCTGACGACCAATCAGACCATCCGCGACCGGCACGGTACCGATGAATCCTACCACGCACCCGAAGCGCCGGACGCCGTGGTATTTCCGCAGACCACCGATGACGTGATCGATATCGTCAATATCTGCCGTGAACACCGCACGCCGATCATTCCGTTCGGTGTCGGGACATCGCTGGAAGGCCATATAGCAGCCCTTCACGGCGGGGTGTGTGTTGATCTTGGCCAAATGAATGCGGTCCTCAGCGTCAATGCCGAAGACCTTGATGTGACCGTGGAGCCGGGCGTCACGCGCAAGCAGCTCAACGAGCACCTGCGCGACACAGGGCTGTTTTTCCCGATCGATCCCGGCGCGGATGCGACCATCGGCGGCATGACGGCGACCCGGGCGTCGGGCACCAACGCCGTGCGCTACGGTACGATGCGTGAAAACGTGCTGTCACTGGGTGTCGTGCTGCCGGACGGGCGGTATATCCGCACCGGAAAGCGCGCGCGGAAATCATCCGCCGGGTACGATCTGACGCGGCTTTTTGTCGGGTCGGAGGGCACGCTCGGCGTGATCGTCGATGTCACGCTGCGGCTTTACGGTATTCCGGAGGCGATCTCGTCCGCGGTCTGCACCTATCCAGCCGTCGATGACGCGGTGAATACGACGATCCTGACCATTCAGTCGGGCGTGCCGATCGCGCGGATTGAGCTAGTCGATGAAATGCAGATGCGGGCATTGAACAAGTTTTCCGATCTCGGGTACGCCGAACGACCGACGTTGTTTTTCGAATTTCACGGCACGGAAGCAGGTGTTGCCGAACAGATCGAAAACGTGCGCACGATCAGCGATGAATTCGGTGGCGCCGATTTTTCCTGGGCGTCCCGGCCCGAAGACCGCAGCAAGCTGTGGCAGGCGCGCCACGATGCGCATTACGCGAACATGCAGCTTCGTCCCGGTGCCAAGGCGTGGCCGACCGATGTATGTGTGCCGATCTCACGGCTGGCGGAATGTATCGCGGAGACCCGCAAGGATATCGAGGAGGCCGGCCTGATCGCACCGATCGTCGGTCATGTTGGAGATGGAAATTTTCATGTCGACATGGTGCTCGACCCGGACGATGCCGAAGAGGTCGCCCGTGCCGTCGTGTTGAATGACCGGCTCGTGGCCCGCGCGCTTGAGATGGATGGCACCTGCACCGGCGAACACGGTGTCGGTCATGGCAAGGTCGACAAGCTTGCCGCCGAGCATGGCGATGCGCTTGATGTGATGCGGAGCGTTAAACTATCGATCGATCCGCTTAATCTGATGAACCCCGGAAAAATCATCGCGCTGTGAGCCGGTCCTCGGCTGCGCTCAGATATTACGCGTCGTCGTTTTCCGGGGAAGTTTTCTTGCCGTCTAGTGACTTGTCGCGTGCGGCTCTGGTGGCATCGGTCGCTTCGCGCTCGGCCCTGGTTCGCCCGAAGCGCACGCGATTTGTTTCTGCCGCCCGTTTTTTCTCCGCGCGGCGTTGATTCTTGCGGAACTGGTTCAAATTAACGACATCTGTCATTGCCCGTCGCCCTTCAAACGTCACTAATCGGCTATTATGTATACGATGACAGTTTATCCGCTCCGTGCGTATCTTTAAACAGCCGCCGTCCGGCGGGGAGAATTTCGATGAAAAAGGCGGCTTACGGCTTATCGGGCCTGATTATTTTGCTTGTTGCCGTGGCACTGATTGTCCCCAGTGTTATCGACTGGAACGGCTATAAGCCCGAAATTTCAGCCGAAGTACGGAAAGTAACCGGCAGAACGCTCGAAATCACCGGCGATCTTGAATTTACTGTCCTGCCGGCGCCCCGTTTAAGAATATCGGGTGCGCGTCTGTCGAACGCCCCTGGCGCGACCGCAGCTCATATGATGTCGCTCCAAGAGCTCCGGGTGAGTGTCGCGCTCCTGCCATTGCTCCGAGGTGATATCGAGATCGGTCAGGTCGACCTTATCGAGCCGGTCATCGAACTGGAAAAACTGCCAAACGGGCAGATGAACTGGCTATTAGTCTCGGAAGCTGATGGTAGTGCCGGTAGTGCTGTTGCGTCGTCCCCGCAACGGCCCGCAACACCGGCAAAAGCGGATGCCGGGCAGACAGCAAGCCCGCCTGCCAGCTCGTTTGCGAACCCGTCAGCGTTCAAACTTGACGCCCTGGCGATCGAAAATGGCACCATTGTCTATCGTGACAAGACGACCGACACGGTCGAACGGATAAAAATTCTGACCGCCGATATCTCTGCCGGATCGCTGACTGGGCCTTTCACGTTTAATGGCGGGCTGACCGTTCGCGATACGCCGCTGACGGTCACGGCCGATGTCCGGCGCTTTGTCGAGAACGGTGCAGTGCCGTTTCGATTGACCCTCGGCACGCCTGCGACAGAGGCCCGGATCGGCCTGACGGGAACAGTTAGAGACGTGGAAACGAAACCGTCGATTTCAGCAAAACTGGACGGCAAGGGGGATGATCTCGGGGCACTGGTCGCCTCTCTGACC
>CAJIYX010000045.1 GCA_905181725.1 Alphaproteobacteria bacterium UBA830
GTGCGCGCATCGGCTCTGCGGATCGTCGAGAACTTTCTCGACATGTCCCACTTCCCCTACGTCCACACCGGTGTTCTGGGCGAAGAGCCGATTACCGAAGTGACCGATTACAAATCCGAAATCCGCCAGCCTGATGACGAGATCTGGGCGACGGATTGCAACTTCTTCCAGCCGCAGGCCGCGATGTCGGCCGATGACGGACAGATCAGCGAATACATGTACCGTGTCACCTCCCCTTTCGTGACCGTCCTGTACAAGACCTGTCCGGTGGTTGACGGCGCATGGGATCTGGTGGGGATCTTCGTGCAGCCGCGCGAAGAAGGCGTGTGCGACGTTCACACCTTCATGCTCGTCTTCGACGACACCTCTACCTATGCCGACCTCTTACACTTTCAGCAGAAGATTTTTCTTCAGGACCGCAGCATTCTCGAGAATCAGCAGCCCACGGGTCTACCATTGTCCCCCAAGGACGAGGCCGCGATCCGCGCCGATGGATCGTCGATGCTGTATCGCCGCTGGTTGCGCCAGAAAGGCCTGACCTTCGGCACCTATCAGAGCGACGGGGCAGCGCGGGCCGCATGATACAGCTCTACGACTACATCCTGTCCGGGAGCTGCTACAAGGTGCGGCTGTTCTTGTCGATGATCGGCCAAGAATTTGAGCCGATCCCCGTGGATTATTATCCCGGCGGCGAACACAAGACGCCCGAATTCCTCGAGATCAATCCGCTCGGGCAAATTCCGGTGCTGCGCGACCGCAGCCTCACATTGCACGATTCCCAGGCAATGCTGGTCTACCTGGCCGGCAAATACGACGGCGCGCGGACATGGTATCCGGAAGATGCCGAAACCCAGGGCCAGATCGCGATGTGGCTGTCATTCGCCGGCGGAGAGATCATGAATTCGTCTGCGGCACGCCTCCACGATATGTTGTTTTACGATTTTGATATCGACAAAGTGCGGACAGCGGCACGAGCTGCTTTCCGGGTCCTCGACGATCATCTGACAGACCGGGAAATCGACGGCGCGGACTGGATCGTCGGCAACACACCGACCATCGCCGACATTGCCTGTTTTCCCTACGTCGCGCTGAGTGGCGATGGGGGCATTCCTCTCGACGATTACAACGCCATCCGGCGCTGGATCGCGCGGATCAAAAAAATCCCGGGCTTTGTGCTCATGCCCGGCATTCACGCTAACTAGGCCGAAGACCCGCCACCTTTTATGGCCCGCCAGATTTTTGCGGGCGTCGCCGGCATATCGATATCGCGGACACCGTATTCGCGCAGGGCATCGCACACTGCATTAATGAACGCCGCTGTTGCCGATACCGTGGCCCCTTCGCCCCCGCCTTTGACGCCGAGCGGGTTGTTCGCCGTCGGTACCTCATGCAGGCCTGTTTTGAAGTCAGGCACCTCGTCGGCCCGCAGCAATCCGTAATCCATGAACGAACCGGTGATCAACTGACCGGTGTCAGGGTCGTAATACCCATTTTCGATCATTGCCTGGCCGACCCCCTGCACGATTGAGCCATGGGCCTGCCCCATGAGGATCATCGGATTGATCGCCCGCCCCGGATCATCCACGGTGGCATGGGCGATCAGGACGAGTGCGCCGGTGGCGGGGTCTATTTCGACCTCAGACACTGCCGCTCCATTCGGATAGGCCGCCGATCGCCCGCGAAAAAGCGAATCCGCCGTGATGTTCTGGCCCTTTGCGTGTGCCGCAACGTCAAACAAACCAACGGCTCTATCGGTTCCCGTTACGCGGTATACGCCCGCCGTAAAGGTTATGTCCTCGGCCGCCGCCTCCAGCAGTTCAACGGCGATTTCACGGCCTTTTTCGATCACCTTTTCGGACGCCTCACGCATCACGATTCCGCCGAGCCGCATTGACCGGTCGGAATGCGATCCGCCGCCGATTCCGACCACGTCGGAATCTCCCGTCACGATCCGCACAGCCTCATACGGCACGCCGAGGATTTCGGATACGAGCTGCGGGAAGACCGTCTCATGCCCCTGCCCGCTCGATTGTGTCCCAATCGGCACCTCGACTGTCCCATCGCCCCTCACCGTAACGGCAGCAAACTCCACGGGTGCACCGACCGGGGCCTGAATATACGACGCATACCCGATACCCCGCAATTTTCCACATGCAGCGGAAGCGGCGCGGCGGACATCGAACCCGTTCCAGGCGCCCAGATCCAGCGCCTTATCAAGACAAGCTTCGAATTCGCCGCAGTCATAGGTCGTCTGCATGGGATTGGTGGTGGGAAAGGCGTCTGCGGCGATCATGTTCCGGCGGCGCAGGTCGATCCGGTCGATGTCCAGTTTGTCGGCTGCCATGTCGATCAGGCGCTCAATCACATGCATCGCTTCAGGCCGTCCAGCGCCGCGATAGGGGCCAGTCGGCACCGTATTCGTCAGCACCCCACGGATACGCGCATAGCCCGCGCCCAGGCGGTAAACCGAAGGCAATAGCCTTGGACCGTTGGATAACGGCACGAATGACACCGTATGCGCCCCGAGATTTCCGACAAGGTCCGCCCGCAACGCCAGAAAGTTCCCATCTTCATCAAGCGCCAGCGCCGCGTCGGTATAGAGATCCCGCGCCTGGTAATCTGTTAGGAAGGCTTCAGACCTGTCGCCGCACCATTTGACGGGGCGACCGATGCGCCGGGCCGCCCAGCACACCATCACGAACTCGGGATACATCATGTTGCGCGGTCCGAACCCGCCGCCGACATCCTTCGACGTCACCCGTACCTTATCGGGTGCGAGACCGAACATTTCGCCAAGGATCATTTTGTGCCGGTGCACCCCCTGCCCACCCGCATGAAGCGTTAGTTTTCCGGCATCCGGGTCCCACGCGCCGATGGCCGCACGGGGTTCCATCTGACAGTTGATAACGCGGTTGTTGAAGAACCGCGCTTCAACTACGTGGAGAGCTTGCGCGAATGCCGCATCGGTCGCCGCCGCATCACCCATCTCCGCGTCCAGCGCCACATTATCCAGGCAGTCTTCCCAGATATTCGGTGCACCGGCTTCCAATGCCGCTAGCGCGTTGGTCACAACTGGCAACGCATTGTAGGAAACGGTGACGAGATCCGCC
This sequence comes from Alphaproteobacteria bacterium UBA830, assembly GCA_905181725.1. Taxonomy (GTDB): domain Bacteria; phylum Pseudomonadota; class Alphaproteobacteria; order MPNO01; family UBA830; genus CAXBCP01. The sequence continues at coordinate 3,111 of CAJIYX010000045.1, forward strand.
GCGTCGCGTGCCACCGCCGCCGTTTCACCTATCACGACGGCAACTATCTCTCCCGAGTGGCGGACGCGATCCCGAACGATGGATGGCTGCGCCCGGTCGAACGGTGCCGATCCATCGCGATTGACGAAGGCGGGGTTCTGCCAGTCTTCGGTGCCGGCGGGGTTCGCCACATGACAGAGATCGCCTATTCCGTCCGCGACATAATCCGCCCCAGTCAGCACTGCAATGATCTCCGGCATCGCCATGGCAGCGGACGTATCGACTGCCCGGATATCGGCATGCGCATACGTCGTACGCACCATCACCGCGTGAAGCTGACCCTGGAGGTTCAGATCATCGGAAAATTCCCCACGCCCCTGCAATAGCCGCGGATCTTCCCGCCGGAGAACGGGGGCGCCGACGCCCGTCGCGGAAAGCTCAGAACGCATCGGTCAAAGTCATGTGTGGGAACGATTTTAACAGTAACGCCATGTTTCCGATCCTGCCGATTGGTTCTATCTTGTTCATCTCATCATAGGTCTTTGCGATCACGCGCTCTAGCCTTCAGCAGCAGAGCTTGCCCGAAGCGGAGACAAGGACAGAGACAGGAGTAGAGCCATGTCAAACCCGACCCCCGGCTATCTGAAGAACCCGGATCATCATATCCATTTCGAGGCGTCACCGCGCCGTGTGCGCGTAAAATTCGGCGGGGAGTGGATCGCGGATTCGACGGACATGGTGCTGATGTATGAGGTGAACCACCTGCCAATCTATTACTTCCCGGTGAAGGACGTCCGGCTCGATATTTTGCATCCGACCGATCACACCAGTCATTGTCAGTACAAAGGGGACGCCTCCTACTGGACAATCGAGGCCGGCGGACAGACATCCGAAAATGCCGTCTGGGCCTATCAGACGCCGTTCGATGAAATGACGGCGATCAACCTGCAGGATTACTGTGCGTTTTACTGGGACCGCGTCGACCAATGGTTTGAAGAGGATGAGGAAATCTTTGTCCACCCGCGCGAACCTCACAAACGGATCGATACAATCCCATCGTCACGATCGGTGAAGGTCATGCTCGGCGGAGAAGCCGTCGCCGAAACCACGCGCGCCCACTTCCTGTTCGAAACCGGTTTGCCGACGCGCTACTACATCCCGGCAGAAGACGTTCGCATGGACCTGCTGTCACGATCAGACACACAAACCCGCTGTCCCTATAAGGGAGTATCTTCATACTGGACCGCAAACGTCGGTGGGCAGAAATTCGAAGATATCGTCTGGTCCTATCCGGATCCCGTTCCGGAATGCCCAAAGCTCAAAGGCCTCCTCTGTTTCTTTAACGAGCAGGCTGATGCGATCTTTATCGACGGCAAAGAAATCGCGAAACCCGTGACTAAATGGACGAAGGATTACCGTTAGATATCCATCAACGCGTGAACCGTCTTCTGGGGTTTGCTCCAATAGGCGTCGGTATGCCGACCGGCGAAGTCACCGGCGCGATACGCGTAGAGGGCTGCCTGACGGAGATCTGTCATCCCGTCTGTTCAAGATGATCCGCGATCGCAAGAACCCGCAGCATCGACCGGACCACCGGGCGTTCGATCAATTCACCATCGACGACGACGAGCCCTGTAGTATCTTTCTCGAATTCGGCCAGAATTCGGCGCGCGCGGTCGACAAGCTTCGCCGATGGCGAAAACACCTCGTTGATAACCGCTATCTGTTTGGGATGGATAGCTGCCTTGCCAGTAAAGCCCAGCTCATCCGACCTCTCCGCCTCGTTCTTCAATCCGTCCTGGTCATCAAGATTTAGCCACGGAACATCCAGCAGATCGAGATCATAACGTGCTGCGGCATGAACCACGCGTGAGCGCGCATAGAGCAGCGTGTCCCAGGTTTTTGCGGCCCGCAGATCCGCCGACATATCCACCGCCCCAAACAACAGGGAATCAATACGACCGGAGGCGCTGGCGATATCCATCACGTTCGCAAGACCGTCTGTGGATTCGATGATGACGTGAAACCGGATATGGGCGCAGCTCCCCTGCAACAGCTCGTCATAGAGTTTGATTTCTTCGGCCGAGCCGGGCTTGGCGAGCATCAGCGCCTTCGGTGGTGCTGCGCATTCCCTCAACGCCAGAATGTCCTTCAGCCCATCGGGCGTCGACAACGGATTGATCCGGACCATCGTTTCGATATGCGGATGGGTATCTTCTGCAAACACCGGCAAGGTCAGCTCGCGCGCCTCCTGCTTGCGCGGCAGGGGAACGGCGTCTTCGATATCGACGCAGACGATGTCCGCCCCGCTGTCGAGGGCTTTTGCGAAACGGTCAGGTCGCAGGCCAGGCACGAAGAGCAGGCTGCGGCGGGGGCGGATTTGTGTATCTGTCATGATCATCTCCTGACGCTTTCGCTACACCAATCCTGCCCGCCGGTCCAGACGGCGCAGCATCGGCGCCGTCGAAAACCCCAGCGCACAGGCGATGACGGTCAGCCAGGCGCCGGACTGCCAGTCGCCTGTCGCGGCGACCAATGCGGCCATTGTCGGCGGACCGATAAACTGGCCGATACTGATGACCTCGATAACAAGCCCCATTGTCGTCCCGTAAAGTGCTGGTGAAGGTGCATGTACCTGCGCCCGCGCCAGCACGATCGGCGGGATCAATCCGCCACAGAATGGCAGGGCGAGAGCCAGCGCGTAGCGAAGCTCGAACGAAATGCCTTCTTGATATAGTCCCGCCGCACAGACCGCCATGCCGGCATGCGCAATGGCAATGCCGATCCAGGCGGGCACGTTGCGCTTCAACAACCAACTGCCGGCGAGGCACCCGGGCGCGTTCATAAATATCGCGATGCCGATGAGCACCGATGCCGTGCCGGCCGACATGCCTTCGCGTTCAATCAAAAACGTGGGCAGGAAAGCCATCGAAGACAGGTAGACCAGCGAATATGACCCCATCGCGATGGCGACAACCCATGGCCCGGCACTGGAAACCGTGCGCCAGACATCCCGCAGGCCGACAGGACTGTCGTTCCGGATAGGCTGGAACCTCTCTCCCTGCAGCGCCGACAACAGCGCCACAAGCGCGATCGCCGCAAGCATCCCGTTGATGATCCAGAGCCCCCGCCAGCTCCCGGTCGCAGAGATCAGAACCGGCGACAATGCCACCATCGACGCCATACCGAACGGCATGTAGAATGACTAGACCCCAAACGCCATGGCACGATGCCGGTCCGCGACCTCGCGCGTAATCAGGGCAGGTCCGGTGGAAATCACGGCGATGTATCCGAGACCTTCAACAATACGGCTCGGTATCAGGCTCGCGCTGTCGGGGGCGGCGGCCGCCGCAAAACTACCGACCGCAACGAGCGCAATACCCCATAGCAGGATACGGTGGTGGCCGAAGCGGTCGCCGGTCATCCCGGCAGCCACACTGCAGATCGCGCCAATCATAACGAAGGTCGAGATAATCCACCCCGCCGTGACCAGACTTATATCCAGATCGGCCCGGATATCAGGCAGCGCCCCTGGTAGTTTGCCGAGCTGCGCCGCACCCACCGATCCCGCGAACAAGATCAGAAAAATGATACCCCAGCGGGTGGAAGGGGCCTGGTCCAAAAGACGCTCGTGGCGCCCTTACGCGCCAAACACCGGTTCGGGGAGACCTTTGACGTCCGTGTCCACCGCAAATAACGAGCCCGCATCGGGTTCACGTTCGAAATCCGCCGGTTCGAATTTCGACGATGCGGTGGTCACATACAGCGTGCTCAGATCGGGGCCGCCGAACGCCGGGCAGGATGTCAGCGATACGGGAAAAGCGATTTGGCGTTCCACCCGGCCATCTGGGTCGTACCTTTTAACCTTGCCGCCCCGCATATGCGCGACCCAGACAAAGCCGTCGGCATCGACTGTCGCGCCGTCGGGAACGCCATCGCCCTCGGCGATTTCCAGGAACACCCGACGATTTGCGATTGCGCCAGAGGCAGCATCAAAATCATATGCCCACATGGTGCGTTTACGTGAATCGGCGAAATACATCACTGTGTTATCCGGGCTCCAACACAACGCGTTCGAGATGGTCACGGGGCCCTCCATCCTGTGGACCGAATGGTCGTGATCAAACCGATACAGCGATGCGACCTCGGCATAGCCCGGATCGTCCATGCTGCCGCACCAGAACCGGCCCTGCCGGTCAACTTTGCCGTCATTCATGCGCACCGCATTCATCCGGCCATCGCCTTCCGGGTCAGCCAGATCTTCGCACGAATTATCTTCTAGCCCGATATAGGCGATGCCCATCCGGGTTCCGGCGATCAGCCGCCCCTCTCCGGCAAGACCGATCGAACCGATCTCGGTCTGAACACGCCAGTTCCTGACGTCGCCGCTCGCCGGGTCAAGCCGGTAGATCATGGGATTCCGGATGTCCACCCAATACAGGGCCTGCTCTGCGACCGACCAGATCGGCGATTCACCCAGAATGCAGGATTGTTTCACAGCAATATAAGGTTCGGACATATTCAAACTCCGCAGGTTGGCCGGCACCCGGCTCGTTGGCGAAGTTAGTAGCATAACCGCAGCGTTCTTGCCTCCCCTGCAAATACCGGCAGGTCAGGTCCGTTTCGGCATTTTTTCCTTGAGCCTGAAGACATATCCGATGATCTCGGCGACCGCCTTGAAATGCTCCGGCGGAATCTTCTGGTCCACCTCGACACCGGCAGGCAGCGCGCGGGCGATCGGCGGGTTCTCGATAATCGGGATACCATGCTCCTCGGCAATTTCCCTGATGATGCTGAGATTGGCCTCATAGGATCTTTGGGCCTCCCGCATGTCCATCATCTCGATGAGCGCATTGACGTTCGGAACCGCGACATAGCCATTCTCATCAGCGGCCGGATGTTGCGGATCGAATTTTTTCTCGAAAGCGCCTTTATCGAGCAGGGTCTAGTCAACCTTGACGCGGTGGCCATCAATCGACCGGTCGAGCACGTTCTTGAAGGATACCTGCTTGCGCCGGTACGGCTCATCTCCAGGTCCATCGAGCAAGGAATCCGCATTGGGGATATTTTCAGAGATCACCCGCAGCCGTGTGCCCCGCACACGCATGCCGGCAGTCGAGATCTTGATGAAATTAATCAGATCCATATAAGTTCACTCCGAGTCCAAGTTTTGTCATTCATCGGCCTATCTTCACGGACGCCAGAGGGCGAGTTTGATCATCGAAAGCTGTTTCGTATAAATGTTGCTGGCCAGCCGGTGGTTCGCCTGGGTTTCGGAAACCTTGGTCAGCTGTTCTACAAGAATGACCGAGTTACCCGCCGGCGCCATGTCATACGTGCCTTTTTTGCTGCCGTTGCGATACTTCGAATTCTTATGCGTCGCTTCGATATGCATCGAGCTGGTTTTCTGTAACGTGGAACGCTTCAACTGCGGTCGAAGCATCTCCTGAAATTTCAGCTGTTTTAGATCTTTCGGCCCATAGCCCGGTGTATCCGAGTTGGCGATATTCTGCGACAGCACCTGTTGGCGCTTGGACAGCCAGTCCATGCGCTTCGTCGCCATCTGAAACAGTTTTAGATTGGTAAGATCCATCGTCTCTCGCCGGTTCCCCATATCTGCCGCAAAGAGTAGATAAAACTTTACGGGAATTTGCAGTTTCCCAAGCTTGTGTTAATAAACTGTAAAGTGACGGCGGCGTGCGCGTGTGCGGCGGTGCCTAACGTTACAAGTAGTGACGGGGACCAAATGCTCTATCTGACAAGAAAAGCCGGCGAATCTGTTGTTATCAACGATGATATCGAGGTGACCGTCGTCGATATCCGGGGACGTTCCGTTAAACTCGGGTTTACCTTCCCGCAAGGTGCCTCCGTTCTGCGGAGAGAGCTTTATGAGAAAATCCAGAAAGAAAACCAGGAAGCCGCCCAGGTCAGCGCAGATTTCCTGACCGCCCCGGCGGAGGCCCCGGAAAAGGCAAGCGAATAGCCCGATGGGGGGAACCGACATCCCCACCCGCACCACGCGCCGTCCCGTCGACAGCCTCAAAATATTACAATGCGATGTCTGCGTGGTCGGTTCCGGCGCCGCCGGACTTTCGGCAGCACTTGAAGCGGCTCGCGCCGGAAAGCGGGTAATCCTCGTAGAGGCTGCGCAGTCGCTTGGCGGCCAAGCCGTCAATTCGATTATCGGCACGTTTTGCGGCCTGTATTCGAACGGGCCCGACGTTACGCGGCTAACCTACGGCGTTGCTGACGATATTCTTCGGCACCTGCATGCCGACAGTGCAGCACAGGACCGCTCTGCACGCAATTCGATCATTGTCCAATATGACGAGATCGCGCTCGCACGCTGGATAGATAACGCTGTACGGGATGCCGGCATTACCGTTTTGCTGGGTGCGGTGGTGCGAAACGCGCATCTTTCGGGCCGCCGCATCGCCGCACTGGATATCGCCACCAAATTCGGCGACCTGTCCGTTGAAGCTGACGGTTTCGTCGACGCATCGGGCGATGCAACCGTCGCCTGGCATGCAGGCCTCACCGTGCGTGAGCCGGAAACGCCGATATTCGGCACCCAGATCGTGTTGTTTGAGAATTTCGACGAGGCGGCAGCAAATGCTGTCGACCGCTGGGAAATGCAGGGTCGCCTGACGAACAGGGCAGATCACTACGGCCTGGTGCGCAAGGACGGCTTTGTATTCTCCTTTCCGGGACACGGTACAGCGCTGGCCAACATGACCCATGTTGAAACGCCGCTGGACGCTGCGGACTATGCAAACACCGTATTTGATGGCCGCGACCAGGCAGACCGGTTACTGCGCTTCCTGCGCGACGAATACCCCGCCGCATACGGAAATGCCCGTATCCGTATCTACGCGGCGCCGGGTGTTCGTCAGACGCGATGGATCACCGGGACATACAGCCTGACGGCGGAGGATGTCCGCGCGGGCCGCATTTTCGACGATACCGTTGCGCGCTGTTCGTGGCCGATCGAACTGCACAACAATGCCGCAGGCGCCTACTGGGAAGAACTCGGCGACAATCATGTTCATACCGTCCCGCTCGGCAGTCTTTTACACCGGGATGCAGATAATCTCGCTGCTGCCGGCAGGTGCATAGACGGCGATACCGTCGGCCTGTCGTCTGTGCGTGTTATGGGGCCATGTCTAGCGATGGGCGCTGCGGCGGCGCACGCGCTGATTCTCGCCGGCAGCGGAAGCGTGCATCAGATCGATATAGGCGCCCTGCGGAAAAAAATTTCCGATAACCTCGACAGAAACGACCCCTACCGCGCTTAGGACCGACGATGACAGTTAACGGCATTACGCTCAAATCAAGGAACGGAAAGGCACGTCCATATCCATGATAATTCGACAAAACGGCTAAAACCTAACGATTTCCATACGGTAAAGGCACCATCGGAGCCCCGGTTCTTCAGTAATTCTTAACCATACTCCGTAAGACTCCCCGTGATAGAAATCCCGGGATTAGAACGTGGATTCGACGGATTCCGGCCCACCGGCCAATGCTAGTATCGAAGGGGCGCTGCGCGAAGCGGCGACTGCGATAGACACCGCAGGGCACCGTCATCGACCTGAACGGGCTCGAAGCGCATGTTGAACAGGCCTGCGGTAGAATTCCTGCCCTACCTGCTCCTGATCGGGAGCGGCTGAAAGCGACATTGATCGCGCTTATCGACGGACTGAACCTGCTCTCGGAACATCTGTCCGTACAGCACTAGGAAATTTCCGGCACCCTTCAGAATATCGGCACCCGTACCCGCGCCGTCTCCGCGTACAAGCTCCGCGTACAAGCTCCGCGGTTAGCGCAAGACAGCGACGGATTACACCCCATGGATGCCAGCAATTACGTGAGATTTGTCGCCGCACTGCTGTTCGTACTCGAGCTGATCGGCTTCGCCACCTAGCTCGCAAAGCGGTTCGGGATGGGTGGACAGGTCAACTATGAGGTCCGGGAGTTGCAGATTGCAGGCGTTATCCGACCTGAAGATGTCGGATCGGATAACACAATTTCATATGACAAAATTGCCGAAGCCCGTATTGCCTATGGCGGCAGAGGCCAGATTACCGATATTCAGCAGCCGCGTTACGGGCAGCAGATATTCGATATTCTCTTCCCCTTCTGATCGTTTTCAGTAGAAATCAGCCCCTCCAAACGACAAACGGCCTGCCGGTTTAAGGCAGGCCGTTTTTCTGTCGAAAAGGCGATCCGGGCGCTTGGCAGGATAGCGCGATTATCAGAAATATCTGAAAGATGATATTCCGCAGATCGTTATGCGCCCGCTGCTTAACCGTCGCGCTGGGTTTTCTCCAGTTTTTCGTGGCGCTCCTGCGCTTCCAGACTAAGCGTGGCAACCGGCCGTGCCTCAAGACGTTGCACACCGATCGGATCATCAGTCTCGCTGCAATAGCCGTAGGTGCCGTCTTCGATCCGCCTGACTGCTTCATCGATCTTGATCGCCAGCTTCCGCGCGCGGTCCCGGGTCCGCAGCTCCAGGCTGCGCCCCGTTTCAGCCGATGCGCGGTCGGAGAGATCCGCCGGTTTTGCTGTATCTTCCTGTAAATGCTGCAGCGTCAGATCAGCGTCACGCAGCAATTCGGCCTTCCACACAGAAAGCTTGTGCCGGAAGTATTCAAGCATCACGTCGCTCATAAACGGCTCGTCGTCCGACGGCCGATAACCTGGCGGGATTGTAGAGGTCATATCAGCCCAAGATCCCCAGAAGCGGGCAGATTATATGGTTGGCTCTATCGAGGGCGCAAGTGGGTGCCGGCACATCAGGTACCCGAATTCAGATCATCTGACCAAGTTTAGCGAGCTCCACGGCCGCAATCACCTGAATGCCACCATCATTGAACGACACCGCGATCTCACCGCTCCGAGGCAACGCTTCAATCCCTTACAGCACCATGTTCATTCCAGATTTAATGGTCAGTCGCGGCAGCATGCGCTCGCGGTCGGCCGGCCAGGTGATAGAAGATTTCTCGTGCTTTTCGAGCCGGATGGTGGGGTCCGCGGCGCTACCAATACCGATTTCGCCGTCGGGATCGCCACCAAGACCACAAGCAAGCCTGAAGTACTTCAGCTTGCCGGAGCCTTCGTAGGCTCTGTTCATCAACAGATCGCGGATATGATTCAGCATGTCACCGGGGTCGTCATCCAGCAGCTCCATGCCGTTATTAATGGCGGTTACTAGGCTGATCAGATCATGGCAGATTCGTGAACACAGCAGTTCGAGTACCCGAAGATCGATCATGTAAGACATGGAATATCCTTTTCAGTCACCGGACTGCGGCCTGTGCCAGAAAATTGAATCGCCAAAGAAACCGACACGGGATTAACGAAAGTGTAATTTCCTGTAAATTGATCTTCGTAAACGGAAAGCTTGGCGAATGTTTCACAATATTACTCCCGGTACGCTGGTGCGGCATCCGTCGCAGGAGGACTGGGGTATTGGCCAGGTGCAATCGGTCGATGGCGCACGGATTACCGTGAATTTCGAAAACGCTGGCAAGCACCTGATCAACGGCGATGTCGTCGATCTTGTTACCGTTCGGGAAGACGAACTTGATGGCTGATGGCAAAACCGACATCTTAAAATTTCGCGGCCCCGGTCGGGGCGGTAAAGGATCTACCACGCCGAAGGGCCGCCAAGTCGACCCTGATGCCGCGGTGGAGGTCGCCAACCTGCTCAGCGACATGCCGCGCCGTCGCGACATGCTGATCGAAGCTCTGCACCTGATACAGGACAAATACCGTTGCCTGGCGCCCGGCCACCTTGTCGCTCTCGCCGATGAATTCCGTCTCGCAATGGTCGAAGTATATGAAACAGCCACTTTCTATCATCACTTCGACGTGCTCGAAGATGGTGAGGCGCCGCCGCCCGAGATAACCGTTCGCACCTGCGATTCCATTGCCTGCGAGCTCGCCGGCGCGCAGGATCTTATCAAAGACCTTAAAACCCGTTTCGGCGACACGGTCCGCGTCCTTGCCGCCCCCTGTATTGGCGCGTGTGACCATGCACCGGTAGCGGCCGTCGGTCAGAATCAGGTTTTTGCCGCCACTCCCGAACGCATTTCGGCTGCGGTTTCCGCAAAAGCGATATCGCCTGCGATTCCGGGATATATCGACTACGACACCTACCTGCTCGAAGGCGGATACGCGACACTGAAGGAATGCCTGTCGGGGCGCCTCACGTCTGAGACCGTTCTTTCACGGATGGAACAGTCCGAACTGCGCGGGCTGGGTGGCGCCGGATTTCCGACCGGGCGCAAATGGAGGATCGTCTCCGGCTTCCCCAAGCCACGGCTGATGGCGGTCAATGCCGATGAAGGCGAGCCCGGCACGTTCAAGGATCGATATTTCATTGAGACCGACCCTCACCGGTTTCTAGAGGGCGTGCTGATCGGCATGTGGGCGGTGGAAGCCGAGGAGTGCTTTATCTATCTGCGCGACGAATACCCGGCAGCGCGCCAGATATTGCTCGGCGCGATTGCCAAGCTGGAACGAACCGATCTGCTCAAGCCCGGCAAGCTGCATCTCCGCCGCGGGGCGGGCTCGTATATCTGCGGCGAGGAATCGGCGATGCTTGAGAGTATCGAGGGCAAGCGCGGCCTGCCGCGTCACCGCCCGCCCTTCGCTGCCGAAGTCGGCCTTTTTGGCCGCCCGACGCTGATCAACAATGTCGAAACACTGTACTGGGTGCGCGACGTGCTCGAAAAAGGCGCCGACTGGTTCGCCAGTCACGGCCGGAACGGGGGCAAGGGTATCCGCACATTCTCGGTTTCCGGCAGGGTCCGCGAACCGGGCGTCAAAATCGGTGAGGCCGGGATCACCCTGCGCGAACTGATCGACGAATATTGCGGCGGCATGGCCGAAGGCCATACGCTCAAAGGCTATCTGCCGGGCGGCGCCTCCGGCGGCATACTGCCCGCCTCCAAAGCTAACCTGCCGCTCGATTTCGGTACGCTCGAAGAACATGGCTGCCTGATCGGCTCGGCCGCCGTCGTCGTGTTGTCAGAGCAGGACAGCACCGCCGATGCCGCCCTTAACCTGATGAAGTTTTTCGAAGATGAATCCTGCGGCCAGTGCACGCCATGCCGCGCCGGTTGTGAAAAGGCGGCCAAGCTGATGTCCGGCGATAACTGGGATCAGTCACTGCTCGAAGAACTGAGCCGGACAATGACCGATGCGTCGATTTGCGGTCTCGGCCAGGCCGCTCCCAACGGATTGCTGTCGGTGTTCCGACACTTCCCCCAGGACGTAAAATAGGAGAGCATCAGGTTATGCCTCTGGATGGAAGTAACACCGAAGTCACCTTCACGCTGGACGGGCGCGATGTCATCGCGCAACCGGGCGAGTCGATCTGGCAGGTCGCACAGCGCGAAGGCACGGATATTCCGCATCTGTGTTATGCGCCCGAGCCCGGTTACGCCGCTGACGGTAATTGCCGCGCCTGCATGGTGGAGGTCGAGGGCGAACGCACCCTTGCTGCCTCCTGTATTCGTCAGCCGACCGAGGGCTTGGTCGTCAGCACTGCCAGCGAGCGTGCAGAATCATCGCGCCGGATGGTGTTCGAACTGCTCGCCGCCGATCAGCCGCCACGCGATCATGCTCATGATGCCAGATCGAAATTCTGGCAATGGGCAGACCGCTTAGGCGTCGAAGACAGCCGCTTCCCCGCCCGCCGGACACCGGAGCCCGACCTGTCACACCCGGCCATGGCAGTGAACCTGGACGCCTGTATCAACTGCACGCTCTGTGTCCGCGCATGCCGCGACGTCCAGGTCAATGACGTCATCGGCATGGCCCATCGCGGCGCACACGCCAAAATCGTCTTCGATTTCGACGACCCGATGGGCGACAGCACCTGTGTTGCATGCGGCGAATGCGTGCAGGCCTGCCCGACCGGCGCATTGCTACCCGCCACCGTCGCTGCGCCCGAAGGACGTATCCAGCCCGACCGCCAGGTGGATTCGCTCTGTCCCTATTGCGGCGTCGGCTGCCAGCTGACATACAACATCAAGGACGACAAGCTGCTTTTCGTCGAAGGCCGCGACGGGCCGTCAAACCACAAACGGCTCTGCGTCAAAGGGCGGTTCGGGTTCGACTACATCGATCATCCGCATCGCCTGACCAAACCGCTGATCCGTAAAGAAGGTGTCGCCAAAGACCCCGCGATCCAGCTCGACCCCGCCCACCCTGTGGAATATTTCCGCGAAGCAACGTGGGACGAGGCACTTGACCTGGCGGCGACCGGGCTGAAGAAAGTCATCGACGAGCGCGGCGGCAATGCGCTTGCCGGGTTCGGCTCCGCCAAGGGATCGAACGAGGAAGCCTACCTGTTCCAGAAGCTGATCCGTACCGGCTTTCACACCAACAATGTCGATCACTGCACCCGGCTGTGTCACGCATCATCGGTCGCAGCATTGATGGAAACGGTCAATTCAGGGGCCGTGTCCGCCCCGTTCTATGATGCCGAGTATGCCGATGTGATCGTCGTCATCGGAGCAAACCCGACGGTGAACCACCCGGTCGCCGCCACATTCTTCAAGAATGCGGTCAAAAATGGGGCGACCCTTATCGTCATGGACCCGCGGGGTCAGGCACTCACGCGACACGCCACGCATATGCTGCAGTTCAAGGGCGGCAGCGACGTCGCCCTTCTCAACGCCATCATGCATGTGATCGTCGAAGAAGGCCTTACAAACGAGAATTACATCGAAGGCTTCACCGAAGGCTTTGATGACCTCAAGAAACACGTCAAAGACTTCTCTCCAGAGAAAATGACTGATATCTGCGGTATCGATGCCGGGACAATCCGTCTGGTCGCACGGAAATACGCCACCGCGCAAAAGAGCATCATCTTCTGGGGCATGGGCATTTCGCAGCACGTTCACGGCACCGATAACGCCCGCTGTCTTATCTCGCTCGCGCTGATGACCGGCCATGTCGGTCGGGCGGGCACCGGTCTGCACCCGCTCCGCGGCCAGAACAACGTCCAGGGGGCCTCGGATGTCGGCCTGATCCCAATGTTCTTCCCCGACTATCTCGCCGTCGACGCCGAAGACATCCACGCGAAGTTCGAGGATTTCTGGGAGACCGAGCTTAGCCCGGATCGCGGCCTGACCGTGGTCGAAATCATGGGCGCGATCCATGCCGGTGAGATCAGCGCGATGTACATCATGGGCGAGAACCCGGCGATGTCCGACCCGGATGCGGCGCATGCCCGCAAGGCGTTGGCCTCACTCGATCATCTCGTCGTGCAGGACCTGTTTCTGACTGAAACGGCCGCGCTCGCCGACGTCATCCTGCCGGCAAGTGCTTTTCCGGAAAAAGACGGCACGTTCACGAACACGAACCGCCAGGTTCAACTGGGTCAAAAGGCTCTGCCCCTGCCCGGTGAGGCAAAACAGGATTTATGGATCATACAGGGGATCGCACAGCGCATCGGGCTCGACTGGAACTATACCGGGCCGGGTGAGGTGTTTGCCGAGATGGCTCAGTGTATGCCGTCGATGGACGGCATCACATGGGAACGACTTGTGAATGAAAGCTCCGTCACCTATCCCGTCGGCGAAGACGGGGTGAGCCAAGAGGTTATCTTCGGTGAAGGTTTCCCTACCGAGAACGGGCGCGGAAAGTTCTTACCCGCCGATGTACTGCCCCCGGACGAAGTACCCGACGCCGACTACCCGTTGATCCTGACCACGGGTCGTATTCTCGAACACTGGCATACCGGCGCCATGACCCGCCGATCGGATGTGCTCGACCGGATCGAGCCGGAAGCGACCGCCAATCTATCACCGCGCGAACTCGGCAGGCGCGAGATAAAACCGGGCGACACGATCCGTATTGAAACCCGCCGTGGCGCTATTGAGCTAAAGGCCCGCGCCGACCGCGACGTCCCTGAAGGCATGGTCTTCATTCCGTTCTGCTATGTCGAGGCCGCGGCCAACCTGCTGACCAACCCGGCGCTCGATCCATTCGGTAAAATCCCTGAATTCAAGTTCTGTGCGGCGCAGGTTTCGGCGGTGGCGAGCGTGGCTGCCGAGTAACGGCGGTCAGAACGTGCCGAGCACCGTCCGCTCAAAAACAAGCGGTAGCGAATCCGACGACAGTGCCAAGGTGCGTTCGCGACGCAGCGCCTCGTCCTCAATATGGGCTTGAATGAAAGTATCCAGATGCACATCCGGACCGAGCCGTCCGCGAACGTGATCGAGCATATCGGGCTGGCTCATCGCCCGCAGGATACGGCCTTCGGCGGAAATCTCGGCAAGCGCGACCGGTCCGCCATTCACATTCAGGCAACCCACAACCGCTGTATAGGCGAAAGCCCGGTCGATGATCTCGCCCACACCTTCGATCTCAACCCGGATACCATCCAACCGGTCATAGGTGTAATTCCGCTCGGTCTCGTGCATCCGGTTGAGCTGCGCATCGTCTAGCCACATCACATAGGTGGTTACCCGCGTGCCGAGAGATGGATAAAAGGTCGACGGCACCGAGCCATAGCCCGCGAGATGCGCTGCATAAACAGAATCGAAATCATCCAGTAACCCGCGCTGGATCGGGATTTCCACATGTCCCGGCAGCACGCTGTACTTGCGTGCCAACTGCTCATGCGACTGGTTCGACCCGGCGGCCAGAACCGGCGTGCGGCCGGTCCGGTCGAAGCCGTGATCGTCCAGGTCGTGCGGTGTCCCGTTACGGAACACATAGGAGCGGCCGGGGACGGGAAACGGATAGGTTTTAGCGTGGGCGACGGGATCGTTCATGACCGATATAGAGCCCGAATCCGCATCGTCCGTCCAGATAGCGGATTGTCCTGCTTGACCGATATCCCGGCTTCGGGCAGAACCGCTCGACCATGGCCTATGCCAATCTCCGCGACTATATCGACCGCCTCGAATCCGAAGGCCGGCTGGTGCGCGTCTCGACACCCGTGTCGACGCGCCTCGAGATGACGGAAATCCAGACCCGCCTGCTGGCCGAAGAAGGCCCCGCCGTCCTTTTTGAAAACGCCACCGATGCCGATGGCAACCCCTGCGGGATGCCGGTTCTGGCCAATCTGTTCGGTACGGTCGAGCGCGTCGCCTGGGGCATGGACAAGACCCCGGAACAGCTTCGCGAATTCGGCGAGCAGCTTGCCTTTCTGCGCCAGCCCGAACCGCCCGGCGGCTGGCGCGAAGCAATCGAGATGCTGCCACTGCTGAAGACGGTAATGGCGATGAAGCCAAAAACGGTCTCCCGCGCGCCATGCCAGGAAGTAGTGCTCACCGGCGACGATATCGATCTCGCAAAACTGCCGGTCCAGATGTGCTGGCCAGGCGAACCGGCGCCGTTGATCACCTGGCCGCTGGTGGTCACGGAAGGCAAGAACGGCAAACCCAATGTCGGCATCTATCGCATGCAGGTAACGGGACCTGACACAACGATCATGCGCTGGCTCGCGCATCGCGGCGGCGCGCATCATGCGAGCCACGCTGCAAATGCAGGCGCCGACAGCATCCCCGCCGCGGCCGTGATCGGCGCAGATCCGGCAACCATCATTGCCGCCGTCGCGCCGGTGCCGGAATCCATGTCCGAATACCAGTTCGCGGGCCTGCTGCGCGGCCAGAAGCTTGCACTTGTCGACTGCAAAACCATACCTTTGCAGGTCCCGGCGGAAGCAGAAATCGTGATCGAAGGGCATGTATCGCTGCGCAACACTGCGCTCGAAGGCCCTTATGGCGACCATACCGGCTATTACAACGCCGCCGAGCCATTCCCGGTGTTCACCGTGTCTGCGATCACCATGCGGAAAAATCCGATTTATCTGACCACGTTTACGGGGCGTCCGCCGGACGAGCCGTCAGTGCTGGGCCGCGCGCTGAACGATGTGTTTATTCCGCTGCTGGTGCAGCAATTCCCGGAAATCGTCGATTTCTGGCTGCCGCCGGAGGCCTGTTCGTACCGCGTTGCCGTGGTATCGATCCGCAAAGAATACCCGGGTCACGCAAAACGGGTAATGATGGGCGTGTGGTCCTATCTTAAACAGTTCATGTACACCAAGTTCGTGATCATCGTGGATCACGATATTGACGCACGGAAATGGGACGATGTGATCTGGGCGATTTCGACCAATGTGGATGCGGCACGCGATGTGACGATGATCGAGAACACCCCGATCGACTATCTCGACTTTGCGTCGCCGGTCGAAGGGCTGGGCTCAAAGATGGGGATCGATGCGACCGCGAAAATTCCGCCCGAAACGACACGGGAATGGGGCCGCAAAATTCGGATGTCCGACGATATTATCGACGAGGTCACTTCCAAGTGGCAGGAATACGGTCTGCCGGGAAGCGGCACGCCGATCTGGAAATCAACCGACGACAAGAAATAGACGGGTAGCAATACATGGCCGACGCCTATAATCAACTGAACCTTCTCTCCGACCTGCTCGACGCGGCAAAAAAAGCCGGGGCCGAGGCCGCGGACGCCGTGGTCTACAACGCCGCATCACTGTCGGTTTCCTGCCGCATGGGCGAGCTGGAGAAACTGGAACGGGCGGAAAGCAATGATCTGGGCCTGCGCGTGCTAATCGGCAAGCAGCAGGCAATGGTGTCCTCCACCGACTTCGATCCATCAACCCTGAACGAAGTGGTCGAGCGCTGCGTCGCGATGGCAAAGGCCGCACCCGAAGATCCCTATTGCGGGCTCGCCGATCCGGATCAGATTGTCACCAACCCGCCAGTGATCGATATCTGCGACGACACCGAACCAACAAACGAGGCCATGGTTGAAGCAGCAAAAACCGCGGAAGATGCGGCCCGCGCCGTCGCCGGCGTCACCAATACCGAGGGGGCGGAGACCGGCTGGAGCCAGGCCGACATCGCTATAGCCGCGACCAATGGCTTCGCCCGCAGCTATTCGACGTCGAGCCACAGTCTCGCGGCTTCCGTCGTTGCCGGCGAAGGTACGGCGATGGAACGGGATTACGACTACACCTCCGCGGTCTATTATTCGGACCTCGAAGACCCCGCCGAGATCGGCCGCAACGCCGGCCAACGCGCCGTCAAACGCCTGAACGCCCAGAAGGTCAAAACCCAGCAGGTGCCGGTTATTTACGATCCGCGCGTGTCCGGCGGTCTGGTGCGACACTTTGCGGGCGGCATCAACGGATCATCGATCACCCGCGGCACGTCGTTCCTAAAGGATTCGATGGGCGAAAAAATCTTCTCCGACGGCATCAACATCATCGATGATCCGCACCGCCCGCGCGGGTTTCGCTCGAAGCCATTCGACGCGGAAGGCCTCGCAAACAAGCGCAGCGCGATTGCCGATAACGGCGTGCTGACAACCTGGGTGCTCGATCTGTCGGCGGCGCGGCAGCTCGGTCTGGAATCCACCGGTCATGCATCGCGTGGCACGTCATCGCCGCCTTCGCCGTCACTCACCAATCTCTATATGGAAGCCGGCAGCCAGACTCCCGCCGAACTGATGGCGGATATCGAGAACGGCTTTTACATCACCGAGCTGATCGGCATGGGGATCAATATGATCACCGGCGATTACAGTCGCGGGGCGACCGGGTTCTGGATCGAGAATGGCGAGATCACCTATCCGGTCAGTGAAATGACCATCGCCGGCAACCTAAAGGACTTGTTCGCCAACCTCGTTCCGGCGAACGATCTGAAATTCCGCTATGGCACCGATGCACCGACGATCCGTGTCGACGGCCTGACCGTTGCCGGCGTCTGATCGGCCAAATCCCTGATTCAGAGAGTGATATCAAACATTTGGCTGGATTCGTCCATCGTGGTATTCTGAATCTCGGGATTACTCTCACGCGAAACGGAATACGCTCCTTTGGCTGAACCTGTTCAGGCGCCCGATACGGGCCACGAACTTACCGATGACGCACATGCAACGTCCGACGCCCTTGTCCGGCGGCTGGCGAAGGAACAGCTCTGGCCGCAGCGTGGCCGGATTGGGCTGACGTTTATTTGCATGGTCCTGGTCGCCGGATCGTCGGCCGCCATGATTTATCTGCTCAAAGACGTGGTCGATCAGGTGCTGGTCGCGCGGGACCGCGAGATGCTCTATCTGCTGCCCGGCGTCATTATCGGCCTCGCGCTCGTCTCCGGCATCGCCGGGTATTTCGAAGCGGTGAATATGGAGGTGATCGGGCATCGCATGGTCGCCAATCTTCAGCGCCTGATGTATCGCGGGATGATCTGGTCAGACCTGCAGTTCTTTCACGACAACTCAGTCGGCCGACTGATTTCACGCTTTATCAACGATGCCGGTCTGTTGCGGTTCTCGGTTGCCAAAGCGCTGACAGGGCTGGTCAAGGATTCGCTCCTCGTCGTCTTCCTTGTCACCATCCTGCTCGTCCATAACTGGGTCCTCGCGCTGCTGACGGTGGTTGTCTTTCCGTTGGCGCTCTATCCGATCGTCCGTATCGGCAAGCGGATGCGCAAGATTTCACGTAACACTCAGGTCGAGACCGGCGAGTTGACCACCCTGCTCGACGAGACGTTCCAGGGCGCGCGCCACGTCAAGGCGTACACCATGGAGGAACAGGAAACGGCGCGGGCTACCCGCGCCATAGAGAAGATCTTCGACCTCACCCGCAAAGCCGCGCGCGTCCAGGCGATCAGCCGGCCGCTGATGGAAACGCTGGGCGGTATCGCCCTCGCGCTCGCGATCCTGTATGGCGGCTCTCAAGTCATTGAGGGCACCATGACGACCGGTGAACTCGCTTCGTTCCTCGCCGCTCTGCTCGCCGCCTACAAGCCTATGAAAAACATCGCCAACCTGAACGCGACGCTGCAGCAGGGTCTTGCTGCGGCGCAGAGGGTGTTCAACATCCTCGACCTGGCACCTTCGATCGACGACAAGGCAGGTGCAGTGCAGCTAGATAAAATCCGCGGCGATATCCGATTTACGGACGTGCAGTTCCGTTACGACGACAAGGGCACGGCCCTGAACGGTATCGACCTGGATATTCCGGCCGGCAAAACCGTTGCCCTGGTCGGGCCGTCGGGCGCCGGAAAATCAACCATTCTCAATCTCATCCCCCGGTTTTACGATGCCAATAGCGGTTCAGTAACCGTCGACGGGCATGACGTGCGCGACGTGGCGCTTGAAAGTCTGCGCCGCTGCATCGGCCTCGTCAGCCAGGAGATTTCGCTGTTCGACGATACGATCCGCGCAAATATCGCGTATGGCCGGCCCGGCGCGACGGAGGAAGAAATCACCCGTGCGGCGATCGATGCCGACGCCCATGACTTCATTACCGGCCTGCCCGACGGTTACGATACCCATGTCGGCGGACGCGGCGTCAAACTGTCTGGTGGGCAACGCCAGCGGATCGCGATTGCCCGCGCGATGATCAAGGATGCCCCTATCCTGCTGCTCGACGAGGCGACATCGGCGCTCGACACAGAAACCGAACGCCAGGTGCAGGCGGCCCTCGCCCGCCTGAAGCAGGGTCGAACCACGGTCGTCATCGCGCACAGGCTGTCCACCATCGTCGAGGCCGATACGATTTTCGTCATGGAAGATGGCCGTGTCGTCGAGACCGGAACGCACAGCGAGCTTCTTGCCCAGGGCGGTGCCTATAAACGACTTTATACGTTGCAGTTTGCGGGCGATGAGCGCGTGGAGCGGCCCAGCGCCACCGAAACGGTCAGGTCCGGTGACGGCGCCAATCCAGATGCCGGGCCACCGGCCACTGTGCAGGCCTGACCGATGGCTGCCGCAAGCCGGCTCATGCGTCGTCCTGCCGTCAGCGCGGCCCTCAGCTGGCTCGCTGCACGCTACATCCGGCTGGTGTGGGTCACGGGAAGCTGGCGAATAGAGAACGCGGATATTGCCGACAGGATGGTCGCTGACGGCACCCCGTTTATCGCGTGTTTCTGGCATGGACGTATGCTGATGATCCCGAACGCCTGGAAATACGACGCAAGGATGAGCATCCTGATCTCGCATCACCGCGATGGCGTTTTCATCTCCCGCACGCTGGCTCACCTGGGGATTGGCACGATTGCCGGGTCGTCGTCTCGCGGCGGCGGCGGCGCGCTGGTCAATATGGTCCGCGCACTCAAACGAGGCGAATACATGGGCATTACCCCGGACGGGCCGCGTGGCCCACGCATGCGGGCAGCGCCCGGGGCCACTGCGGCGGCAAGATTGTCCGGCGCGGTCCTCCTCCCCGTGTCGTACAGTGCGGCGCGGCGGCGGGTGCTCAATTCATGGGACCGGTTCGTGGTGCCGTTACCATTTAGCCGCGGCATTATCCGCCTTGGTACCGCCATCGAAGTGCCGCGGGACGCAGACGAAGCCCAGCTAGAGGCCACACGCCACAGACTTGAGAGCGAATTAATTTCCCTCACGACAGCGCTCGACACCGAACTGGGCGTTGACCCGGTGGACCCCGCGCCTGAAATTTCCGCCGCTGATTCCCACGACCTTGCCGCCAAAGGCGGCGCCGAATGAGTATCGCCGTCTATCGCGCGCTAACATGGGCAACCGGTCCCCTGATCCGCCGGTATCTAAAGCGGCGGCTGGATGCAGGCCGAGAAGACGCCACCCGTTTCGGCGAACGGTTTGGTGATGCCTCCGCGCCACGCCCCGAAGGTCCGCTGATCTGGATTCACGCCTCCAGCGTCGGCGAGTCGCTGTCGATGCTGAGCCTCATCGAACGCCTCCGCCGCGAACGCCGGGAGATCGCGATCCTCATGACATCGGGCACAGTCAGTTCGGCCCGCATTCTTGAAAACCGCCTGCCGGAAGGGGTGATACATCAATATATTCCGGTCGATCGGATGTCCTGGGTACGACGGTTCCTCGATCACTGGCGGCCTGACCTGGTGCTGTGGGTTGAATCAGAGTTCTGGCCAGGTGTCCTTTCCGAAGTCAAAATCCGCGGGATACCCGCGATTCTGATGAATGCACGTATTTCGGCACGGTCCTGGCGGGGCTGGCGGCGCGCGCCGTGGATGATCCGCCATATACTCGCGACCTTCGATCTCTGCATGGCGCAGACGGACCTGGATGCTGAACGCCTGCGCGACCTTGGCGCCGGCAGCGTCGCCTGCCCTGGCAATCTGAAATTCGCCGCCGAGCCGTTGCCTGCCAAGCCGGATGCGCTGACCGCGCTCGAAACGTCGATAGCAGCCCGCCCGCGCTGGCTCGCTTTCAGCACCCACCCCGGCGAAGAAGAAACCATCGCCGCGGCTCACCGGATTCTAATCCGCAATCTTCCCGATATTCTGACCATGATCGTCCCACGTCATCCGGCGCGCGGCACCGATATCGAGAAAGTACTCACGGCGTCAGGCAGTGCCGTAACCCTGCGCAGTCGTGGCGAAGCGCTGACCAGAGATACCGGCTACCTGCTTGCCGACACCATGGGCGAGCTTGGCCTGTTTTTCCGACTGACGGATATCGCCTTTGTCGGAGGCTCCCTGGTGCCGCACGGCGGACAGAACCCGATCGAACCCGCCCGGTTGGGCTGTGCGATCGTCCATGGTCCGCATATGGAAAACTTTCTCGCCATCGAGGGTGAACTCAAAGCTGCCGGTGCTTCGTCGCTGGCGGCCACCGCGGAGGAAATCGCCCGCGAAGTAGGCACTTTGCTGTCCAATGCAGGACAGCTCCAGCGCCGCGTAGCGGCCTCGCGCTCGATCGCTGACGGCAAGTTCAGCATCCTCGATGCAGTCTTTAGCCATCTCGACCCGGCTCTGAACCGCATTTCATCGGCGCAACCAATACCGGCATCCCGCGATGCGCGCGCCTGAATTCTGGCGCCATAGCGGGCTACTACCGGTCCTGTTGTCACCGGCAGGCGCGATCTGGCAGTGGCGCACGGCATCCCGTATTCGACGGACTGTCCCTGTAAAAACCGGCGTGCCCGTCATCTGCATCGGAAATGCCGTTGTCGGAGGTGCGGGCAAGACACCGGTCGCAATGTCGATCGCAGATAGCCTGCAGCGCCAGGGCACAAAGCCGCATTTTCTCAGCCGCGGCTATGGCGGGACAACCATCGCGCCGACACTGGTCGACCCGGCGCATCATTCGGCGTGTGACGTGGGCGATGAGCCATTGCTGCTGGCGCGCCATGCCCCGACATGGGTTGCCCGCGATCGTGTGGCTGGCGCAAAAGCCGCCGTATCGGCAGGAGCGGAAATCGTCATCCTCGATGACGGATTTCAGAACCCGTCATTGCACAAGGACATCTCGATCCTGGTGGTCGATGGCGGCTACGGTTTCGGCAACCGGCGCGTCATGCCGGCGGGTCCGCTCCGCGAGAACCTAGACAACGCGATCGCACGCGCCGATGCCGTGACGATCATCGGCACGGATCGCCATGGTATCGAAGCGTCTCTGTCTGGCAGAAAGCCGGTCCTCGCCGCTCGGTTCATTCCCCGCATCGAAGACGAAGACCTTTCGGGCAAGGCAGTGCTGGCCTTTGCCGGGATCGGCAGGCCCGAAAAATTCTTCGAGACCCTCGCCGGAATGGGCTGTGATGTGGTCGCGACCCGGGCCTTTGCCGATCATCACCCGTATGCCAACGACGAAGTGATGCGGCTGGTCGAAGACGCCGCCGCGGCAGGGGCCATCGCCGTCACGACGGAAAAGGACGCCGTCCGCCTGCCGCCAGAAGCCTGCGACATCGTGCGCACGCTGGGCGTGACACTAGAATGGCGTGACCGGAATGCACTCGATACACTGTTATCCCCGGCCCTAACGGCGAAAGCATAGATTTTGGCGCGCTATTCCGAACGGTTCTGGCAAAAACCCAGGTTCAAGCATTACCTCGAATATGCGCTGGCCGCAGCGGTTTGCGGCGTGCTGCGGCGGATGCCGATAGATTTTTCTTCCAATATACTCGCAGGTCTTGGCCGGTACATCGGTCCGAAATTATCGCTCAGCGAGCGGGCACGCGAGAACATCCGTCTGATATGGCCAGACATCACGCCACAGAAAATGGAAGAAATACTTGTCGGTTGCTGGGACAATTTTTCACGCGTAAGCAACGATTACTGGAGCCTCGATAAGATCCGCACGGATCAGGATCATCGGATTGAGATCGTGGGTGCCGAACATCTGGACACCCTTCGTGAAAGCGGCAAATCAGGTATTCTGTTTGCCGGGCATATCGCCAATTGGGAAATGGTCACCCTGGCGGCACGCAAACACAACCTGCCACTGACCGTCGTCTACCGGCCTTTCAACAATCCATTCATCGATGCACGCGTCCGCGACTGGCAACGGGGCAGCGGCGTTGAATTGATCATGAAGGGCCGCGAGGGTGCGCGGCGATTGACCCAGATACTGAAGTGTGACGGACATACGGTCATGCTGGTCGATGTACGCATGAATGACGGCCTGAAAGCGCCCTTCCTCGGCGTGGACGCGATGACACCGGCGGCGCCGGCGGCATTGGCGCTCAAATACGATGCCCTGCTCGTGCCGATCCGGGTTGAGCGCACCGGCCCCACCCATTTCCGGGTAACGGTCGAGGAACCGAAACCGGCGGTAAATACGGGCGACCGGAATGCCGATATTCTGGCTACGACCAATTGGATCAACGACCGGTTCAGCGCCTGGATTACCGACCGCCCCGAACAATGGATGTGGTTTCACCGGCGCTGGGGCAAGGACCCCAAACGCCCCGACTGAAAGCTGCGGATGAACCCTATTTCGGCATCGCCCCGACGAGCAGGCGCGGATCAAGACGTTCCTGGAACCAGTTCACCCGCCAGTCGAGATGCGGCCCGGTTGACCGTCCGGTCGAACCAACCTTGCCGACGTGTTCGCCCTGTTTGACCATCTGTCCGAGCTTGGCGCTGATGGCGCTGAGATGCAAATATACCGTCGACAGACCGTGACCATGATCGATGATCACCGTACCGCCGGTAAAGTACATGTCCGTGTTTGTCAGGGTGACCGTGCCCGGGGCCGCCGCGACAACGGGTGTGCCGGTCGGCGCGGCAATATCGATCCCCAGATGCGGCCGCCGTGGCTCACCGTTCAGGATGCGCTGGCTGCCATAAACACCGGAAATGCGCCCCTTGGCCGGCCAGATAAAGCCGCCGGCAAAATGAGGGACCGGGGTGAAAACCGCGCGGGCCGCGCTTATCGCCTTGCCTTCTGCCCGGATACGCAGAAGCGCTGCGGCCGACGGTGTCACCATTTTGCGCGGCAACCCATCGATGCGCTGAATACGGTATTGGCGTTTTTTGATTTTCAACGTGCGGACGAGACGCTTTCCGGCCGCCGTCACTGACTGAAGAATGGGTGTCTCCGGCGCATCGCGGCCAAACCCGAGAACAAATCGACCATCCGGCGTCACCGTAACGAGGCGTCCATTCAGGCTGACCTTCGTGCCGGGAACGGTGTGTCCCTGCACCAGACCGCCCTGTACAAAATCACCCTTCAGGTCAGGCTGCGCCGCAGACGCGGGCACAACCACCCACATAAACAGCAGCAGAGCGATAAACGGTTTCAGCACTAGAATAGAGACCCCTGCCCGGCTGCAGGGCTTCCGACGGATTTTGTGGCCGGTTTTGCAGCGGGCTTGGATGCAGCCTTAGGTGCCTTCTCCGCTTTGGCAGCCACTTTCGGCTTGGCCTTCTGTCCTCCGGCACCGCCGTCGTCCAGTATCGACGCACCGACATCGCCATCGGAGAAATGGATCGACACGGTCTCGCCGGCCGACGTCGCCGCCGCCTGCATCACCGGCTGTCCGTCGGCATCGCGAACAAGCGCAAAACCGCGGTCGAGGACACGTTCGTAGGACAGGCTGTTCAGTAACTGGCCTGAGGACTTCAGGGCCGCATCCGCATTAGCAATTGACCGGGTAACCCCGCCGGTCATGCGCTCAATGGGAGACAAGCCCTCAAATCGCGCTGTGCGATCTCGTACCAGCCCGCGCAATCCACTGATGAGGCCGCCATCCGCATGCGCCAGCTTAGTCGCCGCTTTTTCGATTTGTTCCCGTGGATGCGGAAGACTTGCGGTCGCCGTCGCTAGCCGGGCACCGGCACGCTCAATCTGGCCTGACATACCATTGGCCAGCCGTTCGGTCTGATTATCGAGCGACTGCATCGCCCCTTCAAGAAGTTCGACCGGGCGCGGCAGGCCGCGGGCAAGCCCCTCGATGCGGGTACGCCTGTCCTCCAGCAGCCTGCCGGACGCGGCGATCATCCGGCGTTCGTCATCAATGACCTGGGCCAGCAACTCGACCCGCACCGGCACTGCCATTTCGGCTGCGGCCGTCGGCGTCGGCGCGCGCCGGTCCGACGCGTAATCGATCAATGTCGTATCAGTTTCATGGCCGACCGCGGAGATCAGCGGGATGTCGGACTCCGCTGCAGCGCGCACCACGACCTCTTCATTGAACTGCCAGAGATCTTCGAGGCTGCCGCCGCCGCGCGCGACAATCAGCACATCGGGCCGTGGCACTTTTCCGCCGGGTTCGAGCGCGTTGAAACCATTGATCGCCGTGGCAATCTTCGCTGCCGCACCATCCCCTTGCACCGGCACGGGCCACATCATGACGTGACGCGGAAAACGGTCGTCCAGCCGATGCAGGATATCGCGGATTACGGCACCGGTCGGCGATGTCACAACACCGATCACATCGGGCAGGAACGGCAAATCCCGTTTTCTGTCGGCATCGAACAGGCCTTCGGCCGCCAGTTTCTTCCGCCGGTCTTCCAGCAATTTGAGAAGCGCGCCCTTGCCCGCCAGTTCGATTGTTTCAACGACGATCTGATAGCGCGAGCTTTTCGGGTAGGAGGAGATCCGCCCGGTGGCAATGACCTCCATCCCCTCTTCCAGCTTCAGCGACAATTTGCCGACCGTGCCGCGCCACGCGACGGCATCCATCGCTGCGTCAGCATCCTTCAGTGTGAAATACAGGTGGCCCGAGCCGTGATAATTGGGTCGTCCGACTTCTCCGCGCACGCGCACGCGCCCAAAAGCGCCCTCGAGCGTCTGCTTGATCGCCTGCGAAATCTCTCCGACGGAGAGCTCTACAAGATTACCACCGGGGGCGGGTTTTTCACTGGAATCGAAGAATTGATCGGCCATGACGATTCGCATCTTATGTCATCTGATGAGTC
This sequence comes from Alphaproteobacteria bacterium UBA830, assembly GCA_905181725.1. Lineage (GTDB taxonomy): Bacteria > Pseudomonadota > Alphaproteobacteria > MPNO01 > UBA830 > CAXBCP01. Next base: position 29,228 of record CAJIYX010000045.1, read on the forward strand.
GTGTGCAAAGGTTGTGCGGATTATTTAGGAAGTTGGGAATGAAGGTACTTGTTGTCGGTGGTGGCGGGCGCGAACACGCGTTGTGCTGGACGATATCAGGCTCCCCGCTGGTCGACACGCTGTGGTGTGCGCCCGGAAATGCCGGTATCGCCCAGGATGCGGAATGTGTTGACATCGCCGCTGACGACATCGACGGGCTTGTGACGTTCGTCGTCGATAACGGGGTCGAACTTGTTGTAATCGGCCCTGAAATTCCGCTGGTACTCGGCCTCGCCGACCGGCTGCAGGCCAAGAATATCCGTGCCTTTGGTCCCAGTGCTGCAGCCGCGGTGCTTGAAGGTTCCAAGGGCTATATGAAAGACCTGTGCGCCCGACACAATATCCCGACGGCGGCTTACGGTCGGTTCACGGATGCTGCCGCGGCAAAGGTCTTCATCGCCGAGCGCGGTGCGCCTATTGTGGTCAAGGCGGACGGGCTCGCCGCGGGCAAAGGCGTGATCATCTGCGAAACGGTCGATCACGCGAATGCGGCCGTCGATGGCATGCTGAGCGGCGACGTCTTTGGTGCGGCCGGCGCCGAGGTGGTGGTCGAAGAATTCATGGAAGGCGAGGAAGCTAGCTTTTTCGTTCTGTCCGACGGGGAGAACGTTGTGCCGCTGGCCTCCGCCCAGGACCATAAACGGGTCGGCGACGGCGATACCGGTCCGAACACCGGCGGCATGGGTGCCTATTCGCCGGCCCCCTGCGTGACCGAAGAAATTGCGGCGACCGTCATGGAGAGAATCATCCTGCCGACTGTTGCCGGTATGAAAGCCGACGGCAATCCCTATCAGGGCGTGCTCTATGCCGGGCTGATGCTGACCGACGAGGGCCCCAAGCTGGTCGAATATAATTGCCGGTTTGGCGATCCCGAATGCCAGGTGCTGATGACCCGGCTGATGTCCGACCTCGTGCCCGCGCTGATCGCGGCCTGCGACGGCGAACTGAAGGATTTCGATCTCCGCTGGTTCGATGAAGCCGCCCTTACCGTCGTTATGGCCGCTAACGGCTATCCCGGACCATTCGACAAAGGCACGGTGATCAACGGGCTCGACAAGGCCGCCAAGATAGCCGGTTCGCTGATATTTCATGCCGGGACGGCGACAAACGAAAACGGCGACATCGTTGCCACCGGCGGGCGGGTGCTCAACGTTACCGCCAATGCGGTAACCATCGCCGACGCGCAGGAAGCTGCCTATAAGGCGGTCGACCGGATCGACTGGCCGGAAGGGTTTTGCCGCCGCGATATCGGCTGGCGCGCCGCTTGAAATAGCCGACAGGCATCGTCCTGAAGTAGCACCTAAACTTGATAATCTTCCGTGTACGGAGCATGATGCTGACACGGCGTCTCTGATGGTCAGTGGCATTTAGCTCAGGAGACTCCGGATGTTCCCAAGAAACTGCTGGTACGTGGCTGCGCATGCGCACGAAATTACCGACGCGTTATTTGCGCGCACATTGCTTAATCAGGCCGTCATTTTCTGGCGTACCGCCGATGGCGGGATCGCGGCGCTGGAAGACCGCTGTCCGCACCGGCTTGTGCCATTGTCCACCGGCAAAACCGTGAACGGCCTTGTAGAATGCGGCTATCACGGCTTGCGGTTCAATGCTGAGGGCGCCTGCGCCTTTGTCCCCGGGCAGGAGCAGACACCGAAGAACGCAAACGTCAAAAAATTCCCCGTCGCCGAACGTCATGCCCTGATCTGGATATGGATGGGCGAGGCCGATCTCGCCAATGAGGACCTTATTCCTGATCTGCACTGGATGGATGGGCCAGGCTGGCGGGCGACGACCGGCTATCTGCATTTCAACGCGGATTACCGACTGATCAACGACAACCTGCTCGACCTCTCGCACGAGACGTATATCCATAAACATACCATCGGCAATGATGCCGTCGCGGACGCACCGGTGGTGACCGAAGTGATCGGCGACCGCGTCGTGCGTGCCCATCGCGAAATGCCCGATATCGAACCACCACCGTTCTTTGCGCTGGCGCAGGGCCATGACGGGCGGATCAATCGCTGGCAGATCGCGATCTATATGGCACCGGGTTTCAACATGACCGAGGTCGGCTTCCATGCCGTCGGCACCGACCGAGTGGACGATCACCTGATGATGCGGCCTATTCACATCATTACTCCGGAGACCGACCACACATCGCATTACATCTGGGGGCTCGCCCGTAATTTCCGTCTCGATGACGAGAAACTGCACGAGAACATTTACACGTCGACACAGCAGACATTCAGCGAAGATCGCGCATTGCTGGAAATGCAGGATCGCCGACTGCAGGAAGAAGGCATGCCAAAACTGCCGCAGATGGCGGTGAAGGTGGATAAAGCGCCGGTAACCGGGCGCTGCCTGCTTGACGCCATGATGCAACGCGAGGCGGAAGACCCAAACTACTGCGCTGTTCCCGCTCTGCTCGCTGACGATTCCAGGGTCACGCAGCCCTTCGCGCAGGCGGCAGAATGAAACATCGATACATGGCACCACATCACTTATGACCGGCCGGTATTTCACCAAAGCCGCCCTCGTGCTCGTATTGGGCGCGTCACTTGCAGGATGTGAAACTGACATGACGACCATGGACATCCGCTCGCTTGAGACGCGATTCACGCCGCATGATGCGCTGGCATGCCAGGCCGGGCGCTGCCGTGTTCCCGCCGATTTCGAAAGCCCGGACTTCGCTGTTACCGAACGTGACCTGATGATGAAGGTTCAGGTGCTTATTGCGAAGGAGCCCCGCACCAGGCTTGTCGCAAAAGACGAGACTTTGCAGCAGATTGTCTTCGTTCAACGCAGCCGTATTTTCAGATTCCCCGACACGATATGGATTCAGCCCACAGCCCAGGGTGCCGAAACGTCCATCATCATCTACAGCCGGTCAAATTACGGCTATTGGGACTTTGGCGCAAACAAACGGCGGGTACGAAAATGGCTGGCGAAGATAGCCGGCGGCGTTCAACCGCAGCAATCCGGGAACTAACCCGCGACATTATCTGATCCCATCTTTTTTGCTTGCCGCCGCTGACGGGATTCGTGCCGGGCAAGCCAGGTCGATGCGGTCACGATCAGCGCGCCGCCGACCCACACCCAGATACCGGGGAATTCTGCAAACAGGAACCAGCCGACGATCGCCGCCCAGATCAGGCGCGCGAACACCACCGGTTCCACGGCAGAAATATCGGCAATCTTGTAGGCCGTCGTCAGCAGCATGTGCCCGCAGCTGCCCATGAACCCGATCATCATCATAAAGAAGAGCTGCTCAAGCGTCGGCGTCTGCCAGACAAACAGAATGGCGATGCCCGACGGTACCATCATGGTCAGCGACAGATAGGCAACGATGGTGGACGGCTGATCGGTCCGCGACAACGACTTCGCGATCAGTTTGGAACAGGTCACGCAGAGCATCGACACGAATATGAGCACCATGCCGAGATTAATCTCCTGAAGCCCCGGCCGGACGATGACCAGCGCGCCGGCAAACCCGACGGCGAGTGCTGCCCAGCGCGGACCGCGAACACTCTCACCGAGAATAAACATCGCCCCCAGACCGACGAAGAGCGGGCCCATGAGCGACAGTGCCGTCGCATCGCCCAGCGGCACCATACTCAACGCCGTAAACCACATCAGCAGCGATGCGCCGTTGAACACACCCCGCACCATATGCAGCGGAAACCTTGTGGTTCGCAGTACCGACAGACGGGATTTTAGCAAGATCGGGGCAAAGAAGACGAAACCGAAGAACGCCCGGAAGAACGCGATCTCCATCGCGTTCAGATCTTTCGACAGAAAACGGACGGAGCCGTGCATCGATGCGAAAAAAGCACCGGAGATCACCACCAGAATAATGCCGCGCACCGTGGGCGACACATCCTCCATTTCCTCGATGTAGCGGATGGGATTCTTGACCTGCATTTCCCGGCCAGATACGCATTTGCCCCGCATCGCGTCAATGATCTGCCTCGCCGGGAGGTATAGAGCCCGCCGAACCACTCTCCCCCTCCCGCCACGAACGGTGTAAAATAAATGAAACCTTGGGAAGACGCGAAATGAGACTGAATAAAATCAAGCAGGCTTGGGCAGAGGACCGTGCGGCCGTGAACGTATTTCTGTGCGTTCCGGCTTCATTTTCAGCCGAAATCATGGCGTCACTCGACTGGGATGCTATCACCATCGATATGCAGCACGGTGTCACCGATTATCACAGTGCGCTGCACATGATGCAGGCAGCCGCCCGCTACGACCCGGCACCGATGGTCCGCGTGCCGTGGAACGACCCGGCGATCATCATGAAATCTCTGGATGCCGGCGCCTATGGCGTGATCTGCCCGATGATCAACACGCGTGAGGAATGCGAGCGTTTCGTCGGGGCCTGCCGCTACGCGCCTGCCGGGTACCGGTCGACCGGGCCCGTCCGTGCCAGTTTCTATGCGGGTGCCGATTATCACGAACACGCAGACAGCACGATCCTGACATTCGCCATGATCGAGACGCAGGAAGCGGTCGATAATCTGGATGAAATCTGTTCCGTGCCGGGGCTGGACGCCGTGTATATCGGCCCCTCGGATCTGTCCGTCTCCATCGGCAAGGGTCCGGGTGGCGACCAGCGCGACCCAGACGTGATGGAACGCATAGACGCGACCCTCGCTGCCACCAAGCGCCATGGTATCAAAGCCGGCATTCATACGATGACGGCGGCCTATGCCAACGAGATGGTCGAAAAAGGCTTCGACCTCGTGACCCTGTCGAGCGATTTTCGTCTGATGTTAGCGAGTGCCGCAGCTATACTTTCAGATGCAAAACTCGGCGGCGAAGGATAGACTTCCACACAGAACAAGCCGTACATCCAGCACAAGCCGGAGGATAGCATGGCGAAGAAGCCTCAGTACAACCGTAGCACTGAAGACGTCGGCAACGTGGTTGCCATGGAACATGTTAATGTCTGTATTCCCGACCAACGGCTGGCCACACTGTTCTACATCACCGGGCTGGGGCTGACGCGCGACCCGTTGCTAGTGACCGGCGTGACCAACATGTGGGTCAATGTTGGGCGCAGCCAATTTCATCTACCGACCAGCAAGCCGAACGTTGTGCGCGGCACCATCGGAATCGTGATGTCGAACCACGACCGGTTGCTGAGCCGCCTGAAATCGGTAAAAGAACCGCTCAAAAAGACCAAGTTCGCGTTCAAGGCCGCGAAGGGCCATGTCGACGTCACCTGCCCCTGGGGCAACAGGTTCCGCATCCACACACCCAGCAAACGGTTTGGCCGGGTGGCACTCGGTATCGCCTATCTCGACTTCGACGTACCGCCGGGCAGTGCAAAGGGTATCGCGCGGTTCTATGAAGAAATCGTCGGCGCACCGGCCAAAATAAAATCCCGGGGCGGCGTCACCGCCCATGTTCAGATCGGGTACGAACAGCATCTTATTTTTACCGAGACCCGCCGCAAGATCGTGCCGTTCGACGGTCATCATATCCAGGTTTACATCGCTGATTTTTCTGGACCCTATGACAAGCTGCGCGAACGTGGGCTGGTATCGGAAGAAAGCAGCCAGCATCAGTATCGTTTTGAGGACATCGTCGACCTCGATACCGGCAAAATGCTGTTCAAGCTCGACCACGAGATGCGCTCGCTGACACACCCGCTCTATGCGCGGCCGCTTGTCAACCGCAATCCTGACCAGACCAATGGCCGATTCGGCGCAGGTCACGAACACCGCTCCTGGGCGTTGCCTTACGCTGAGTAGTAACCAGATCGAACAATCACAACCCCAATAACCGGAAGAAGGAGAAAACGATGATCAATCGAAAACTAGCCGCAATGGTCGCCGCCGTGACCGTGATGGCGGTCGCACCCGCGCTGGCGCAAACCAAGATCGACGGCGTGCGCTATTACGATTTCACGCACCAGATACCGCTCTTCGCGCCGACGGCAGGCGACATCACCAAACCCGACCTGTCAAAACCGTTCAAGGATTCCAAAGCGGTTGCGAGCTTCGGCTTTCAGGCGACCCGCAAGGTCAAAGATCCGTTCAAAACTCAGAAGGGATTTTTTCAGTGGGGTTGGTTCCATTTCGATGAGCATTACACCACGCATCTGGATTCCACCGATCACTATCTGAACACCGACACATCGGCGAACGCCGACAAGCGCTCGATCGAGGAATACACGCTGCGTGATATCATCGGCAGAATCGTCTTTATCGATATCTCGGCGCGCGTCTCCAAGGAGCTTGCCAAAAACGGCGGCAAACCGTCGCCCAACTCGGCGGTAACGAATTTTAGCGAAGCCACCGGCGCCACCGTGCTGCCGGAGGATATCGAGAAGGTCGCCGGACAGATCACCGACCGGTCATGGATCGTTGTGCATTCGGGATGGGACAAACACTTCGTCGGCGATCCGCCCGCGGACCCGTTCATGCATCCTTATATCAACGGGCTGAACTTTCCGGGTTTCGGCAAGTCGGCAGTCGAGAAACTGATCGAGATCGAGAACCGCAAAGGTGTGCGGATCAACGGTATCATGATGGATAACCTGTCCATCGATTCTGGCGAATCCGGCCGCGGCTCCGATGGCAAGAATCCGTTCGGCGACGGCTGGTACACCCATCAGCTCGGGCTCACACGCGGCTGGAAATTACTTGAGAATGCCAAGGGCACCGGCCAGCTCGCCGGTGAGACGGGCGACTGCACGCTTATCGCAGGCGCGATCCGCCTGACGTCCTCTACCGGCGCACCGGCACGTGTGATTGCCGCCTGCCGCTAGGCAGGTTTAACGATTCTGTCGGGCCTGACCGGTATCTACTCAAACATTGTAGATGTCGATCGGCCCGACGATCCGATCATCGTGAATAAAAACCTTCTTGGCAGCGATGCGCAGCCCGTCCGATGTTTCCCGCAGGCCGTATTCGTACAGACCTCCACGCACCGACCCGCCGCGCATCCGCGCGTAAGAATGCACGATCCAGGTCGCCGAGACCCGGATCAGCCCGTCCTCTTCCCCATGCACCAATACATTCGTGACCAGATGCGCCGTATGCGGCAAAGGATCGGTTGCGCATGAATCATGCCCCTCGATGCGAAAAATCCGCGCTTCGAGCCCGGCCTTGTCCATATACATCAAGCTGACATCGTTATCGGGATCATCTGTCCATCCCTCGTCGCCATCCATCGCCGGCGCCCAGTAGACGGCATCGTCAGTATAGAGCGCGAGCCACTCGTCCCAACGTTTGTTATCGAGGCACCAGGCCTCCCGGTAGAGAAGGTGCGAGGCAGCAGCAGTGGAAACAGTCATGATGACAAACGCCCCGCCCATTCCCGCCAGAAGGCAAAGAACGGCGTCTCCACTTCGCGGCCGGGGTTGCTGTTCAGCGGCGTGACGCCGAGTTCCTGTGCCGCCTCGTCCGCCCCGTCGACCAGTGTCTTGTGGCCAAGCGCCAGATCGTTCCAGCCGTCTTCCAGCGCTTCCGATCCAATCTGCGCGCCTTCCATCGCACGCACATCGTCGGGCACGGCGAGGCTGGCGGGAAAAAAGAAATCTTCGTATTTGCGGATGCGCGCGCGGCGGGCTTCCGGCGCTTCATTCTTCGGTGCTATACACCAGGTTTCGATCTCGGTCAGCCCGGCACTGACCGGCCGCCACACGCGAATACAGCTTGAGGCTACATCGTTCAGCAGCAGGTTCGGAAAGACCGTAACGGTGCGGCCGCGTTCTAGCATCCATTTTACTTTACCGTCCGGATAACGCTCCAGCAGTACATCGCGCTGCGGCCAGGACGGGCCGGCTTCGGGGTTTCCGCGATCGGCCCAGTTGATCATGTGGCCGTTGCCGACGTCATAACCGCCCGAATTGATCTTCTCGAGGCTGAGAATCCGGCTCGCTTCGGTCTTGGCCATACCATCACCGCCGCCGGGGGCCAGCGTTTCGCGGTAGCCGACCGTGGTCGCGAAATTCCGGTGAACGGTGGCAACGTGGTAGCCATCGGTCGAATTTTCTGTCTGGAGCTTCCAGTTGGCTTCCATCATGTAACGGCTCTCGCCACGCAGGATTTCCATGCCGTCCGGCGCCTGGTCGGTCATCAGATCGATAAACGGGATAGCCCCGCCAAGAAATTCTTCCAGCGGCGGCGCATCCGCATCGAGACAGCCGAACAGAAAGCCTTTGTAGGAGCCGAATTGTTCGATGGGATTCAGGTCAGTGCCCATGCGATCGAGATCTTCAGGCCGATAGGCCTCGTCACCGCCGCGCACAAGCGTGCAGGCACCGTCGGCATTAAAACACCAGCCGTGATAGCGGCAGGTCAGCACCTTTGCGGAACCGGATGTCCGCCCCGTCAGCCGGGAACCCCGATGACTGCACACGTCGTAGAAACAGCGAACTTCGCCATCGCTGCCACATATAACGAAAACCGGCTGTGTGCCTATTCGCGTTGCGACGTAATCGCCGTGATTGGCGACCTGGCTCTCATGGCAGAGATAGAGCCATGTGCGGCCGAATATCTCGGTCATTTCCTGTTCGAAGATCACGGGATCGGTAAAAGCCGCCCGGTTTACGCGAAAGATATTGTCATCCGGCCTGTCATCGACCAGTTCCCGTGCAGACGCCATATGCTGTCCCGTTTCCCAAAATCAAAACCGGCGACCATCGTTTGTCGACGGCCACCGGTATGTCAAGCGGGTGTAAATTTCACACCGGTCCGGGGGGCTAGAACCAGCGGGGCACGGCCTGCTTGTAGGCCAGATAAGAATCACCGAATTTACATTCAAGGTAGTCCTCTTCGCGTCGCACGACACCGAAATGCAGGATGGCAAACAGTACTGGCAACAATGCGACGACGGCCGGCGCATTGGCGATGACCCCTATGCCGATATAAATCAGCAGAAGCGCGGTATAGATCGGGTTGCGGGTATTGGCGTCTGGCCCGCCAACCAAAATCCCGTCGGTCGACCGACAGGTTTCGATCGACGTGCCGACGGCACGAAAGCGCCGCATGGCCGCCGCCATCAGCGCGATACCGCCGATCAACAGTCCGGCCCCGCCGAGATACTGCACGGGCTCATACAAAAACGGCGCCAGCATGAACTGATCGAGCACGAAACCTGCCGCCAGGAACGCCAGCACGACCCAGGGCGGCCGCGCGATCACCTTCAGGCTGTCCTGATAAACGTCAAAATCCTCGAACGGGTCTGAATATCTTTCCATATTTCCCTCCTGTAGCCCCTCCCCACCCCTCTCCCATCGCGGGAGAGGGGCCCAAGGTTAGCGTGGTAAAGTGTTAGGGGTGGCGTCAGCGACGCCCGCCACCGCGGCGGGTCATCGCGGCCTGCTGCTTTTCATCCAACATCGCATACAGCTTGTCGAAGGCGGGACGAACGGTCTGTACGACTTCAAGACCGGTGGTGAGCATGGTTTGCATCCGGGCGAACTTGCCAATGGCCATCTCCTGGCCACTATTGGCCTTCATTGCCTCGCAATGCTTGCCGATGGTCGCGCTACCGTCGCGCAATGCGGTTGCAAGGCCATCCCACGCGACTTTCTGTTCGCCCTTGAACGTGAAGAACGCTTCGGCGAATCCGATCGCATCCTCGACCGTCTCGGCGCGACGGTCGCTACAGACCATCTTCATGCCGTGACGTCCGCCGCGGTGATGACCGCGATAGCCGCCGTCGAAGCGCCGGGTTAAACCGATTATGGCACGGAAAGACGGACACACAGGTGATGCAGACATGCACCACCGCCTCGGCTGGTGGCGCAGAATGTGGCCATCGACCATTGCCGGCCGTCTGACCCTGGTAATCGTCAGTATCCTGATCGTCGCGATGTGGGCCAGCGCCACCGCTTATCTCCGGGACCGCGCAAACGACATTCCAACTGTTTTCGGTATCCGTCGCGGACCGGGTCGGCGGCATCGTCCCCCTGCTGGAGCATACACCCCTGGCGGCGCCCGACAACCTGCTGCGCGCACTCAACAGCCCCACATTGTGGATTGGTGTCATCGAGGGCCGGCGCCCGCGCATACCACCGGTATGGCGCTCGAGCCGGCATCTTGCAGAAGAGGTGCAGGAGATCCTGCCCAATCTTGGTGAGCGCCACACGATCATCCGCCGACTTAACCGCTGGGATTGGGGCGAACGGGCGGCCCCGCCGATGCCGGGGAAGCGCTCTGCTCCGCCGGATCTGTTGAACAGCCGGCTGAAAATTCTGGTCGCTGTCGCCTTGAATACGGGCGGTTGGGTCCATTTCGTCGGGTCGACTGGTACGACGTCTTTGCGCTGGGCAGTTCGCATAATTTTCTGGATTGCGCTGTCGACCGCTTTAATCATCATTATTTCGTTCTGGGCAATCCACCGCATGACACACCCCTTGCGCAATTTTGCCGATGCCGCGGAACGGATCGGTCTTGATGTCCGCTCGCCGGCTTTGCCCGAACAGGGATCCCGCGAACTGCGCAACGCGACGCGCGCCCTCAATCTGATGCAAGAGCGCCTGCGCCGTTTCGTCGATGACCGCACCATGATGCTGGCCGCCATCTACCACGACCTGCGCACCATGCTGACGCGCCTGAAACTCCGCGCCGACTTCATTAAAGACACAGAACAGCAGGCCAAGGCGATTTCCGATTTGGACAAAATGCAGGCGATGCTCGATTCCACGCTCGCCTTCGCCCGTGACGACGCCGCAGAAGAACCCGACCTCGCCGCCCTGGTCCAAAGCCTGTGCGACGACATGGCGGATGGCGGACAGCCTGTATGGTGCCGGACCACCGGCCATCTGGCATATGTCTGCGCCCCCCGGCGCCGTCAAACGTACGGTTCAGAATATTCTGGTTGATGCGGTCAGGTATGAGGTCTCTGCCTCAGTCGAGGTCCGCGAAGAAGCCAACCGGATCGATATTGACGTCACGGATAGCGGACCCAGGATTTCGGCTGATCGCCGTTAGGACATTTTCCGCCCGTTTTACTGGCTTGAGACCTCACGCAACCGGGAAAGCGGGGGCTCGGGTCGGGGCCTCGCCGGCGCCCGTTCGATTGCGCGGCGCCATGGGGGGGGGTATCGTGCTCGAAGACGCGGCGGGCGGCCGGCTGACTATACGGTTGTCTTTGCCACATACGCCTATGTAGGGGCTGCATAGACCGACCTCTGGCTAAAAAAACCCTTAGACGTTAAACCTTTTCCCGACAAAGAAGATGACGGGGAGAGAGTGATATGAGTGGTTCGGACATAAAGCGTACTCCGGCGGTATTCGGCGATCTGCGCGGGTGGATTGACGCCCTGCGCGACGGCGACGAACTTGCAGAGATAACCGGCGAAGTCGACTGGGACGTCGAACTTGGCAATATCATCCGGATGATGCAGGGAAGCGGCGACGGCCCCGCCTTCCTGTTCAATAACATCAAGGATTACAACGGCCCGGACGCGCTGTGCTCGCGCATGTTCACCGGCGGCCATGCCAGTTATTCGCGCATCGCCATGATGTTCGGCCTGGCACCGGACACCCCCGCGCGCGAGCTGGTCCGCATCTGCCGCACAATCTTCCAGGAACGGATTGAACCGCGAAACGTCAATGACGGCCCGGTCAAAGACAACATCATCATGGGCGATGATATCGACCTGCTCAAATTCCCAATCCCCAAGTGGAACGCGCTCGATGGCGGGCGCTATGCGCTGACCTATGCCGGTTGCGTCACCAAGGACCCCGATTCCGGTATCCACAACGTCGGTATCTATCGCGGAATGGTGGGCGGTCCCGCAGAAATACCGGTTCTGTTATGGCGTGCCCAGCACTGGGGTGGCCATTTCTCCAAGCATCAGCAGTCGGGCGAGGAAATGCCGGTCGCCTATGTCATTGGCTGGGAACCGTCGCTCGGCTTTACTGCCGGTGCGCCGGTGCCGCGCGCGATTTCCGAATATGACGTGATGGGCGCAATCCGGGGCGAACCGGTGGACCTGATTGACTGCGAAACCGTGCCCCTGAAGGTGCCTGCAAACGCGGAAATCGTGATAGAAGGCTGGATATCAACCGACCCGGCGACCTTCACCGAAGAAGGCCCCTATGCCGAGTTCACCGGTTTCTACGCACCGGAACGATCCAAAAAACATACCACCCGCGTTACTGCGATCACCCACCGGACCGATCCGATCTATCGCGGCACTGTCGAGGGCGCGATCCCCGGCAGCATTGGCGAAAACCCGATCATGAGTTCGATCCATCGGTCCGCCGTGGCGTGGAATGCGCTGGAAAGCGCCGGCGTTCCCGGCGTCGTCGACGTATTCGGCCACCCGATCCAGGCGGCGGTCAATCTCAACGTGTCGATCGAACAGACCTATCGCGGCCAGGCCAAACAGGTCGCGGCAGCGCTGTGGGGCGATTCATCGTCGCATGTGCGCTACAAGCACGTCACGGTCGTCGATGCCGATATCGACGTTCATGACTACGAAGCAGTCGACTGGGCGGTCGCATGGCGGGTTGCCGCCGGTGAAGGCGACATCGTGATCTATCCCGCCAACTGGGGCGCCGGGCTCGATCCCAGCGTCCGGCGGCGCGATGCAAACGTCCATCTTTTCGGTACCGGAAAATGGGCGCGCGTTCTGACCGATGCGACGATCAACCTAGATTACGAGCCGGAACGAAATGGCGACCGCTATCCGCCGACCGTCCGCCCGTCTCCCGAAGACATGAAACGTGTCGAGGCGCGCTGGGATACCCTCGGCATGAAGGGAAAATGGAAACAGCGTCTGTCTTCGTCTGACTGACGGAAACACGATCAGACATGCGTTTTGCGCATAGCGCGATGACATGCGCAAAACGCATGGAGACATGAAGATCCGGTAATTGACTTGAAGGCCCGGTGCCGCAGAAAATGCGGCAGAATATGGATACAAAAAAGGGCGCCAGCGGGAGCTATATCCGGGGCGCCATGTACAGATCAGGGAGCTGACCTATGACAACCAACGAACTCGGCGCAATGCACAACAAGATCGTGCCGCGGGCCTTTGAAGACCTGCGCGGCTGGATCGATGCGCTTCGCGAAGAAGGCGAATTGCAGGAAATCGACGTTGAAGTCGATTGGGACTGCGAACTGGGCACGGTTGCCCGGAAAACGTTCGGTCAGGGCAAGGGCCCCGCCCTTTTATTCAACAACATCAGCGGCTACGGCCCGGACGACGACGTATATTCACGCCGCGTCTTTACCGGCGGTCTGTCAAACTACACACGCATCGCCATGATGCTCGGCCTGCCGAAAGATTCCCCGGTGCGCGACCTCGTGCTCGCCACACGCCACTTCCTGCAGCAGCGGGTTAAGCCTATTGAGGTTTTCGAGGGCGCCGTAAAAGAAAACATCGTCAACGGTGACGACATCGACCTTTACAAGGTTCCGGTGCCGCGCTGGCACCGCGAAGACGGCGGACGCTATATCAATACCTACCAGGCAACCGTGACGATGGACCCTGATACCGGGCAGCACAATATCGGTATTTATCGCGGCATGCTGGGCCAGAAAGACACCCTGCCCGTTCTGCTGTGGCGCGCACAGCACTGGGGCGTTCACTTCCAGAAATGGGCGGACCGCGGCATGAAAATGCCGGTAGCGCATGTCTACGGCTTCGAGCCGTCCCTGCCCTATTGCGCTTCCGCCCCGATCCCGACCGGAGTGTCGGAATACGAGGTCATGGGCGCGATGCGCGGCAAGCCGATGGAGCTGATCAAGTGCGAGACCAGCGACATCATGGTGCCGGCAAACGCCGAGATGGTGATTGAAGGATTTATAGATTCCGACCCGGCGACCTTCGAGATGGAAGGCCCATTCGGTGAATACACCGGGTATTTCGGCGGCGACCAGGGACCGAAGCATGTCACCAAGGTCACGACGATCAGCTACCGCAACGATTCAATCCATCGCGGCACGCTGGAAGGCACCCTGCCGAAGATGTTGAACGAAAACTCGGTCACCAGCTCCGTGCAGCGCGCCGGTGTGGCCTGGAACGTGTTGGAACGTGCAGGCGTGCCGGGCGTAACCGACGTGCATTGCCCGGCGGCCAATAACGGCACCACGCTGATGATCCAGCTGCACCAGACCTATCGCGGTCAGGCCAAGCAGGCAGCAGCGGCCATCTGGGGCTCCAACTCGGCGCATCTGCGCTACAAGAACATCTGGGTCCTGGACGACGATATCGACATCCATGATTACGCCTCCGTCGACTGGGCGTTTGCCTATCGCGTCAATGCGGCGGAAGACGACATCGTGTTCTTCCCCGGATCGTTCGGCTCCCTGCTCGATCCGTCGACACGGCTGCGCGATCGCGATCCGATGAAGTTCGGCACCGGAAAATGGTGTCGCGTGCTGATCGATGCGACGATCAATCTCGATTTCGACCTTGAAGATCAGTATGGCGGAAACCGCTATCCGCCGACGGTCCACCCGCACAAGGAAGACATGGAGAAGGTCAAGGAACGCTGGAAAGAATACGGCTTCGAATCCGACTTCGATTGATCATGCCCCGGCGTTAGCGCCGGGCGGCGAAAAACTCTTTAAGTAACGCGGCGGCATCGGATTCTCCGATGCCGCCGTAAACGTCTGGGCGATGATGACATGTCGACTGGTCGAAGATCCGCGGCCCGTTCTCGACGCCGCCGCCCTTGGGATCGAAGGCACCGAAATACACCCGGCGAATCCGCGCGAATGAAATGGCCGTCGCACACATCGGACACGGCTCCAACGTGACATACAGATCGCAGTTCGGTAGCCGGACATCTTTCCGCAGGGTTGCCGCCTCCCGAATCACGATCATTTCTGCATGGGCCGTCGGGTCCATATCCTGTTCAACACGGTTCCCGGCGGCAGCCACAATATTTTCTGTCGTGGCATCGACCAGTACCGCGCCGACCGGCACATCGCCTGCCGCAGCAGCTCTCCGTGCCGCCTCGAGCGCGAGGCGCATATAGGCGGACCCGGGTTTATCTTGACCATAGACCATGCCGCACAATCGACAGGGATGACGGACGGGTCAAGGCCGAAGACAGCAATTTAGCCACGCATAACGGCACTACCGAACGAACACTACGCGTTGGCCGCATTGGCCATACCAGCCCTTACCGCCACGATAGATTATAACGCTGTCTCAAACCGGCCCTGATTTCAGGGATTCCAGCCTCACAATCCAGAGCTCAAATGGCCATACCGCACTACTTCCTTACGGAGATATCAATTCTCGTGTGGACCCGGGCTACTATACGGTTTCGCAACCCGGAACAGCTAGGCTCCGAAAATTACGTTCGGTTCCCGGCGGATTTACATATTGGCCACACACCAGAAATCGCAACAGGGGCTTGAACCGGCCGTCCGTTGTTTGCAGACAGGTGATCTCACCGCAGCCGACAAGCATTGTCGGTCCGTGCTCCGAAGTCTTCCCGACAAAGCGAATGCCCTCCATGTACTTGGCGCCATTCGCCTGCGACAGAACGATCCTGAAACTGCGATCAAATTTCTTACACAGGCGCGTAACAGTGTGCCGGCCAACGGGGGAATTTGGCCAACCTGGGTGCAGCTCATCGCGCCATGGGACAACTGGAACAAGCTGCGGAGATCCTGCGGGACGCAATCCTTCTGGCGCCGAAGAACCCCTCGGCCCATTTCAATTTGGTAAATTCCTATGTCGATGCCGGCAACCTGAATCTCGCCCTGATCGCCTACCGTCAGGTCACCGACCTTGTGCCAGACCATATCGCGGCGCATCAAACAGTCGCTCAGATTTTGCGCGACATGGGTGATACCGACGCCGCTTTGCTGGCATTCGAAACGCTTGACCGGCTCGCGCCGAACAACCCCGAAACGCTGAACGCTATCGCCGTGCTGGTGCCGACAGAGGTCAACTTGAGAAAGCGGAGGAATTACTGCGCAAAGCGGTCGCCCTTTCGCCTGACCATCATGAATTCGCGGACAACCTTGCGAGCATTCTGGCAAAGACATTCCGCACCGACGAAGCGCTCACGATTTATGCCGACGCCCTCGACAATACGCCCGACGACCCCGACTTTTTGTGCAATATAGGCAATGCTATCAGCTATCAAGGCGATCATGTAATGGCGGCGGATAAATACCTGCGCGCGCTGGAAATAGATTCTGACCATGTGGATGCTCATGCCGGGCTCGCCAATAACTTACTCGCAGACGGTCAATTCGCCGACGGCTGGCAGCATTTCCTCCGGCGGAACAGCGTCCTCGCAATTGCCACGCATCTTGACCGGACACCGTTAGCCGCAGACCTCAGCGGGTCACATGTGATCGTCCTCGCGGATCAGGGGCTGGGCGATCAGGTATTTTTCGCGCGGTATCTGCCAGAACTGCGTGCACGAGGTGCACATGTGACATTCCGGACCGATCCCCGGATCGCGGAGATGCTGCATCGCTCCGGTATCACGGATAAAATAGCACCGGACGCCAACCCTGCAGACGGTGACCGTGTGATATCAGTCGGCGACCTGCCTTTCCTGTTGAACTGCGAAGACAATTCCGCGCTTCCACCCCCGTTTAAAATTGTGGCTCTGCCGGAGCGCGAAGACACATTGCGATCACAACTTTCCGTATTTGGTGCGCGCCCATGGATCGGCGTTACCTGGCGCGCGGGCACGCCAATATGCGCCAGGCGCTGCTCAAAGAAGTACCGGCCGCATTCTTCGCGGCCGCGCTCCACGAATCACCAGGGTCGGTCGTCGTGGTCCAGCGAGACGCTACGGAGGGCGAGACAGACCGTTTCGCGACAGCTCTCGGTCGCCCGGTCCTCGATCTTTCTTCGGTGAACGAAGATATAGAAGACCTTCTTGCGCTCTCGGGTATGCTGGATCGGTATGTGGGTGTCAGCAACACCATGACCCACCTTCGGACCGCACGCCAAAGATCGTCTGACGTAATTATTCCTCGCCCCGCGGAATACCGCTGGATGAATGCGGGCGAGGAGAGCCCCTGGTTTCCCGGATCGAAAATTTACCGGCAGATGCCCGATGCTTCATGGCCGCCCGCCTTCGACGATCTTGCAGTGGCACTCAAGGACTAACTCCCATGGAGATGATGCGGCCGTTGCGCAGCGATCAGAACGTCTCTAGCCCGGCGTACCCGATCTATGTCGGTTACGACCGGCGAGAGGACATCGCCTACCATGTCTGCCGTCAGTCATTGATCCGGAATGCCTCGGTAGCGCTCAATACCCAGTCCTTGATTCAGGACAACCTGCGTGCGCACGGCCTGTATACCCGGAGTGTCGACCCGCTGGCATCGACAGATTTCACCTATATGCGCTTTTGCATGCCCTATCTGGCGGGATACCGGGGATGGGCGCTGTTTTGCGATTGCGATTTTCTGTGGCTTGCGGACATTGCCGAACTGATCGCGTCGGCCGATGACCGGTTTGCTGCAATGTGCGTCCATCACGATCACCGGCCTACGGAAAGGCACAAGATGGAGGGCCAGCAGCAAACGCCTTACCCACGCAAGAACTGGTCGTCGATGATCCTGTTCAATTGCGGCCATGAGGCGAACTGGGCGCTGACGCCTGAACTTGCCAACCGGGAGTCCGGCAAGTACCTGCACCGCTTCGGCTGGCTCGAAGATGACCTGATTGGTTCACTGCCCGAAAAATGGAACTGGCTGGAAGGCTGGAACGACAAACCGGAACGTGGCACACCTTCGGCAATCCACTATACTCGTGGCGGACCCTGGTTCGAAGACTGGAAAGACGTCGATTATGCCGATCACTGGCTCCGTGAAGAAAGCGCCTACCGCGCACACCGATAAGAGAACCCCACCATGCGCCCGCTGATCGGTATCACGCTCGATTCAGAGGAAGCGGGCACATATTCCAAATTTCCGTGGTATGCGATCCGCGAGAATTATTCCTCCGCGGTTTCCGATGCCGGCGGGCTCTCGGTCATGCTGCCGCACGAGCTGGACCGGGTTGATGATTATCTTGACCTGATTTCCGGACTTGTCGTCACCGGCGGCGCGTTCGACGTTGACCCGGCCCTGTTCGGCGCAGAAGCCCGCCATCCGTCCGTTGTCGTTAAGGCCGCCCGCACCGATTTCGAATGGGCCGTCACCGAAGGCGCGCTGAAGCGCAATATGCCGGTGCTCGGTATCTGCGGCGGCCAGCAATTGCTCAACGTCGTCCTCGGCGGCACGCTGATCCAGCATATACCCGACGAAATCAACACCCCGCTCGCCCATGAACAACCGAACCCGCGTGACGAGGCCGGGCACGCCGTCACGGTCACCGAAGGCACCCTGCTCCACCGCATCGCGGGCAACACGCAGCTTTCGGTGAATTCAGCTCATCATCAGGCGGCGAAGGGCGTTGGCGAAAACGTCACGATCAACGGCACCGCCCCCGATGGCGTGATCGAAGGGATCGAAGCATCTGAATACGCGTTCTGCCTTGGCGTGCAATGGCACCCGGAATTCTCGATTGATCCTGCGGATGCGCGTATATTCGAGGCATTCATCTCTGCCGCAGAAGCCCACACATGACCGAAAGAGAAGGCCAACGCATCGCAAAACGTCTGTCGCGCGCAGGAGTCTGCTCCCGCCGCGAGGCAGAACGCTGGATTGCCGACGGCCGTGTCTGGGTCAACGGCAAAAAAATCTCAGAACCGGGAACTCTGGTCACTGACAGTTGCGACATCCGCGTTGACCGCAAACCGATTGCAGAGCCACAGGCGACGCGGCTATGGCGCTATCACAAGCCGGCTGGCCTGATCTGCAGCAATAGCGACCCGCGGGGCCGCCCGACGGTTTTCGAACGGCTGCCGACGCATCTGCCGCGCGTCATGTCGGTCGGGCGCCTCGATTTCGATTCCGAAGGGCTTTTGCTTCTGACCAATGACGGCGGTATCGCCCGGCGCCTTGAACTGCCGGAGACCGGCTGGGTCCGGCGCTATCGTGTCCGCATGTTCGGCACGCCCACCGAAAAGGAAATCGAGCAGCTGGCGAACGGCATCACGGT
>CAJIYX010000046.1 GCA_905181725.1 Alphaproteobacteria bacterium UBA830
CAGCGGCTATTTCCAATGAAGAGCAATAACGGAACCACGTCGGCAATCGAGGCTGCCGCCACCGACGGCTTCTCGCCCAAACACCACACCGAGCCTGCAAACGCAGCCTTGGAAAACAGTAAAACCAAAATTCCCAGTATGGAGACCCGAGACATGTCGTAAGATATGAGCGTTACCGGTCCTGAAGCCGCGGAGATTGGCAAAGCCGAATTGGCCCCAATCCCGAAGCCAGGGCGTTCCCTCAGCGTCGGTGCCAAGATCAGCGCTGTTGTTGTGCTCTGCCTCGTTGCCCTGTCCGGCGTCTCAACCATGGCTATTACGCAGATGCAGAAAATCAATACAGAGATCGAAGGCATCGCCGAACGGGATATACCGCTCACCGAAATCACCTCCCAGATCACCGTGCATCAGCTCGAACAGGCCATCGCTTTCGAGCGCGCGGCGCGGTACGGAGAGGAAATGCATAGTCACGCTACGGCACGACCCAACTTCGAGTTCACCGTTCACGCCTTCGAAAAGCTCTCCAACAAAGTAAACAACGAAATCAAAGCGGGCGAGAACCTCGCCCAGCATGCAATCGACACCGCCAAGTCTCCTGAAGCCCAAAAAGAATTCGCACACGTTCTGACCGCGCTTGAAACGATAGAACATCATCACGCAAGTTACGAAAAGCATGCCGTTGAAGCTCTCCTGTTGTTCAAAGCGGACAAAACGGTCGCCGCGATCGATACGGTTGAAAAATCGCGACAGAGGAAACAAATCCCAATCACGAACTCGAAGCCCTTGTCGATGAAATCATCAAATTCACGGCCCATGCCGCACACCAGGCAGAGGAACATGAAAAATTTGCGATCAAGCTGATCATCATCGCCACGATTGCAAGTATTGTCGGGGCCGGACTCTTCGCCTGGCTACTGATCACCCGCTCGATCACACGGCCACTCCGCAGCCTTATCAGCTCCGTCACCGCGCTGCGGGAGGGAGATCTCGACATAGAGATCAAGCGCCGCAGCAATGACGAGATTGGGAACGTATCGGATGCGCTGGTCGGTTTCCGCGAAAACATGAAGGAAACCAGGCAGCTGCAGGCTGAAATGGTCGAAAATGACCGCAAAGCCGCCGAGGCCGAACTAAGCCGGGAAACCGAACGGCGCGAAGCGGAAGAAAAGGCCCAAAATGAACGGCGCGAGCTCGAGGAGAAGGCTGCTGCCGAGCGTCGCAAGGAACTGCTGAACCTCGCCACGGTCTTTGAAGCCGATGTCGGTAGCGTCGTGGATCAGATCTCGGGCGCGGCGGGCCAAATGCAATCAGCCGCTAAGATGGTGAGCGCCACTGCCGAGGAAACCAGTTCGCAATCTGCGGCGGTTGCCGCGGCATCCGAAGAAGCCAGCACGAACGTGCAGACTGTCGCCAGCGTAACCGAGGAACTGTCGGCGTCGATCCAGAGGATCACCCGGCAGGTTTCGGAAAGCGCCAAGGTCACCCGCTCGGCGGTCTCCGAGTCCGAAGTGGCAAATACGATAGTGCAGGGTCTGGAAGAGGCCACAACGAAGATCGGCGAGGTTGTCGAACTGATCAACGACATCGCCAGCCAGACGAACCTTCTGGCTCTCAACGCGACCATCGAAGCGGCGCGCGCCGGCGAGGCCGGCAAGGGATTTGCCGTGGTCGCCACCGAGGTGAAATCACTCGCCGATCAGAACGCAAAGGCAACCGACGATATCGGCTCGCAGATTACGGCTATCTAGAGTGCGACCAGCGAGGCCGTTGATGCGATCTCGTCAATCAGCGGAACCATCAAATCAGTGGACCAAATCGCCTCGACAATCGCCACCACCGTCGAAGAACAGGGTGCCTCACCCAGAAAATTTCGCACAACATCCAGCAGCTTGCCGCCGCATCAGACGAGGTGAATACGAACATTACCTCCGTCAGCCAGGCCGCCGGCGATACCGGTTCTGCCGCCGGTCAGGTCTTGTCATCCGCCAAGGTGCTTACCACAGAATCCGACAAATTCAGGACGGCTGTCGAGGGGTTCATGGAGAAAGTCAAAGCCGCGTATGCAGCGCTTGCACCCACAAACCAAACGGCGGTCCTTTACAAGAGGGCCGCCGTTTTCTATTAGCCACAAGCCGATTTATTCAGTCGGTGAGACGGCGCAGAAGCTTCAGGAACGCCTGGCGGTCAGCGGGCGCCAACGGTCCCAGCGTCTGATCCGAAATCTCGTGTCCCCGCGCGGTTGCCTTATCGACAAGTGCCACCCCTTCCGTGGTCAGGGTCAGCAGCAGGCGACGGCGATCATCCGGGTCGGGCCGCCGCGCAATCAGGTCGCGGGCGATCAGGCGTTTGATCACGCCCTGCATGGTCGCCGCATCCATCGCGGTTAACCGACCGAGATGGTTCTGCGATGCCTCCCCCACATCGGCGAGCTTCATCAACGCCGCAAACTGTAGCGGCGTGAGTTGCTGATCGCCGATATTCGCCTGAAAGATGGACGTATGTCTCTGGTGAGCGCGGCGCAGCAGATGACCGACCTGGTCTTCCAGAAGATAGTCCGGCGCCTCCGCGTTTTGCGCAGTCGACGTGAGTTCGGCTCGGTCTACCGCGCGCCAGCCCATGGCGATAATTCCCCAATTGTTCGTACACGAACGATGGTCGAGCGGCGTTCCGGTGTCAAGTTTGCTGAGCGGTGTGATCAGATATCGGGCAGTAACACTCTCGGGTCGGGCGGCGATGCTCAATGACGCAGTGGGCGAATTCCTGAACCGCGTGCGCTCGGCGTAACGCGCCTGCCAAAAGCTGAGGCTTGACTCTACAGGCTGAGATTGCGGACTGCGGCTGCAGGCTGCGGTTGCGGGCTAAATCGCACCCTTGTCGCGCAAAGCTGCGATTTCTGACGGGTCGAGCGACAGCACGTCGGCCAGAACATCGTCGGTATGCTGGCCCAGCACGGGCGGTGGGCGGTCATATTCGATGGGGCTTTCCGACAGCCGGATCGGGTTGGCCACGGTCGGAATGGCGCCGGCGACCGAATGTTCGACTTCCTGGCGCGCACCACGCGCCTTCACGTGGACGTCGTCGAAGACCTGTTCGAGGTTGTTGATCGGCCCGCAGGGCACGCCGACCTTCTCCAGCGCTTCCAGCCAGAATGCGCGCGGCCTGGCTACAATGATCTCGTTGAGGATCGGCCCGAGGATTCCGCGGTTGCCAACCCGGTTCCGGTTGGTCGCGAAACGTTCATCCGTTGCCAGGTCCGGGCGCCCCGCCACGTCGCAGAACCGCTGGTACTGGCCGTCATTGCCGGTCGCCAGAATGATGTAGTGATCGGCCGCCTTATAGGCTTCATACGGCACGATATTGGGATGTGCGTTGCCCATCATGGTCGGTGCCTTGCCGGTGACCAGATAGTTCATCGCCTGGTTCGCCGTCGACGCGATGGTTACATCGAGCAGCGCCATGTCGACATGCTGGCCCCTGCCCGTCTTGTCGCGATATGCCAGCGCCGACATCGCACCGATGGTCGTGTAAAGCCCGGTCAGGATGTCCGACAACGCGACGCCGACTTTCTGCGGCCCACCGCCGGGCTTGTCCTCGGATTCCCCGGTCACGCTCATCAGCCCGCCCATCGCCTGGATCAGAAAGTCATAGCCGGCACGCGGGCTGTAAGGCCCGGTCTGGCCGAACCCGGTGATGGAGCAATAGACCAGCCGCGGGTTCACCTTGCTGAGGTTCTGATAGTCGAGACCGTATTTCTTCAATCCGCCGACCTTGTAGTTTTCAATCAGCACGTCGCATTCCAGCGCGAGCCTGCGGATCAGCTCCTGACCTTCGGGCTTGGTTATATCGACCGTGACCGATTTCTTGCCGCGATTGGCGGCCAGGAAATATGCCGCGTCGTCGGTCTCGTTCCCGTCTTTGTCTTTGAGGAAGGGAGGGCCCCAGCCGCGCGTATCATCGCCGACGCCCGGCCGTTCGATCTTGATGACCTCGGCGCCGAGATCGGCAAATGTCTGGCCGCACCACGGTCCTGCCAGAATACGGCTCATATCGAGAACGCGGATGTGGTCGAGGGGCTGGGTCATGTCAGTATCCGAATGTGGTGGCACGCCAAACGCAAAACGGGCGGATCCGAAAATCCGCCCGTTTTAATTTTGTCCTCATCCAGGGCTTAGAAAAATGCCTGAATGCCCGTCTGCGCCCGCCCGAGGATCAGCGCGTGAATGTCGTGCGTCCCCTCGTAGGTGAAGATGGTTTCCATGTTCATCATGTGGCGCATCACGTGATATTCGTCGGTGATGCCGTTGCCGCCATGAATGTCGCGAGCATCGCGGCAGATATCGCGAGCCTTGCCGGTAGAATTCCGCTTGAGCATCGAAATCAGTTCCGGCGAACAAGTGCCTTCATCCATCATCCGGCCCATCTGCAGGCAAGATTGATAGCCGATGAAGATATCGGTCTGCATGTCGGCGAGTTTCTTCTGCACCAGCTGGAACGACGCCAGCGGTTTTCCGAACTGCGTGCGTTCCAGCGCGTAGTCGCGGGCCGCACGCCAGCAGAATTCGGCCGCACCGAGCGCGCCCCAGGCAATACCGTAACGCGCGTTGTTCAGGCAACCGAACGGTCCGCCGAGGCCACGGGCTTCGGGCAGCCAGTTTTCGTCCGGCACGAAGACGTTATCCATCACGATTTCGCCGGTGGTCGATGCCCTCAGGCTGAGCTTGTTCTTGATCTTGGGCGTCGACAGGCCCTCCATGCCGCGTTCCAGCACGTAACCGCGGATGACGCCTTCGTCGTCCTTGGCCCAGACCACGAACACGTCGGCCATCGGCGAGTTCGAAATCCACATCTTGGCGCCGCTGATGCTGTAACCGCCATCGACCTTCTTGGCGCGGGTTTTCATGCCGCCCGGATCAGAGCCGTGATCAGGCTCGGTCAGGCCGAATGCACCGACCCATTCGCCGCTGGCGAGCTTGGGCAGGTATTTTTCACGTTGGGCTTCGGTGCCGTAATTATAGATCGGCCACATCACCAGGCTGGACTGCACCGACAGGGTCGAGCGGTAGGACGAATCCACCTTTTCGATCTCGCGGGCGATCAGGCCATAAGAAACATAGGAAACGCCGGCGCAGCCATAGCCTTGAATCGTCGGGCCGAGCAGACCGAGTGCGCCCATTTCAGGGATCAGCTCGTGATCTTCGCGTTCCTCGTTATAGGCATCGACGATACGCGGCATCAGTTTGTCCTGAGCGTACTGGCGCGCGGTCTCCTGGACCATGCGCTCATCTTCCGTCAGGAGGCCGTCCAACGCCATCGGGTCTTCCCAGTTGAAAGTGCCCCATTTGCGAGGTGAGTGTCCGCCTGCTTCTGCTGCATCCGTCGCCATCTGTCATTCCTTTCGCTGTCCACCGCCCGGCTAAGCTGCGGGCAGTCTGAATTTCGTCAATTCGGTTCCGTTATTCGAGCCGGCTCCATCAATCGGGCCGGTTCGGTCAATCACGCGGATGATAATACGCCCCCGCCGGTCGGTCACCAATTATTTTAAGCTTAAAACAATATTTGGACATCGTTCAGCTTGGTTTCAGCTTAACCGCAAACTTGTATGTACACAAACAATTATCACAGACCTGCATCGCCGCACAATTGAGGCGTGCACCGCGCAAACCATGCGGTATATTCATACCCTAACAATAAATAAGGGGACCGTCAGGCATGCCGCATTCACTCCGAACTTTTCTTGAATCCGTCGATAACCGGATGCTGCATATCCACGATGAAGTCGATCCGCTGACGCAGGTCGGCTACCTGTGCTCCGAAAGCCAGGGCCCCTTGATGTTTCACAACATGACCGGTTTCCCCGACTGGCGGCTGACAGACATCCTGATCAAGGACCGCGCCGGACAGGCCGCGGCCTTCGGCCTCGATAACGCGAACGAGGTCTGCCCGTATCTTGCCGAACAGATGGCGACCAAGCGCGGCAAGTCCGTGATGGTCGATGACGGCCCAGTCAAAGCGATCAAAATGCTCGGCGACGACATCAATCTCCACGCCCTCCCCATCCCGCAGCACAGCCACGGCGATGGCGGGCGCTATCTCGGTTCCGGCATCACCATCACGAAAGACCCGGAAACCGGCATCCGGAACGAGGCCATCATCCGCATGATGCTGACCGACGACCCGCAAAAGGCGACGTTCTGGATGGCGGCGCGGCACAATTATGCCCATTACATGAAATATGTCGCCATGGACAAACCGATGCCCATGGCCTTTGCGATCGGCCTGCACCCGGTCTACGAGATCATGGCGAACTGGTCGGGCAAGCACGAGGATTTCGACGAGCTGGAATACGGTGCAGGAATCCTCGGTGAAGATATCGAGATGATCATGGCGGACACCATCGATCTCGAAGTGCCCGCCCATGCCGAGGTCGTCATCGAAGGCCTGGTCCATCCGCATGACCGAGCACCCGAAGGACCGTTCGGCGAATTCACCACATTTGGAGCGGGCGCCGAGGGCCCTGCCCCGGTTTTCCAGATCACCGGCATCACCCACCGCAAGGATCCTATTTTCCGCCACATGCAGGCGACGTGGTTCACCGATCACCAGCCGCTGATCACGTTGCCGATGGAGGCCACCTATTACAACCGGCTGAAGGAAACCCACGGCAACACCAACATCCTCGATGTGTTCGTGCCGCCCTGGGCGTCGCAGTTCATGATGATCATCCAGATGGAGGCCAAGTGGGACGGCCAGGTCCGCGATACGCTGCTATCGGCGCTGACCGGCCCGAACCTGCATGTCAAAATCGCCATCGCCGTGGATGAGGACGTCGACATCTACAACGCCGAGGAAGTGCTGTGGGCCATCGCGTGCCGCTGTGATCCGGCGACCATGACGCACATGTTCCCGGGATCGCGCCTGCACCCGCTCGATATCTCGATCCCCCAGGTAGGCGACGACTACACGGTGATGCGCATCGGCGGCAAACTCGCCATCGACGCCACCAAGCCCGCCACTTGGCGCGGCGAGGAACGCGACAAGTTCAGCCGCGTGAAACCGATGGGCAAGGACGACGAGACACTGAACGAGCTGCTGCAGCAGGTGCGACAGAAGCGTTAGGGACACAGAACGCGGAAGACTAGGCCCCGGCACAAGGCCGGGATAACAACGTGTTTGTTGCGAATATCCAAACCAACTCTCTGTCATCCCGGCCTTGTGCCGGGGCCCAATCTTACTGCCCGCAGCTCAAGCCGCCTGAACCTACTCTTCGCCCACGGTGTTATCGACCACCACGGCCGTCTCGAAAAACGTCAGCTCGGGTCGCGTCCCCATGCGCTCTTCCATAGACTCGAGCCAGGCCGCGCAATGGAACGCTTCGGCCCGGGCGCGGCTTTCCCACGCGTAGAACCCGCCACCGAGGCCATCAGCTTCCTGATAAGGAAATGCTTGGTCCGCAGGCCCTGCCCCGCGAGCGCCTGGAATTTGGGTGCTGTATCTTCCGACAGTTTTGCGGCGGCCGCGCGGTCCATGCCGGCGGGCAGTTTGTAGGTAACGAGGACGGTGATCATTGGTTTTCTCCTTCGTTGAACGCTTGGGTCAGGCAGTCGGGTCCGGTACGCCGAACAGCCGTGCGGCATTCCGACCCATGATACCCTTCTTCGCATCGTCGTCCAGAAAAGGCAGGTCATAGACGCTACTGGGTGCATCAAAATCCCAATGCGGCCAATCACTTGCATAAAGAAGTTGAGTTTCTGCTTTGATTGCCTTAAATGCGGCTTCGAGCAGATCCATGTTGGTCCGCTCCATCGGCTGGGTCGTGTAGTACATGTCGGTGATGTACTCACTTGGCAGCTTTTTCAGGCTCGGCGCTTCGGACGACCGCATCAGGTATTCGTTGTCGAGGCGCTGCATCATGAACGGGATCCACGCGACCCCGCTTTCGGTCCAGATGACGTCGAGCTTGGGAAAGCGCTCGTTCAGGCCGTGCATCACCCAGTTGGTCAGGTGCACCATGCTGCACAACACGAATGAGATCGCGTGCATCGATATGAATGTGTCGAGCTGCTTCAGGTATTCGTCCTGCCAGTTATTGCCGGCATGGAAGCAGAGCGGTTTGCCGCGTTCCTCCAGCATCGAATAAAGCCGCATATAGCTGTCGTGATGTACCGACTTGTAGCGCACGGACGTCACCATAAAGCCCAGCACGTCCGGATGGTCACCGAACTCCTCGACCATGCGCTCGCATTCCTTAGGCTCGCAGAACGGTAGGTACAGCAGCGTTTTGAGGCGCGGCTCGGCCGGAATGATGCGTTCCATTAGGAACCGGTTATAGGCAAAGGAAAGCTGTACCTCGACACGCGGCTGCGGATGCATGCCCAGCTGCAGCAGGTTGCCGGGAAACAGGATCTGCCAGTCGATACTCAGCGCATCCATGACACGGCGCATCAAGGTGACGTCGCGGTGCACGCTGTCGTCGTCTATCGCCTCTTTCAGCGCTGTCTGGTGTGGAATACGCCCGCCGACATCCTGATAGCGTAAACCGCCGACCGCGTTGGACAAACCTGCCCCGGCGCCGGTCCGGTTCTGCATCTCGATCGCCGTCTGGCGCAGCACCGGATCTTCGATGTACTGAATGACCTCTTTCCAGGAGCTGAGCTCGGAATGGTGAGCATCGACATCGACGATCAGCCAGTCTTTGAACCCGCGCTCCTCAGCATAGCGGCTGGCGCGGGCCAGGATTTCCCGCGTATCGGTCTCAATGTCAATTTCCTTGCGGAGTTCCCGCGCATTATCGATGCCGCTATCCATTGGTTTCCTCCTGTTTTCCTCGATTAGAGCAGACATGTCATAGGAACGTCACGGTAAATGGTCAGCCTTCCCGGGAAACTGCTCTGTGAATATCTTTTCCCGAATCTTGCTCTGGAATATTTGTTTGTGTACAAATGATTATTCCAGACAAGGAGAACCCAGAATGGCCACCGCGAAACCCGCAGAGAAATCCGCCACGAAAACCGCGGCCAAGGCGAGTACGACGACGATTGACGCGACTTTCCTGCTTCCCCCGACGGAAGAGATCCAGTTCATGATCGAGGAATGGGTCGCTGAAGATGTCGGTATCCAAGACCTGACGACCAACATCATGATCCCGGCCAATGCCAAGGCCGACTTCCTGATGAACACGCGTCAGGATATCGTGATCGCGGGGATCGAGGTCGCCGCCGAGGTTTTCCGTCACATGGTGCCGGAATCCAAGGTAAAGGTTCTCGTCAAAGACGGCACGATGGCTAAAAAGGGCACGGCACTGATGCGCATCTCCGGCCCAGGCCGCGGTCTGTTGACCGCCGAACGCACGTCGCTAAATATTCTGCAGTTCATGTGCGGGATCGCGACCCTGGTCAACGAATACGTAACCAAGATAGCCCATACCAACGCGCAGCTTATCGACACTCGGAAAACCATTCCCGGCATGCGTATGCTATCAAAATATTCGGCCTGTATCGGCGGCTGCCGACCCCACCGCCTTGGGCTACATGACGGCGTCATGATCAAGGATAACCATATCGCGGTCCATGGCTCAATCACCAAGGCCCTAGCACAGGCACGCGCCCTGACCCCTGCCCTGACCAAGATCGAGGTCGAGTGCGACACCCTCAAACAGGTCGGCGAGGCCGCCAAGGCCGGCGCCGACGTCATCATGTTCGACAACATGTCGGCCGCAATGATGACCAAGGGCATCGCGCTCATCGCCGGTCGCGCCAAGACCGAAGCGTCGGGCGGGATCACGATGGACACCATCAGGGAAAAGGCAGAATCCGGCGTCGACGTTATTTCGGTCGGACGGATGACGCAGTCTGCTCCTGCTGTCGATATCGGCCTCGACGTGACGATTTCCAAATAGGTCTGAATGACGTCTGAATGCCAGGCACACTGTTCCTCGTCGTCGGTCCCAGCGGGGCGGGCAAAGACACGTTAATAGACGGCGCTCGCGCGGCGCTTGCGGGCAACCAGGACATCCTGTTTGCCCGCCGTGCCATCACGCGCCCGCAGGATGCCGGCGGTGAAGACCACGATGCCGTCACAGATGACGAATTCGATACCCGACACCAGGCGGGTGATTTCATGCTCGACTGGCAGGCGCACGAGCTGAAATACGCCATCCCCGCAGCATATGCCGACGATCTGGCCGCCGGCCGTCACGTCATCGCCAATGTTTCGCGCGCCGTGATTGGTGAGGCGATCTCGCGGTATTCTCCGGCAATCGTGCTCGAAGTCACCGCATCGCCAGAAATTCTCGCCGGCCGTCTTACCGGGCGCGGACGCGAATCCGAGGACGAAATA
Source organism: Alphaproteobacteria bacterium UBA830 (assembly GCA_905181725.1). Lineage (GTDB taxonomy): Bacteria > Pseudomonadota > Alphaproteobacteria > MPNO01 > UBA830 > CAXBCP01. Next base: position 10,336 of record CAJIYX010000046.1, read on the forward strand.
CGGACCCGGCTCGCTCGGCATGCGGCATCCATCCCCGAAAAGGCTGTCAAAACTACAATTGCCAATGACGGCACGGCGGAAGAAGGTATTGCCAAATTCGTCGCCGCGTTAAAGGTCGAAGCACCGCATAGCGGTATGTTGCTGGCCCGCAAGATCGACGGCGGTACGCTGGATCACGCAGGCTATCGCGATGTCATCGGCGATATCGTGTCAGGCCGGTTCGACGACCAAGAGATTGCCGATTTCCTCGTAGCCGTCACCCAAAACCTCTCCGATGATGAGACCATCGCCCTCGCTCGCGCCCGCGCCGACTATTCCACGTCGATCGGCTGGGGTGCGGACCTCATCGTCGACAAGCACTCGATGGGCGGCATTCCGGGCAGTCGCATCACCATGATCGTCATTCCACTTGTCGCCGCCTATGGCCTCACCATCCCGAAAACATCATCCCGCGCCATTACCTCGCCCGCCGGCACCGCGGATGCGATGGAAGTCCTCGCCCGGGTCAATCTCGATGCGGACGATGTGCGACGTGTGGTGCGTGAAACTAATGGGTGCATCGCCTGGAATGGCCGGCTTAACCATTCGCGCGTCGACGAGGTAATGAATAACATTACCCGCCCGCTGAAACTGGATTCGTTGCGCTGGTCGGTCTCCTCAATCCTGTCGAAGAAACTCGCGGCGGGCGTTACCCATTGCATCATCGATCTCCCACTCGGACCGACCGCGAAGGTCCGCACAGCGGATGATGCACAAACGTTGCGCGCACTGTTCCTGTTGGTCGGCGAGGCACTGGGATTAACCCTAGATGTCCGGCTGACCAACGGCCACGCGCCTATCGGCGCCGGCATCGGGCCAGCGCTAGAAGCCCGGGATGTGATCTCCGTTCTAAGAAACGATCCCAGCGCCCCGGCGGACCTGCGGACCAAGGCGCTGGAATTCGCCTCCGCGATCCTGTGTTTCGACTCCACGACGCCAAACGCGGAGGCGCCAATTAGGGCTCGCGAGCTGCTCGACAGCGGCGCTGCATACGAAACGCTTGAACGTATAATTTTCGCCCAGGGCCCACCTCCTGAGGAGATTGAAATCGGTGCCCATACAGCGACGGTCTTCGCCAACGCAGACGGCACCGTGGACTTTATCGACTGTTTTGCCCTTTCGGGTATAGCCCGGGCTGCGGGTGCGCCGATTGACAAGGGGGCCGGGCTCGATCTGTTCGCACACCCCGGCGACATCGTTACCGCAGGCCAACCTCTGTATTGCATTCACGCGCGAACCGAAGACGGCCTCAACGCCGCCCGCACTCGGGTCACAAACGACGCGGCGTACCGAGTTCTGGAGAACCTACCCCAATCAGACTAGTCGAACACATCCGGAAATTTCGTCCGCACTTCCTTGGCCAGCTCAGGTGAAGTCATGGCAACTTCGGGAAAATCATCGATATGCTCGTAAGGTATACAGGCATCGATAACGACACGGCTGTTGTACAGCTTGTCATCGAATACCATAGTATCCAGACGTGACGACCAAGTGCGGTCAAGAATGGTGAAATCGCGTTTCGGATCTGACCGCGTGCCCATCGCCCAGATGACATCATTTATATCTGTCGGGTCGATATCATCGTCAACCACCACGATATAGCGCCCGACATAGCCGATGGGGTTTACCTGTGATGCGACAAGACCGACCTGGTTCGCGTGGCCGAAATAGCGCTGCTTGATCGCCACCGCCACAAAGGTACGGCCCGCACCGGCCTGATGAACCCAGACACCTTTGACGTCGGGAATTCCAGCACCTTCAAGCGAATCCAACAGCCCCGCCGAGCGGATAAAGCAACGTTCGAACAGGTGGCTGTGCGGCGGCTTCTGGCTCGCCGCACAAGTCAGGATGGGATCGTTCCGGTAATAGACCCGCTCGATGTGAATGACCGGTTCTTCCTTGGCGGCACCCGCATAATAGCCGGTCCATTCGCCAAACGGGCCTTCTAACGCCGTCTCATCCGGCGATACCCAGCCTTCAAGCACCAGTTCGGAGCGTGCGGGGAACGGCAGGCCTGTAACCTCGCCCTCGACCACATCAAGAGGCGCGCCGGAAAGACCACCCGCCCAGTCAAGCTCAGGGATGTGATCGGCCAACGTGTAGCGCGCGGCAATATAGGTTGCGGGGTCGATGCCGACAACGATAACCATGGGGCAGCGCTTGCCGTCTTTCAGGTACTTGTCGCGCTGGATGCGGCCCTGCTTGCCGTTTGAGATATAGGATGTCGCGATGTTCTTGCCGTTCAGCATCACGCGGTAGGTGCCGACATTCACGCGCCCCGTATCCGGGTCCTTCGTAATCACGCCGCAGGCCGTACCGATGTAGCGCCCGCCGTCCTTTTCATGGTGAACCGGTACCGGGAACTTGGTCAGATCGACGTCGTCATCGCGATCGATATTCTCCAGGATCGGCGCTTCCGTAACCACATTCGGCGGTATCGGCTTATACTGCTTGATACGCTCACGATAAGCATCGAGCATGGCGCGACGGTCATCAGACCCGGCAGGATCAATCCCCATGCCCAGCGCGAGACGAAACGGAGAGCCCAGCATGCCGTACAGGCAACGGAAACCTTTTTCGTAACCGGGGACCTCATCAAATAACAGCAACGGCGCGCGGTCGACCTTTTCGCGGTACAGAACCTCGGTAACCGCACCGATTTCCTTGTCCCAATGGGCACCGGCGACCGTCTTCAGTTCGCCACCTGCTTCCACTGCGGCAAGAAAATCCCGCAAATCCGTCTGCACATACTGATTAGCCATCGCGCCGTCCATCTTTTATCTCTCTTCTTGAATTGCCGTACCCGAATAACAGATAAACGAGACGGCGCAAAATTTGCGCCGCCCCCCAGTCTGTATCTCTTTTTTTATTATCTATTCTTATTTTTGTTGGCTGGCTTGCGAGACAGTCGAAACTGTCTCTCTCCCCGGCAGATCGTCATTCCGAACCATTGTTATTATTCTAGTCTCGGAAATACCCCACTTTTGCGCAGGATTTCTTGCTTCGACGTCTTTCCCTACTCGAACCTTCCGTCCGATTGATCGTAATCTAACGATCTACGCCGATTGCCACAAATGCCATATCGCGATATAACTGATCTCAATTAGAGATCACTCCGAAGGCGTCATGGATTTACGTCAGCTTCAGTACTTTTCCCGCATTGCGGAGAGCGGGTCGTTTCGCGAAGCCGCAGCGCGGGCCAATGTTGCGCAATCCGCGCTGAGCCGGCATATGCGCGCGCTCGAAGAAGAACTTGGCGTCACACTGATGGACCGCCACGCGCGCGGTATCGACCTGACCCCCGAAGGCGAGAAGCTCAAGCGCCGCGCCGATTCCATTTTGCGCGAGGTCGAAGAAACCCGCGCCGAAATGACAGCGACCACCACCAGTCCACGCGGCACGGTGACAATAGGTGCCTCGCCGACGACAAGCCGGCTGCTCTATGCCCGCCTGGCAGAGGCAACGTATGAGCGCTTTCCCGGGATTGCCCTCCGAATGACAGAGGGCGTTTCCTATTTCCTGCTCGAAGGCATGGATACCGGCCGGATCGATCTTGCGATCATGGTCAACCCGGAAGACCGGGACTATCTGTCCAACGAAGAGCTGGTGACCGAAAAGGTATATCTGGTGGGCTCGCCCCGCCACGCGGAAATGCCACCGGCGCCCTGCTCCGTCGCGGACCTCGCGGACAGACCCATGGTTCTGTTTTCCCGCCCGTCGGGCGGGCGCACCCAGCTCGAAAACATCGCCGCCGCACATAATTTAGCGATTGACGCCCGGTTCGAAGCCGGCAGCCCGGACGTTATCAAGGATTTTGTCAGCCGCGGCCTCGCCTACGCAATGATGCCCTATTCATCGGTCTTCAAAGAGGCCGAGCGCGGCGAACTGATCGTCTCCGAATTCAACGGGTTCGAGCTGACCCGCACCTTTATCCGCCGCACCGACCGGCCGTCGACGCCGGCCGCGGACGCCATCGCGGATCTGATACGGGATGCGTTCAAAGAAATGGCAGCCGAGGGCGTGTTTGGAACGCCGGCCTGATACCCGAAGCTCAGACCCGAAAGGTCAGATTCCGAACCTTAGATCCCAACGATGCGCTCGCCGCCATTCGGGCTGATCACTTGTCCCGTAATAAAATCGGCCTCGTCTGACGCCAGGAACGCGACCGTCTGTGCTATATCCATTGGGTCCGCCATCCGGCCGAGCGGTATGCGTTCGGTGCGGGCGACAATTGCCGCCTCGTCGCGCCCCGCCGACGTCATGCCGGTCAGCACGAATCCGGGTGCGACCGCATTGACCATGATGTTCCATTCAGCCAGTTCACGCGCCAGCGAATGGGTCAGACCTGATATCGCCGACTTCGCCGCCGAATAATGGGCGGCCACGGAATTGCCGCCAAGCGCATACATCGACGACGTATTGATGATCTTGCCGTAACGACGATCTTTCATACCGGGCACCACCGCCTGGGCGGCGAAAAACGATCCCTTGAGATTGATATCGACCATACTGTCATACGTTACTTCGTCGATATTCCCGAAATAGAGCCGCTGGCCGCTGACGCCCGCGTTGTTAACCAGAATATCGATCTTGCCGAACTTCTGTTCCGCCGCCTGTATGCGCCGGGTCATGCCGGACACTTCGCTGACATCGTAGAGCATCAATTCGATTTGACCGCCGGACGGTTCGGCCAGCGACGCGGTTTCTTCCAGTCCCTCGGCAGCGACATCGTTGATGATCACATCGGCGCCGCGCTCAGCCATCAGAACCGCATGGGCGCGACCGATCCCGCTTGCTGCACCGGTAATCAATGCAACCCGTCCTTTTAGTGATAAAGACAAACTCTTCCCCTTCAGTTTCCCCGGCGGCACATCAACGTATGCCTCCTACGCATAGCTGTAATGAATTTCTGAAAACCGCTGGTCAAACCACCAGTGGTCGTATTGGATGATGCCAATCTACATCAGGGACGGGACACCACAAAATCATGAACGACACACCGACAGATTTCACGCATCACGAAAGCCCGGTCAACCTTCTGGCCAACCAGCCGGAAGCGGAATACGTCTCCGATGTCATGGCCGAATTGCTGGCTAAAATGGATTTTGGACACGTCTTCCTGCTGCCGGGTGCGAGCTATCGCGGTCTCCATGATTCCCTAGTGAACCATAACCGGAACTACAATCCGCAGATTGTTCTCGCGACCAGCGAGCTGTCGGCCGCTTCGATGGCACACGGATATGCAAAGGCGACCGGCAAGCCTTCGCTCTGCATCCTGCATGATCTCGTCGGCCTGATGAATGGCTCGATGGGCCTCTACAACGCCTATTGCGACCGCGTGCCTATCGTCTTTCTCGGCGGCTCCGGCCCACTCGACCCTGACCAGCGGCGCTTCATCGAATGGAACCATTCCGCCAGCACCCAGGCCGACATCATCAAGGACTGGGTGAAGTGGACGGACGAACCCCCGACGGGCAACGCAACGCTGAAATCCATGCTGCGCGGAAAACAGATCGCAGCGACGGCACCGCAAGGTCCCGTCTATGTGTCGATCGATACCCACGTTCAGGAACAACCGGTTGACGACACGCTTGAGGTTTTGAACCCCAACCTGCCCCGTTATCAGGCACCGCCGCCCATGGGAGCAAATGAAGTCGCCCTGCAGCAGGCAGCGGAGATGATCGTCAACGCGGAATTCCCCGTATTAGTGGGCGGCCGGTTCGGTATGTATGAATCCGTGCGCAACCCCCTGATCGAGCTTCTTGATCTGACCGGTGCTGGTGGTCTGAACGACCGCGCGATCTATTGCTGGCCCAGCGACCATCCGCAAAACATCTCCGGCGACAAGGATGCGCTGCTCGAAGCCGACGTGATCGTCTGCCTGGATGTTATCGATATTAATAATACCATGGGTACCTACGCCATCCGGAGGCGTTCCGACATTCTTGAATCACGCGACAAGGTACCGCCGAAGGTTATCGATATGTCGCTGAACGCCATCGACAACAATTCCTGGACAGCCTTCGGCGGTCCGACACCACCCGTCGATCTCCAGCTAGTTTGCGAGCCGCAATACGGACTCGAACAGCTGACGGCAGCGGTCCGAAAAATACTAGAGCGCGATGATGGCAGCCACGCCCGTATCACCGCACGCAAGAGGATGCTGTCAGAACGCCACGACAAATTGCGCGCCGCACAGACGGCAAAAGCACGCGAAGGATGGGATTCATCTCCGATTAAAATCGAACGGATGATCTACGAAATCTATCAGGCGGTGAAAGACAAAGACTGGATGCTAAGCGCCGCCAATCATCGCAGCTTCAACGAAGCGGTCTGGAGCTTTCCGGGAGCTGGCGCCTATCTCGGCTCCGACGGCGGTGGCGGGGTCGGCTACAATACATCGGCCGCCGTGGGTGCTGCGATCGCGCTCAAAAACAAGGGGAAGTTCTGCGTCTCCATCGGCGGTGACGGCGACTATCTTATGGCCCCGGCGTCAATCTGGTCCGCGGTACATTACCGCGCGCCGATGCTCCACATCGTCAACAACAACTCCACCTGGGGAAATGACGAGGTTCACCAGATCGAGGTTGCCCATAACCGCAACAGGCCGAAGGAAAACGCTTGGATCGGTCAGGCCATGCGCGATCCGATCATCGACTTTGCAGAGGTCGCGCGCGGTTTCGGCGCCTGGGCAAAAGGCCCGGTAGGCAATGCAGACGAGTTCGCGGAAGTTCTTCAGGAAGCCGTCACCGAGGTCGAAAAGGGCAACGTTGCCGTTATCGACGTGACGACAAATTTAGGCACAAGCTCCTAGAAAGAGGCGCCGGGGAACAATCTCCTAAGCCTTCAGCGCTTTCTGTTCGGCTACGGTAAACCCAACCAGTATCTGACGACCGTCATCGAAGACTGGCCGTTTGATCAGGGTCGGGTTGCCGGCCATCAGGGTTGCCGCCTTGGCTGCATCGACGCGATCCTTATCGGACTCATCCAGATTTCGCCAGGTCATGCCGCGTCGGTTAAGCAATTTTTCCCAGCCGACTGCCTCCAACCAGCGTGACACATTGGCCGCATCGAAGCCGTCGACACGAAAATCATGGAACGTGTGTTCTACACCCTCAGCGTTGAGCCATTTCCGGGCCTTGCGGCAGGTGTCGCAATTCTTAATTCCGTAAACCGTCAGCATCTCAGTTTGCCTTCACGGTATCGTACAAAAGATCGAGCGCCGCCTGCGCAAACGCCCACATGTTGGCTTCGCGATCATCATTCCCGGTCTGCACCATGCGGGTCGCTCTCCCCAGTCCAACCACGGCTAGAGCCACATGCCCTGCCGGGTCTCCATAGCGGTTGCCTGACGGGCCCGCCGCGCCGGATTCACCGATCGCCCAGTCTGCTTCAAGCAGGTCGCGTATCGTCGCCGCCGTCAGGGTGGCATATTCCTCGGTCGAGCCGCGAAGCTGCGCCGTGGCATCGTTGAACCGCAGTAGGCCGCGACGGGCCGTCTGCGTGTATACCGACGCCCCGCCGAGGTAATAGCCGGATGCGCCTGGTACCGACAGCAGCGCCGCCGAAACAAGGCCGCCGGCAGCGGATTCGGAAACAGCAACCGTCTGGCCGCGCTCTTTGAGAAGCTGGCCAACAGGTACAGCCATTTTGAGAAGTGAAAGCATTGATTTAATTCCCGGTTAATCGTGAAAAGTGAAAGGACCGGCAGAACGCGGTGAACCGGTTGAGGGCGTCCTGTTCCTCTAATTCACGCGTGCGAGTTATTTGGGTCAGCGACACCCCTGCGGTTCCCCAGAGCGAAAACACGATGCCCGCCTGAAGGTCGCCCACAAAAGTTATTCTTTTTAACACCATGGATCGACTGAAAGATATTGCCGGCGAGGAATACATTCCGCAACAGTGCCAGTGCCAGTGCCAGTGCCAGTGCCAGTGCCAGTGCCAGCACCGCCAGTGGCATCATATATCTGGAGAAAGTAATCACGCCTACTTCGTTCTTTCCGCTAGAGACTGACGCCAGCCCGCCCCTCCCGCAACCAAGTTTCGCACACCCGCAACGATAAAGACCGGATGATGGACCGGCAGAGATTAAACGGTCATAGCGGCGGGCGTCTCACACCATTCGGACGTCATCTCCTGCTATAAACCTTGGCGTCTCACCCTTTAGAAACCGCAGCACGTTTTCCGCACCGCGCTCGGCTGCGGTGATAAGTGACCCGTCCGTCATCGCAGAATTGTGTGGCGACGCGATCACGTTCGGCAGATCGAGAAACGGGTGCGCGGTCTCGAATCTGCCGTGGCGTACGGGTTCGATCCACCACGCTTCGAGGCAGGCGGTGAATTCAGGATTGTCGACAAGATGCGCGTAAAGATCGTCTTCATCGACGATCTCACCACGCGCGACATTAATCAGGATTGCATCCGGTTTCATCGCGCCAAGCTGTGCTGCGCGTATCAGCCGGTCGGTCGTCTTTGTCAGCGCCAGCGTAATCACGACCACGTCCGATGCTGCCAGCACGCGATCCACATCGTACAGCGTGCCGATAAAGTCTACCTGCTCATCCGTCATGCCCGACCGGTTGACCGCCTGGATGTTCATGCCCAATGCACGCATCAGCCGCGCGACCTCTCGCCCGGTCTCGCCATAGCCCAGGATGCCGCAGGTCATCCCTGCGACTTTCTTTGTCGGCACGAACTGGTTGAACTCCCCCTGCTTCATCAGCCGGTGCTCGCCTGCCAGCCGTTTCGCCGCCGACAGCGCCATGGCCCCAACGTGTTCCGCCATCGGTTTCGCGTAGGCACCGGCGTTATAGGCGACGGCGATATGGTCCGGCAGATCGCCGAACGGCAGGTAATCGATCCCCGCCGTCAGGCATTGCATGAGGCCGCAATTCTCCAACTGAGCGAGCGCATCGATGCCGAGGTCGCGAATGGGATGATAGGTCAGTACGGCGCGGGCACTGCGCAGCGCATCCCGCCGGGAATCTTCGGAAAGTTCAGGCAGAAAGTGCAGTTCTGCCGCGCCCGCGAACACACCGAGGAAAGCATCGCGTATCGGTTCAGCCGGCTGATGGGTCACCAGGACAACGGGAAGCGTCATATGATCTCTTTCCACTCTGACGGTCTATCGCCCCACGATATACGCAAGCGCGCCCGGCGGTGGAACCTAAACGTGGAATTCGGTCAGGAGCTTGGTCACTTCTTCCGGGAACAGTTCCTCGATTTCCAGTTTGCGCTGACACACACCCTGCTCGAACCCGTATTGCAGGAATGCTTCGAGCGTCGGACGGTTCTTCTCAATCCCGTAAGGGAAGAAATCGTCGCCGAACAGATCCTTCGCTTTCTGAGCCGCTTCGTAACACCACGCGAACGGCATACGCGTTGCCGTCATTTCGGTTGCCCGAAACATCGCGCGATTTTTCGCTTGCTCGAACGCCTTGTACAGGTTGGTTGCCACCCAGCGGTTTTCGCGAAAGAAATCGCCACGCATCGCGATCACATGCATGATCGGAAAAATGCCGGTGTCACGGTAATACTGTTCCTCAATTTCGCGGTAATTCGGATAGAGGTGCATGATCGTGTCCTCACCCTCCTCGACCGGTGTCGGCGGATGGGCTGACATGATGCAGTCGATCTCACCATCGAACAGCATGTCGGTCAGCGATTTGTCCTGGCGCGGCGTATAGGAAACGCCCTCCGGAATACTCAGTTTTACCTTTTCCTTGCGGCCGGCGCCGTTGACACCGCCCTGAACCCACTCGATATCCTTCAGGGGAATACCGACCTGGTGAACCAGCCAGCCGCGCGTATAGATCGACGCGGTCTGCGCCCATTCGGGAATACCGATGCGCTTTCCGCGCAGGTCGGACGCATCCTTGATGTCAGAGCCGGGCAGCACGAACAGAGATGACTGGCGGAACACCCGGGACGGAAACACCGGTATGCCGGTGATGCTGTCATCATCCTGCGATTTCAGCGCGATGTATTTGCCGAACGACATCTCCGAGACGTCCCATTCGCGGAACTTGATAAACCGGAAGAAGGTCTCTTCAATCGGCAGGTTGAGATAGCGGAGATCGATGCCTTCCGCCTGAATGTCGCCCCGGGTCAGATCACGGGTGTGTTCGTAATCGCTCGCGGCAAAAGTAACGGTCAGCTTCGACATATATTTGATCCCTCAGGTATCGGCCGACAATCCCGGTTTTAGGCAGCACGGCATCCGAACAGATTTCGGGCGGAACATTTGCCCCGCCCGAAGAAGATATTTGCCTATTTGACGGACAGGCGCCAGCCCATCTTCTTATTGAGTGCATCGCCCGCATCGGCAATGCCATTGAGGTAGTGATCCCAGACGATGAGGTTTTCCTCACACGCATCGACCACGTCGTCTTCCATGTGAAGTTTCGCGGCGTGGGCGGCAACGGTCTTCCAGCCAAGATCGGAATGCTTGATATCGGCTTCCGAATGCATGCCGAAGAACAGGCGCTGTTCTTCGGTCAGACCGAACAGCTTGCCCCAGCGACGGTTTTCGTTCCCGAACCAGCCCTTTTTCCGGACCCCGCCCTTACCGTAGCCCGGGATATTCGCACGCTCGGCGCAGGTATTCGCCATCAATCCGAGCAACCAGTGCCGGTTGCTCATCAGGCCGTCCCATGCGCGCCACGCCAAACGGGTAGACGGCAGCGGTTTCGCGTTGGAAATCTGTGCGCGCTTCATACCGCAATCTACACCCAAGTCTTCAAGCACCTTCCAGTGCGGCCGGCCATCGCCGTGCTCCACGTCGGAGACCAGCTCCTCTACGCAGGCTTCGAGGATGTCCATTTTGACATCCCAGACAGGTGTGTTCGTCGCGACCCGGAGTTTCAGGACAGAATTGCGCTGCCGCGTATTCAGGCGGTGCTGCATGACGAACATGTATGCCCGCCCCTTGGTCATCGGCTCGTTGAGCATACGGTTCTGCTTGGAGAAATTATCGACGGCCTTGTCGATCCCGGCAATCACGGATTTGGTGCTCATTTTCTTCGTACCTTCCTGTTTGATATCTATTTCTAAGGCCTGCCGGCCGTATCATTCAACAACTGTTGTTCAATATATAATATTAGAAAAATAGCTTTCTGCAATCTTCGCAATAACATTTATGCCTTCTGCAGCCGCCCATTGCTTTCGGCAACACTTTCCGCCACCACCCGGTCGATGACCTCCCGTACGGCGCGGGTCGCCTTGTTTTCGTTATGAGATGCGGCATAGGCAATATTCAACGTACGCGAAATATGCGGGCGAATAATCTGCGCCGCAAAAAGCCGGTTTGCTTCGACAGCCTGACGAACGGCGGCATAGGGCAGGATCGTATATCCGAGCCCCCCTTCCACAAGCTCGCGCTGCGTCGCAACGGAATCTATCTCAAAGGCAATATCCAGGGCCATTTCCCGGTCACGGGCGGTGCTCTCGACCCACTCGCGCAGACCGAACCCCCGGCTCGGCAGGATCAGCGAACGTTTACCGACCTCACTGAACGACACCTTTTCGCCGGGATCATCGGCGCCCGTGGCACCAACTAGAAACAAATCTTCTGTCAGCAGCGGCTCTGTTGCAATCCCTTTGGCCGCGCCGGGGTTATATGAAAAACCCATATCGAGAGAGTTACCGGCGAGGCGACGCATTACCTCCTCGCTCATCCCTTCGAATATATTCAGGGAAACACCGGGATAGAGTTCCTGACAACTTCTGATCAGCCTCGTGGCAAGCAATGCACTCGCAGTCGGCGTAATACCAAGAACCACACTTCCGCGCGGCGGCCCCGACAAATCGGTAACCTCGCGCTGCGCCTGCTCGACCTGCTTGAGGATTGCGTTGGCATGGGCCAACAGGACCGTGCCCGCCTCGGTCGGCTCCACGCCGCGCGAATGACGATGCAGCAGAGATACACCAAGCTCTTCC
>CAJIYX010000047.1 GCA_905181725.1 Alphaproteobacteria bacterium UBA830
TTGAGATCCATGGGTCAGTCTCCCTCCGGGCTGGATAACGCATTTTGCGGCGGCGTGGAATCCTCTAAAGCCTTCAGCATCTCAGCCTCGAGCGCCAGGAAATCCGCCTCCCAGCTCCAGTGCCCGAGAATATAGTTGCGGGCGGCTTCCGCAAGGCTGTCGCGCTGCGCCGGGTCGGCCAGCAGAGCAAGCACTGCGTCGGCAAAACTGCGCGCTTCGTCGGCGATCACAAGATGGTCGCCAAGTGTGGCGCGAATACCCTCATTCGCAACCGTCGTCGCGACGACCGCTTTGCGCATCGCCATGAATTCAATCAATTTGTTCTGCATGCCAGCACCGACCTGCACCAGATTGATACACACGGCCGCCCGGGCGATATAATCCGCGGGGTCAGGCGGTCGCTGTCGCGCCGACATAGCCCAGTCCGAATACAACAATCTTCATACGCGATAATCCTGTCGGACGGGTTGTAGACTAATTAGCCCGCCGTTGGAATTGCCGTGGCAAGGCCGTCAAACAGCTGCGACAGAGCTGCAGCCTCTGGAACAACTGCGTCCACCGACCAGGCAAAGAATACCGCAGCCCGTGCATCCGCACCCTCGACCGCAGGGCTTACATCCAGACGATGGGCTTTGCGCTCGACCCCGAACCGGTACCAGTGTGAAGCCTCAACCGGCGGGGACAGCGTGCCTGTCAGCACCTGTATCGACAGTTCCGTGTCACCCTGACGGAACGTCGTGCCGGAAGTGCCCTGCCATTCCGACGGGACAAGGAACCGTGCCTCAGCATTCCCCCCCCCACCTGATGTCACGCTGCGCCACAGATCGGCAATCAGCAATCCCTTACCCGGCCACAGACAAACAGCGCGGCGCACATCCGCACCAAGATGGGCATAGCCGCTCTGCCAGCCCGCGGCGAAAAGCGCGCCGTCCGGGGGCGTAAAATCAAGTTCACCGGCATAACCGCGGCGGCCGACACGAAATGATTTCCAGAACTCTATGGGCTCGGCGCCTGTCAGACGCGGCCCGTTATGCGCGGCAGCCGACCGGGACGCATTGCGGTCGTCTCCGGCGGTATAGGTCGGCACGCCTGTGTCGACGAGGAAACGCATCCCGCCGGCCGTTGCCTCGACCGACAGGAAATCCGCATGAGCGTGGCCGGGGTTATCATCGGGACCGCAGCGGCCACAGTCGAAGACAACAGAATCGCCGTCCTGGCCAAGACGGACATAGCCGGTTTCGGGAAGACGTGTAACCGGTTGTGGAACTAGCGTATCGACGACACTGTCGGCACGCGGCGCTTCGCCGACCCAGGAATCGTTCATCAGCGCGATTTCACCATCCGCCAGTGTCATGACCGGCAGGGCCGCGGACATACGGGCGACCGTCTCATCGAGTGCCGGTTGCCAAGCATCGGGGAACAGACCACTCGCCACCAGCACGCGGACATCCAGCATCGACAGCACGTGATACATCGGGCACCGCTCGGCCTGACCACCATCGGCCAGTACGTTCTGACGGATGGATTTGGGTATGGCGGCCCCCAGCAGGCCAAGGGCCGAGGGCAGCGTGTCGCACATCCCGGCATAGGCCGACAACGCCACATAGTTTTTCATCAGGTGATTGAACTGAAGATCGCGTTCCAGATTGGCGCGGATGAAGGCAGCGCAGAACCGGGCATGTTCCAGAAGCACGGCCTCGGCAGCCGCGTCGGGAGGACCACCCGCCTTGCGGTACAGGGCAAGCGCGGAGAGCAGATTGATCAGCCGGTGGCTTGCCGTGTAGGCGTTCCAGACATCGCGAAAGACACCGGGCGCCGACCAGGCATTCTGCTGGTCGAGAGACACTACCAAGGCACGGATCGCCGCCAGATCCTCCGCCCAGCCACGGGCCAGCAATGGCACCGCATAGCCCATATAGGCGAGGTTCATGCGCCGCAGGGGATTGTTGCCTTCGTGGAATTCGCCGCGCCAGGAAACCTGTTCCACGCTGCCGAAATCGTAGTCACGGTTTAGCAGCGTGAATTTTCCAGCGGGAGCGCCTTCATAACTGTCACCATGCACGGCGGTCTGCAGCTGCAGGACGATCTCTGCAATGGCGACCGCTTCATCCGAAGACGGGTCTGCCAGCGGGAGCTTCCGGGCGGCGCGGTCGATCCGGCGGCGGCTGAATTTGGGATGATGGCGCATCACCAGGCGTTGTCCCCGGCAGAGAAGCCGGAAAACCCATTGTTCCGCCGTCAGGTGGCGCACGGTGCGCCAGAGGCGACCTACCGACATATCAGGGCGCATGCATCATCGGAGCACGCATATTTCGGGCTATGATCACAGATCGACCTGTGCGCCCCGTTGCAGGGATTCGAGCACCGCGATGGTCGCTAAGCTCGACTGGACAAGTTCGGCCTCATCGGCGGGCGCCGAACCACCGGTCGCCACCGCCTCGGAGAAGGCCTGCAGTTCCGCCGTATGGCCTTTATCCTGTTCCATCGAGCGGCCGACCTTGGATTCCTTGCCGCCTGCGGTCACGGTCAGGGCCCGGAAATCATTGATATTGATGACAGTGCCACCGGCGAACGCCTCGACCAGTTCTTTCGAATACGCAGTATCGCCAAGCGCCGTATAGGCAATGGTCGCAAGGCTGCCATCGGCGAAATTCAGCGATACGGCGAGATCGTCGCATGCGCCCTGCGAGACCCGTGCTGCTGCCGCCTGGACGGTTTTGATGTCGTCACCGACGAGGAACCGGGCCAGATCGATGAAATGGCAGACCTCGCCCAGGATACGCCCGTTGCCTTCTTCGGCCGCATTCTGCCAGCTGTCATCCGGCAACTGACCGGCATTGACGCGCAGCAGCACATATTTGGAACCGCCCGCCGCTTTGAGCCGATCCCGCGCCTGCACCGCCAAGGGTGCGAAGCGGCGATTGAAGCCAACCTGCAGAAAGGCATCCGACTGCAGCCGGGCGCGGATAACCGTGTTGAGTTCTTCGCGGTCGAGCGCGAGCGGTTTTTCCACCATCACGTTCTTGCCGGCCGCCAGCGCGCGGGCGGTCAGCGACGCATGGGTCGAATGCGGCGTCGTGATCAGAACGGCGTTGATATCCGGATTGTCGAAAATCGCGGTATCGTCTGTATCCGAATGGGCGAAGCCGAAACTGTCGCCCGAATGGTCGACGGAAATACCGCGCCGGGTGACCAGCGTGTGCAGTTCCACTGCGTCGATCTTTTTTAGACGCGGCAACAGCACCGTCCGGGCAAAGTTCCCCGCCCCGATGACGCCGAGAACGCATTTTCCCGACGCGGGTTTTCCTGTCGAGACCGATACCGGTGTCCGCAGCTTCGGCGATCTTTCCACCGGCGCTGTATCATATTCAAGGATCACGCCGAGATGCGGTTCGGTGTTTTTCGACACCATATCATAGGCTTTTTCAGCATCCGCAAACGGGAATTTATGCGTGATCATCTGTTCGACCTGTAAACGATGATCACGGCGGCGCGACATCAACCGCACGGTTTCCTCGAGATTGCGCGTCTCGGTCCAGCGCACGAAACCTATCGGATATTTGACGTGGCGATTTTCATAATCAGGATCGTACCGGCCCGGCCCGTAAGACCGCGAAACCACGACCGACAGTTCCTTTTTCATAAACAGCCGGTAATCAAACTCGGTACCGGTAATGCCGACCAGGCTGATCTTTCCCTTGTCGCGGGCAATGTTGGCCGCGGTATCGAACGGCTCGCTCGAATCGGTCGCCGCCGCGATCACAACGCCATCGCAACCGCGTCCGCCCGACATATCCATGATCGCTGCCGTGGGGTCGCCCTGCGACAGATCGCAGACCAGTTCGGCCCCCGCATAGGTGGCAAGCTTCAGGCGGTCGGCGTTGTAGTCGAGCACCACCACCCGGCAGCCCGCGAGATCCAGGAACTGCGCGGCAAGCTGGCCGACGAGGCCTGCACCAATGACCGCAACCACGTCGCCGAGCTGTGGTTCCACCAGGCGCACGCCGTTCATCGCAATCGCGCCGAGCGTCCCGAAACAGGCTTCCTCGTCATTCACGTCGTCGGGCACCGGCGCGCAGAGATTTTCCGGCACCGCGTTCAGTTCCGAATGGTTGGCGAGCCCGGCACCCGCGATGGCGACGCGCTGGCCTGCCCGGAATTTTCCTTCGAGTCCGGCACCCACTTCGACCACTTCGCCGACTGCCGAATAACCCAGCGGCAAAGGCTCATCGAGCCGCGCCATAACCGCGCGCATGGTGGCGCCGATGCCGTCGCGTTTCGCCTTGTCGAGCACCTTGCGCACCAGATCGGGCCGCGCCTTCGCCTTGGCGGCCAGGCTCTTTTTCGCAAAGTTCACAACCATGCGCTCGGTCCCCGCCGAGATCAGCGAGGCACGCGTGCGCACCAGAAGATGTCCGGACCGGACCTTCGCATCGGGTACTTCTTTGAGCGCCAGCTTGCCTGAACGCGCGCTTTGGACGACCTGTTTCATCTACGCAACCACATCTTTCAAATTTCCCGCAATCTATGCCGCCATGTCACGGGGGCGCAACTACCGCCGTACATAGATCGAATCTTCCTGGCGGATCCGGCCGGTACGCTTTGAATTCAGCTGACCGAGCGCCCCTTCGTAAGAAAAACCGCGCTCTGTCAGGAACCGGTAGATCTCGTCGAACCCGGCAGCGCCGTCATAGGATGCCTCGAACGGCGATTCGATGATGATGACCGATACATCGTCCAGCCCGTCCCCGGCACCCTGCAGCACTTCGAGCTCCGCGCCCTGAACATCTATTTTCACCAGCATCGGACCATTTATGCCGTCCAGCAGCCCATCGAGACGTCTGAGCGCCACCGGCTCGGTCCGGACGACCCCATCGGCTGTCCTGTAGTCATGAAAGGCCGCTGTCGGTTCGTGAATCGAGCTATTCTGGTCATTTGCGGTCATAACAGGTCGATATTGCCATCTTCCGCCCCAACGGCACAGGATTCGACCCGGATTTTCGGGTTTCCGAGATAAAACGTGTTCACCTTTTCGGCCAATGCCGCATTGGGCTCGATGCCGATGATGTCCGCGCCGGGCCAGAGCCGACTGGCCAGATGCAGGAACTGACCGTGATTGACGCCGATATCCACAACCGTCGCCGGCGCAAGATCGGCAAGCCATGGCTTGATATATTCGTATTTGAGCCAGGCGCCTTTCACACGCAGGAAACGCCAGACAAAGCGCAGCATCAAAAGAATCTTCTCGATCTTCCGGATTCGCTCCAATGGATCGGATGTCAGCCTGAAACTCATACGCTCACCTTCATGGGCTGGCGGTCTCCGTGTTATCCAGCGCCCGGCACCATAACTCCATCGCCATCATCGGGAACAGCGTGAAAGCAGCATCGACGCGCTGGGCATAAAAGTCGTCTTTGAGCCTGGTCACGGCGGCCGCATCGAACAGGCCGCGCGATGAAATGGCGGCAGGCGAGGTCAGGTCTTCCATCATGTCGCGTGCCGGCCCCTGCAGCCAGCTGCGGACCGGCACACCGAAGCCCTGCTTGGGCCGGGTCAGGATTTCAGCCGGCAGGCGGTCGCGCTGGGACGCCCGCAGGATTCGCTTGGTTTCGCGCAGGGAAATCTTGGCCGAAAGCGGCAACTGCATCGCGTGCGAGACCAGCCGGTGATCGATCAGCGGCACCCGGACCTCGACACCCGCCTGCATGGCCATTTTATCGGTATAGTTCAGATTGTGATCGGGCATGAAGCCGTTGAGTTCGAGATCGAGGAACCGCTCCACGGGATGATTCCCACGTGTGCGGTCGAGCGATGTGCGCAGCCCGTCAGCGATTCCGTCTGCCGGCATCACATCGCGCAGGCCCGGCGCCAGCAACGCCCGGCGGCGGTTCATACCGACGGCCGAATAGCTCATCCCGTCGGCCAGCATTTCGTCTTCGGGCATCGACAGCAGCGATCCAATTCGTTTCAGACGACGGCCCAGAATGCTCGATGGCGGGAACATACCCAGTACTGCCGAGCCAAGACCCCGCAGACCCGGCACCCGGTTTGCCTTGGCCCAGATCAGCCCCGCCGTATGCCGCCCGTACCCGGTAAAGAGATCGTCGCCGCCGACACCGGACAGCAATACCTTGATCCCGTTTTCGCGCGCCGCGCGGGCCAGCAACAACGTCTGTACCGCGGCGAAATCCGCCGTGGGTTCGTCGAGCTGCCAGATCATGTCGGGCAGCGCGGCGATCAGATCGGCATCGGTTGTAACCTCGATCAGTTTCACGCCGAGGTGCTTGGCGACGGTGCGCGCATGGGTCTGGTCGTCGCCGAAATTATCGGTACCGGAATCAGGCTTGGTGACCGCGGCGCAGAAGGTGGTGATTTTAGACGGGTCGGTCGCACGGCACATGGCGGCGACAATTGCGCTGGAATCCACGCCGCCGGACAACAGCGCACCGACCTCGACGTCGGCGACCATCTGATCGGCGACGACCCGGTCGATCATATCGCGGAGCGCAATGGCGTCGTTCGGCGTTGGCGGCGCAGAGTCGTCAAACTGGGGTGTCCGGTAGTAACGTGACCGGCTCACTGCGCCATCGGACGTGATGGTAAGTGCACAGCCAGGCCGCAGTTTTTTGACGGCGCGGAGCATAGTGTTCTCATCGGCCGTCCAGAGAAAGCCCAGATGGTCGCCGACGACCGCCGCATCGATATCGCGCGGCAGATCAGGGCACAGGGTCAGCGATTTGAGCTCCGACCCAAACAGGAATCCCTGCGGCAGGGCGGCATAATAGAGCGGTTTCACGCCCAAATGATCACGGGCAATCGACAGTACCCGGTCGCGCCGGTCCCACACGGCAAAGGCGAAAATACCGTTCAGGCGGTCGACGCAGTCCAGCCCGTTCCGCGCGAACAGCGCCAACAGGACCTCGCTATCCGACCCGGTCCGGAAGTCCGTGCCGGCCTGTTCGAGCTCCAGGCGAAGGTCGCGGAAATTATAAATCTCGCCGTTATAGGTCAGGACATAACGGTCATCCGCGCTGTGCATCGGCTGGGCCGCGGCATCCGACAGATCGATGATCGACAGCCGCCGGTGGCCAAGTGCGACGCCGGCATCCGACCACAGGCCGTCACCGTCCGGGCCGCGATGGGCAATCGCCGCAGTCATCGCGCCGGCCAGTGCCGGGGACCAGGAGCCGACGAAACCCGCTATGCCGCACATACCGATGGTCCTATTTCTTTGCCGGCATCCACCCGCAACGCGCGATCAAGCGGCAGGCAGGTTTCCCAGAATCGTGGCGCATGGACAGGAAAATATTTCACCGTGACACCGCCGGATTCCAGTGACACCCCCGGTGGCACATCAAGATTGTTTGTGCCGTTGAAATTTGTTGTACAGACCGCCACTTCATGAACCCACCGCGCCAAGGCACGGGCCATGCCCATACCGACCTCCGGCGCCCCCCCCCCTGCGGCGAAAGGTTCGAAATTGCATGTAGAATGCGCATGTTTATGCGGACGACGTTGTACCCATAAATTGTGTATGGTAGCGCTCTGACGCTGCGTCAACCTATTCTCGCAGCCGCTCACGTCACAGGCACGGGTATATTGCGTAACATCTTCCCGGTTTCCGGAATACCGGAGCCGCTCCACACTCACCAGGCGGATCGCAACAAATGTGCGGTATAGCCGGCCTTTTCGCCTATGACGGCAGTGCGCCACCGGTTGACCGGGACGCCCTGTTACGCATGAACAACGCAATGATTGCCCGCGGCCCCGACGGCGAAGGAAGCTGGGTAGCGGACGATGCGCGGACCGGATTTGCGCACCGGCGGCTGTCGATCATCGATCTGAGCGACAGCGGCGCACAGCCCATGCTGATGGATGGCGGCAGGCTGGTCATCACCTATAACGGCGAAATCTATAACTTTCGGGCACTGCGTGCCGAGCTTGAACAGCAGGGCCGCCAGTTCCGCTCCGGTTCGGACACCGAGGTGCTGCTGCATCTATACGACCGGCACGGCCCCGACATGGTAGAACACCTGCGGGGGATGTTTGCCTTTGCGATCTACGACCGCGCGAAGCAGGGCGTGTTCCTGGCGCGCGACGGTTTCGGGATCAAACCGCTATATTATTCAAATGACGGTAAAACCCTCCGTTTCGCCTCTCAGGTCAAAGCGTTGCTGGCCGGTGGCGGGATAGACACCGCGCCTTCTGCGGCCGGTCTGGCGGGCATATACGTCTGGGGGTCCGTACAGGAGCCATGGACGCTGTTCGACAAAATCCGCAGCCTGCCCGCCGGCAGCACGATGTGGATCGACGCAAACGGCGCTCGCGCACCGATGCGGTATTTCGACGTGACGCAGGAACTTGAACATGCCGCCGAAGCACCGGAACAGTGGTCGCAGGAAACCCTGCGCGACGCATTGCTCGACACGC
This sequence comes from Alphaproteobacteria bacterium UBA830, assembly GCA_905181725.1. Lineage (GTDB taxonomy): Bacteria > Pseudomonadota > Alphaproteobacteria > MPNO01 > UBA830 > CAXBCP01. Next base: position 8,431 of record CAJIYX010000047.1, read on the forward strand.
TCCAGCATCATTTGGTCGCCGACGTGCCGGTTGGCGCATTTCTGTCCGCAGGACTTGATTCGGCAACCATCGTGGCGCTGACCGCTGAGCTGCAACCCGACGCCCTGCGGTCGGTGACACTGGCCTTCGAAGAATTCGATAACACCGAGTTCGACGAAACGGCACTCGCAGAGAAAATCGCGGCACATTACAACACCGCGCATAGCACCCAGCGCGTCAAAGGAACCGATTTCCACGCCGAATATCAACGGCTTTGTGCCGCCATGGACCAGCCATCCATCGACGGCGTGAATACCTATTTCGTCAGCAAAGTCACGGCCGAAACCGGCCTGAAGGTCGCCATGTCGGGGCTTGGCGGAGACGAGCTGTTTGGCGGTTATCCAAGTTTTCAGGAGATCCCGCGCCTTGCCGGTACGCTGGGAAAAATCCCCGGGATGCGCTGTGCCGGGCGGTCATTCCGTAAAATTGCGGGACCCGCCATCAGCGCAGTGAAATCGCCCAAATATGCCGGGCTGTTCGAATACGGCACAACCTACCCGGATGCCTATCTGTTGCGCCGCGCCCTTTATATGCCGTGGGAACTGCCGAAGCTGATGGACAGCACAATGGCCCGTGACGGTTGGGGGCAGCTGGAAGAAACCACAGGCCGCCGCGGCCAGGTGGACGGCCTGCCGACCCCACGCAGCAAGGTCTCGGCTCTCGAAACGACCCATTACATGCGCAACCAGTTACTGCGCGATTCGGATTGGGCGGGCATGGCACATTCGCTCGAAATCCGCGTGCCGCTGGTCGATATGGTCTTTTTTCGCCGGATCGCGCCGATGCTGGTATCCGACACGCCACCCGGCAAACGCGACATGGCGGCAAGCCCGGCAAAGCCCCTGCCCGACGAGGTGCTTAACCGCCCGAAAACCGGCTTCGCGGTACCGATGCCCGACTGGTTGCTGAAAGACGACCCCGCCGCACTAAAGCAGGGCTATCGCGGCTGGCTGCGCAAGATCGTCGAAGACTGTTACGCCTGACCAATGCCTGCTGCCTCACAAAAAATACTGATCCATCGCCTTGGCAGGTTGGGCGGTATCGCGTTCCTGATAGCGATCTTTCATCATCTGAACGAGATATGGCCGGATGCCGAAAAGCGGGTTCTGACGAATTTCCCGGTAGCCGCCGCCGCACCACCGCTGCAGGCGGTGCTGGGCGACGGAGATTTCGCTGACGGTTATTTTGCCTATCCGATCGGCAGCCGAAATCCTGCGGCACTGTGAAAACTGGCCCGAGCAATCCGGGCATGGGGGCCGGATATCTTGATCTATGCCGATGCTGTCAAAACGACGCTCTTGGTGATCCGCAACGGGCTTTTCTTCCACCTTTGCGGGGCGCGAGCCATTGTTGGCCTGCATCGGAAAGTTTCTCGCTGACGCAATGATAACGCGTACCCGGTGTCTTCAGCTCTTTACGGGCCCGCTCGACGTCTGCGACTTCAACGACGAAGGCAGCATTGCGGTCATAGAACGGTTTGGTCGACATCGCGCCGCTATCCGCCGGACAGAAGCTTGTCGAAATAGTCGATGGTAAGCCGCAGGCCCTCATCAAGCTCGACCTTTGGCTCCCAGCCAAGTTTTTCCTGCGCCAGTGTGATATCCGGGCGGCGACGGGTCGGGTCGTCCATCGGGAGCGGCTTGTTCACGATCTTGCTGGTGCTGCCTACAAATTCAATGACCTTCTCGGCCAATTGCAGAATAGTGAATTCGCCGGGATTGCCGATATTGACCGGGCCGACAAAGCCATCATCCGTTGCCATTATTCGCACAAACGCCTCGACCAGGTCGTCGACATAGCAGAAGGACCGAGTCTGGGAACCATCACCATAGAGCGTAATGTCATCCCCCTGCAGGGCCTGAACAATAAAGTTTGATACTACGCGCCCGTCATTCGGGTGCATACGGGGGCCATAGGTGTTGAAGATGCGCGCGATTTTGATCTGGAGTTGATGCTGGCGCCAGTAGTCGAAAAACAGAGTTTCGGCGCAGCGCTTGCCTTCGTCGTAGCACGACCGCGGGCCGATGGGGTTCGTGTTGCCCCAATAGGATTCATGCTGCGGATGGACTTCCGGGTCGCCGTAGACCTCACTGGTCGAGGCCTGAAAGACTTTGGCCCGCAACCGCTTTGCGAGCCCGAGCATATTTATCGCTCCATGGACGCTGGTCTTGGTCGTCTGCACGGGATCGTACTGGTAATGCACCGGCGATGCAGGACAGGCGAGATTGTAGATCTCGTCAACTTCCACATAGAGCGGGAATGTCACGTCATGGCGCATGATCTCGAAGCGGGGATTGTCGAGTAGGTCGGCAATGTTGTCTTTTGCGCCGGTGAAATAGTTGTCGACGCAAAGGACATCGTTGCCGTCGCTCAACAGCCTTTCGCAGAGGTGAGAGCCGATGAACCCTGCGCCCCCCGTGATAAGAACTTTTTTCGGAACCGACATTTGAACTCCCTACTCACGAAATTTATTCGGTCGAGAGCCGCCGCGAGGCTATCACCGCAAGGGGTACAAAAGAACTCTGACAGCCCATTGCGTCAAGGGGGGAATAGCCTTCAGGCAAGCCATTTTTGCGCCGGAGCAACCCCTTAAAACGGAGCCCGGTATTGTGCAAAGCGACGCCGGACTCTGTACAAAACAACATTTCCCGCTCAAAAAAGCGCATCGCCGTGGGCTCTGAGACGCGTAGTCCGACACCAGTCGCTCGAAGGGCCGTGCCAACAGCCCCGATGTTACCGAGCAAAGCGATTCCGGCACGGCACCCTTCAGCATGCCAAGCCGGTGCAGGAGTGCAGATACGACACCTGTCGGCTTCAGAAAACTGCCTGACGCTGCAAGCCGTTCAACAACATCCCAGTCGATCGGCCGGCCCGATCTTAACAACATCCAGATATCGACAAGCTTGCGCACACTAAAGACACCAAACTTGTCCTTGGCCGCATTGGCGAGGTATAGGAGCAGCGCGTTCTCTATGCAGGGGGTTTTCACCTCCGCGCCGACAATCATCTGAAGTGTCGAATTTGCAAAAACGTCTTCGACGGGCAGAGAACGATTGGCCGGATAACTGTCCGGCTGGACATGAATATCGATATCGCCGATGGTTCTGATACAGGGGTCTGGATAAAGCGAACGCGCGAAGGTAAAACCTTTCAGATAGATCACCGGCATACCGGTTTCGGCAATAACCTTCGCCCACCGGCGCTGAACGCCACCATTGAACCAGTTGATCAGAAGGCTTTGTTTGACGGTGTAGGCCTTCAGGAATGACTTTCCGAGCCGATTCTCTGCAGCTTCCAGACAATGGGCGGCAAGCGCGGGTGTGACCAGGTAGGCAAACCGCTAGTCATCATCCATCAGCAGCCCGGCCTGCTAGGGCGCGGGCAGCGGGCCGGCAGGGGCGAATATCGCGCGCCAGAGTGATGGCTCTGCCGGTATTGCCCGATTTGGTGAGAGCCCGGCCGAGGCCATTGATCAGATCTGAAGGACCGCGCGGGACTCGCCGTCCTGCACGAGACAACTCAACGTGCCGCCGTAATAGGCACCGGTATCTATCCCGATACGGGTTCGGGCCCACGTCGGTATCGGGAAAGGCTTCAGTAAAGGCCTGGACGATTTCAACGTTATGACGCGGTTCGGTGAGAAGGCACCAAAGCGCGCTGGTGACCGTATCCAGATAAAACACCTCGCCCGTTTTCGGCTCAACGAGGAGGGTTTCCGAATCGATCTCGGTCGCGGGGCCTGCCGGGTTCCGGATATAGATAACCTCTGCCGTTATCTTCCCAACCCCGATTCCGGCCCCAAATCCGACTCTGCACCCGGTTGCCGGAATTCCTGCGATAGCAGAGCAGCAGCATCACGACTGCTCGAAAACTTGAGATGATAGACTTCTATAGCACCCGCGAGCCGGGTTAGCCCTGCCAACAGATCGGAGGAGGGTATATGCGGGGCAAAGGCGGTACAGACCATTGTCTTGACCACCTCCGGATGCGACGCCGGGCTCAATTCGGAATCGCCAGTCTCCATCCGGTCCAGAAAGACAAGGGCACGCAACGGCGCCATTTCCCCGAATGTCCCGGCTTCGCCCTCCCAGAGTTTGAGATAGGCCATCTCGTCCCCCTGCATCGACGAATACCCGTCAACGAACTCGCGGAATGCGTCACCGCAATCTTCAGGCAGGGGCAGGCGCACTTTTGGCATAAGTCCCAGACACATGCCCTGAGAAGGGTTTTCAAAGGTCACACAGACCTGCTCGTCGCCAAAAAACGTATTCCCAAGGACGGCGAGGTGGAGCGCTACGATCGATTTTCCGGCGAAAGAGTCCCCGATGAGGACGACGAGACCGTCACCGACCCGAGCCGCACCGGCATGGAGGCACACCATTTGAGGGTCGCGCGAAACAAAAACGCTGATCAGACCGCCGGCAAGGCCATTGGCCGCATCATAAGGATTATCGAACTTAAAATTCGACCCGCCAGGACCAACGCTGATGACCTGAAAGGTCCCGTCAGGGTGCTCTATCACCCGAACATCGGGCGCCCTCTGGGCTATTTTCCCCGCCCATTTCAAAGGCCAACCCGCCATGTAATACGGTAGATACGGCATCACCGCTTCCGCGTTCTCAACCAGAACGGGATTGTCCTCCGGACCGACCCACCAGAAATTCGGGGCCGAATTTTCTTCTGCGCCAACCGGATCAAGCATCGCCGGGAGGAGACTCTCGGGGGGCACGCTTCGACAGAATCCGTTGCAGGGTTCGCCGGTGCATGTTCAGACGCCGCGCCGTTTCAGAAACGTTGCGGTCGCATTGCTCGTAGACACGCTGAATATGTTCCCAACGGACCCGATCGGCCGACATCGGATTTTCAGGCGGCGGCGGCAGGCCGTCACCTTTCGCAAGCAGGGCAGCCTCGATCGCGTCTGCATCCGCCGGTTTTGCCAGATAGTCCAGCGCACCTGCTTTGACGGCGGCGACGGCCGTCGCGATATTGCCATAGCCGGTCAGCATAACGATTCGCGATTCGGGGCGCCCTTCCTGAATCGCCGACACGATATCGAGCCCACTGCCATCTGCAAGCCGCAGATCTAGAACGGCAAAGGCCCGCGGTTTGGACCGGGCCGCGGACACGCCGTCCCGCACACTCGCGGCCGTCACCACTTCGAAGCCGCGATTCTCCATAGCCCGCACAAGGCGGGTGCGGAACGGTTCGTCGTCATCGACGATAAGAAGCGACCTGTCTTCGAAATGGTCTAGTGTTTCTTTGGTCATGCCGACAGTTCCATATCTTTCACTTCAAGCTGAGCACGGTGCCACACGATATCAACCCGCGCGCCCCCTGTCCGGTCATTGTCAAAGGCGACCCCTGCACCGGATCGTTGCAAGAGCGTTCGCGCGATAAAAATTCCCAGGCCCATATGCCCAGCTGAGTTCGTCCGTGAAGATATATACGGTTCACCGACATGCTCAAGAACACCCGGCGGAAAACCCGGGCCGTCGTCGCGAATCGAAACTCGGATACTCTCGGCGTCCCAACCACTCGAGATATATACGGTTGAGCGCGCGAACTGGACGGCATTCTGAATGATATTGCCGATTCCATGGATAATCTCGGGGCTGCGTAGAACCACAGGTTCGGCACCTTTATCGTCATCGTTCCGTCTCGGCGTTTCCTCAAAGGAAAACGTTATATGATCCTGATGGTGGCGGTCGGCCGCCACCTGAACCAGCGCATGAAGCGGCAGCAGGGCAAACGGCGATGAGCGGTCTTCGCCATCATCGGAGCGATCGGAAAGTTCGGCCAGGATATCCCGGCAGCGGGCGGTCTCACTTATCAGTAGGCGGACATCTTCAGTGATGGGACTATCCGCCGGCAGATCGCGGGCTATTTCGCCGGATACGACGGCAATCGTCCCCAGAGGGCTGCCAAGCTCATGAGCCGCCGCCGCCGCGAGGCCGCCCAGGGCCGCAAACTGTTGTTCGCGTGCGAGGGCAAGCTGGCTGGCGGTAAGAGCATTGGCCATCCGGCGCGCTTCCTCGGCAACGCGCCACGTGTAGATCGCGAAAAAGACAATACCGACGGCAAGCGCGACCCATGTCCCCAGAACATAGACCTGCGGAACCGAGAAGCCGCCTTCGGCCCAGGGCAAGGGGTAATGCCGCACGGCGAGCAGCGTAATGCTGGCAACAGACAGAACGCACAACGCAAAAGTACTGCGGATTGACAGGATCGTAGCCGACACGGCGACCGGCGCGAGCAACAGGAACGAGAACGGGTTTTCAAGGCCACCTGTCAGATACAGCAGCGCGGCAAGCTGCATTATATCAAAAGCGAGAAAGGCGGCGGCCGCCCGCTCACCCAGCCGGACCGGGGTTGGATGCCCAGACATCACAATGAGGTTCAACAGAAGCGAGGCACCCACGACCGAAAACGCCGCTGCCAGTGGCACGGGAAACCCGAAGCCGAAATGGACGACCAGCAGGGTCAGTGCCTGGCCACCGATCGCAACCCAACGGATCAGGGTCAGGGTCCGCAGGCGGACCGGGTCGGTCGCTGCGGGCACCGTATCGTAAGCCGCGTTTATCGACGGCATATCGTCGATCGCACGGCTGCTGCTCGGGGCATCCATAAGTCACCTCAGAAAACGCTGGGTCACGTCTATCGCGATGTCTCGCCGGAGTGAAGTTTATTCCGCACATTTCTCGATGAACGGGGAAAGGAACTGGACCCGAGGAACAGGAAAGGAACTGGCGCGTCGCGCCCTCGCGCCGCCGCGCCCCATATTCCCGCTATGCCCGATATCGCGATCAGAGTAGAAAATCTCACCAAGCGTTTTAGCGATGTCGTCGCCGTCGAGAACCTGAGCTTCGACGCCCGCGAGGGAGAAATAGTGGGTCTTCTGGGTGGCAATGGTACCGGCAAAACGACGACCATTTCCATGATCCTCGGCCTGCTTATACACACATCGCGTTCGCTTGAAGTGCTCGGCACGGACATGTTGCGCCACCGCTACCAGGTGCTGCCGCGAATTAATTTTTGATCGCCCTATATGGACCTGCCCAAGCGCCTGAAGTCACGGGAAAACCTGATGGTATACGCGAAACTCTATGGCGTTCCCGACCCGGCGCGCTGACTTGGGGAGCTGGCGGCGGATCTGGCAATAGACGGGCTGCTCGACCGGCGGTTCGGCGAACTGTCATCGGGGCAGAAGACCCGGGTGTCGATGGCGAAATCCCTGCTGAACGAACCCGATCTTCTGCTGCTCGACGAACCGACGGCCTCTCTCGATCCCGACACGGCCGACTGGGTGCATACCTATCTGAAAGACCTTCAGGAAAAGAAGGGGGCGACCATTCTTCTCGCATCCCACAACATGGCCGAGGTCGAACGCCTGTGCGATCAAGTGGTGATGATGAAACAGGGGAGCATCATGGACCGCGACAGCCCTGCCGGACTGTTGAAAAAATATGGCCACACGACGCTTGAAGAGGTGTTTCTGGATATCGCGCGCGACCGCAGCGCCAGCCAGCCGGAACAGGCAGCGCAATATCTATACAGGGCAGGAGACGGGACAGTCGTGAGAAGGGATACTATTTTTGCCACGGCGCTTAGGTGCAATGGTGCTGCGCTATTTCTATCTGCTGCGCGGATCGCTTCCCCGCATCATCGAACTCGCCTACTGGCCGACAATGCAGATGCTGATCTGGGGATTCATGTCCCAGTTTCTATACGAACATTCCGAATGGCTCGTCCGCGCCGGCGGTATTCTGATCGCTGCGGTCCTGCTGTGGGATGTGATATTCCGATCGAATATCGGGGTATCAATTTCATTCCTTGAAGAGATGTGGTCACGCAACCTGGGGGCAGCTTTTTGCAAGCCCGCTGCGGCCCTATGAATGGGCCTGCTCGCTCCTGGTTATCGGCGCTATCCGGACCATGATCGGCGTGGTGCCGGCAGCACTTCTGGCCATCCCGCTTTATCATTATTCGATTTTCGAGATGGGCCTGCCTCTGATCGCGTTTTTCCTGAACCTGCTCATCTTCGGCGCCGCCGTCGGTCTGGCGGTATCGGGGCTTGTGCTGCGTTGTGGGTTGGGGGCGGAAAGACTTGCCTGGCCATTATATGCGCCGTCGCCCCGTTAGGCGGCATTTACTATCCGATCAGCACCCTGCCCGACTGGCTGTAGCCGATCGCCTACAGCCTGCCATCCGCACATGTTTTCGAAGGCATGCGCGCCGCGGCAATGGACGGGGTCTTCCTGGTCGATCGTTTCATCTGGTCGGTGTCGCTGAACGTGTTGCATCTCGGCCTCGGTATGGCCGCTTTCCTCTGGGCGTTCCGTGTCGCCCGGCATCGCGGCCAGTTGCTGCAGATGGGTGAATAGCGAAAACGATATTTCAGAAGCATTGGTATTTCAAAAGTACTGGGCGACGAGAGCCAGCAGTACCAGTGGCGCAACGCCGAGGAACCCGGCGATCATATAAAGCCACATCGTACGGGCAATGTCGGTGGAGTTGGCGCGGGCACGCCCATCGCCGATCCATGCACTGGGGGCAACCGCGCCGTCATGTCGACGGGGTCCGGACAGCGACAAACCAAGAGCGCCGGCAACGGCGCCCTGGGTCCAGCCGGCCCTTGGCGACTGGCCAGAGGCCGCACCGCGCGTATATCCCCCGTATTGCCGCAATGGGACGCGCCGTTGGCGCGAAAAGCGTCCCGGCCACAATCAGCATCGCTGTCACAGGCGCCAGAATCAGGTTCATAAGCCGGTCAAGCGCGCCGGCAACCCGACCGAACGCCGCATGCTTTTCCGTCGGATGAGAAAGCGCGTCGGCAAGCGCTGTCGTCACACAATACCCGAACACGCCCGGTAATCCGGCAATCACGTACCAGAAAACCGGCCCGACAAGACTATCGCAGAGCCGAACGGCAAAGATCTCAACCGATCCATGGGCCAGTCCATGCTCGTCAATATTATCTGTTTCATAATCGACCACGCGGCCAAGGGTATAGCGCGCGCGCTCAAGGCTCTTACGCGCCAGCGCACAGCGCACAGCGCACAGCGCACAGCGCACAGCGCACAGCGCAGAACGGCCGCTGGAGACCGACGCACATGGCAACCAGAACAGTCTCAACGATCCAGCCATCTGCCAGAGACCGGCAGAATTCAGCTGCATGGAGCCCAAATATGGCGGATAGCGGAACCAGGACAAAAACTAGCAACGCGCCGCGCATCCGGCGACTGCGGGTAGATCGGTTCTGACGGTTCAGACGGCGGCCTACACGATGCGCCAGAAAAATGCTGATCGTCCGTAGAAATGACAGAACCTGCCGAAAACCGGGCAGGCCACCGACCAGAAATTCTAGCGCGAGCGCAGCGCAAAGCACCACAAACAGATAATCGCTCCCATAGAACCAGTGTGGTGAAATAGGCATCGTCCCCCACGGCTTAAAAACCGAAGGGGCAACAGTTACGCATTTATGGTGAACAAAGCCCTAACCGCCGAGTCCGGCAGATTTTAAGTAACGGATAACGACCCGTCGCTTGTTTAGGACTGCCCAGTCATAAGCGGTGCGTCCCGTGAAATCCGTCGTCGCGGTATCGGCTTTAAGCTCAATCAGGATTTGCACCGCGGAAAGATGACCCTCGGACGCAGCAACCATCAGGGGAGTTAACCCCCCGCGGTTCTGCAGATCGAGATCACCGCCCTTTTCCGCCAGCATCTCAATAACACCGACATGGTTTGCCGCGGCGGCGTAATAAATCGGCGAGCTGCCGAATTTGTCGACCGCCCCGATTTTGGGGTTGAAGCGCAGCAGAAGCTCGACAAAATCTTCATTGCCCTGGATCGCCGCGAAAAACAGCGCCGTCCTGCGGTTTTGATCCCGGACATCCACCTCATGCTTCCGCAAGAGCATATCCTCGGCCGCGTTGATGTCGTTGGCCTTTACGGCTTCGATCAAACGGTCGTTGCTCAGCAGGTTTATCTCTGCAGCTGCGCCCAGAGGCAGAAACGCAAGCAAGACAACCGTGAGGCCGGTTGCAACGGAATTGGGGATTATACGCATAACGTAAACTTGTTCATCCGGGTGCCCAGGGTCAAGTCTTTCTATGGCCTTCAGGCCGGCCGGTGCTTATATCTTCCCCAGATTATGTTTCAGGAGAAACGGGCCCATGCGCGTCTATCAGGTTGTTCTATTGGCGGTAACCGGCATTGTTATCGCGGCCATTGCGGCATTCATTCTTTATGGCGGTGGCACAGGCGTAAAAGGTGTTGCGTCTATCGGAGGGCCTTTTGCGCTGGTCGATCACAAGGGGCAACCGAAAACCGACAAGGATTTCCGGGGCAAACATATGCTGATCTATTTCGGCTACACCTATTGTCCGGATGTCTGCCCGACAGCGTTGCAGTCGATGACACTGGCGATGAATCAGCTCGACCCTGAAACGCAGAAAAAAATCACACCGGTTTTCATCACCATCGATCCCAAACGCGATACGGCGGAGCAGCTGAATGCCTATGTCGAAAATTTTCACCCCAGCATGGTCGGCCTGACAGGCACGCCGGAAGAGATCGCCAAGACCGCGCAGGTCTACAGGGTGTATTTTGGCCGCGCGAAGGGCATAGAAGAAGAATCAACGGACTACCTGATGGATCACAGTTCCATCGTCTTCCTGATGAACCCCGACGGGGAATACGTCACCCATTTCACCCATGCGACCCCGCCGGAGAGAATGGCGGAGAAGCTGGCTAAGGCAGCGGGTTCCTGACACCGTGACAGATACTGCACCTTTCTGGGAAACGAAGTCGATCGACGCGATGGACTCCGACGAGTGGGAATCGCTTTGCGACGGCTGCGCCAAGTGCTGCCTGATCAAGCTTGAAGATGTCGACACCGGAGAGATCGCGTTTACCGAAGTCGTCTGTAGGCTGCTCGAACTAGGCACCTGCGCATGCTCGGACTATCCGAACCGGAGTGTCCGCATACCCGACTGCCTCCAGGTAACCCCGGAGCTCGCGCGGACCGCCAACTGGCTGCCATCGACCTGCGCGTATCGTCTGCTCGCCGAGGGTAAGGAGCTGAGCTGGTGGCACCCCCTGATTTCGGGGAGCCGCGAGACGGTCCATACCGCCGGCATATCGGTCCGCGACAAAGTGGTTCATGAATCGCAACGCATCGACCCCGAAGACCATATCGTGACCTGGCCCGAATAATAGAAATATGAATTCCGAATAACCGACAGACTGGAAGCAATCCGATGAGCACACTTTCCCCGATCGACGGCGGCGTCATGGCCGCTGTCCTGACCCCGCTGAACGACGATCTGTCTCCGAACCACGCGGCCTGGCTGGACCACAGCCGCGACCTGATGGCACAGGGCTGTACGGGACTCGCCGTTCTCGGCACCACCAGCGAGGCCAATTCGTTCAGCCTGTCGGAACGGTTGGCCATGCTCGACGCGCTCGGCGAGAGCGACGTCAATTCGGGACTGTCCGTGCCGGGCGTGGGCTGTTGCGCCCTGCCCGACACCGTCGAGCTTTGCCGCAAGGCGCTGGAAATCGGTGCCGCCGGCGTGCTGATGCTGCCGCCGTTTTACTACAAGCCGGCGAGCGATGATGGTCTATTCGCCGCCTATTCAGAGATCATTCAGCGGGTCGGCGATTCGAAGCTCAAAATTCTGCTGTATCATATTCCTCAGAATACCGGCGTTCCGATCACTCTGCCGCTGATCGAAAAGCTGGTGACAGCCTATCCCAACACCGTCGTCGGCATCAAGGATTCGGCCGGCGATTTCGCGAATATGCAGGCGATGGTCACGAATTTCCCGGACTTCAATGTATTCTCCGGCTCAGACGCCTACCTGCTCGATATCTTGCGGATCGGCGGCGCGGGCTCCATCACCGCCTGCAACAACATCTCTGCCCGTGAATCCGCAGCCGTTCTGGCGAACTGGCAGAGTGACGATGCAGATACTTACCAGACAGCACTGAGCGCAATCCGTCTAGCAACGCAGAAATTCCCGCTCGTCGAAGCGCTCAAGGAAGCGATGGCGCGCAAGACCGGCGACGCCGCATGGCGGACCCTGCGCCCACCGCTGCAACCGCTCGATGCGGCAACGGCAGAAGCATTCTGGGCCGCTTTAGGGGCGGCCGGCTTCAGCGCGGCGTCCTGAAGACGACAACCCGGAGC
>CAJIYX010000048.1 GCA_905181725.1 Alphaproteobacteria bacterium UBA830
TGTATTGTGCCTGCCCTATCGGAATTGCCTGAAAGAGCAGTGCATGAAAATCTATCTCATCCATCACACCACCGCGTTCAAACTCGAAGAGGACCAGGCGCGTCATCTGACTGAACGGGGCCGCGAGCAGGCAGACCGGCTGGGCGCGCGTTTCGTTGCCGCGGGCATCAACCCGGTGCGCATCCTGCATAGTGACAAGCAGTGGGTCCGCGAGACCGCGGAACGGATTGCGGACGTCATGGGGCTGTCGGACAGACTGGCGGTTGCCGGATATCCGATTGATACGGGTGACGATGTTGCGCCGTTCATGGCGGAGATCGCGGCCAGCACGGGGGATGTCATTATGGTCGGTCACGTTGACTACCTGCGGCGTTCCGCGGCCAAACTGGTGAGCGGCGACGAGTCTGTTCAGGTGATCAGTTTTAAACCCGAATTTGGCACCGCCTTCTGTCTTGAGAAGGAAGATGGCGACTGGATTGTCCGGTTTGGCTGGCGTCAGGAGCATACTGCCGGCTAGCCTGTATCAACTTAATACACAACCCGTTGAGGCGCCCGCCGCTGCCGCCGGAAACATCCTATCTCTCATCCCGACCCAATAGCGGGTGCAGGTGATGAAGATATTCAACGCGGCGATTGTAACGGGCGCGATATTTGCGCTGGCGGTGACCGGCTGGTCGGCCAGGGCATTGCCGCTCAACGATCAGACCGTCGGCCAGATAACGGAAACCATCCTGTTTGGATCGACTGAGGCATCCGATGCGGGACTGCGTCTGCTGGCCTCGCGCGGCAAGCCCGATATTGCCCCTGCATTAATTCTGTCGCTCCGGTTCAGGCGGAACGATTCTGTTATTCTCGGCGCGATTTCCGGCCTGATCGGAAAACCGGTCAAGTCGTGGCGCGATGCCATGCTCTGGCAGGAAGCGAACCCGAAGAACATTCCGCATCCCAGCTTCCGGAAACTGAAGATAGAGGTCCTCGAGCGCATCGACTCGCGCTTTATACAGTTCCTGGGCGACGACAGGAGCAAGCACGAAAACCTGAAGATCCGGCTGGAAGAGACTGTCTGGGGCGTGCTGAAGCTCGATGGCATTCCATCGCTCGACAATCCCACACTGGTTGCGGTCCGTGACGCCGGCTATGTTCGCGACGACGATCTGGTTTTCGGTGTCGAGATTAAAGGCGATGCGCGCGCCTATCCGCTGCGCATCATGGGCTGGCACGAGATGTTCAATGACGTCATCGGGTGTGTGCCGGTGGCGTTGGCCTATTGCACGCTGTGCGGTGCGGGCATTCTGTTTGAAACCGGCGAGGTGCATCAGGGGAAACACTGGTATTCGGCTCGTCCGGCTTTCTGTACCGGTCCACCAAGCTGATGTTCGACCGGCAGACGAATAGTCTGTGGAACCAGTTCACCGGCGAGCCTGTCAGCGGCCCCCTGAAAGATGCCGGCATCAAGCTGAAAATCCGCCCCGTGGTGGTCACCACCTGGAAGAAATGGGAAGCCCGCCACCCGATAACAAAAGTACTGTCTCTCGATACCGGGCATCGGAGGAATTACGGCTCCGGCGTGGTGTAACGCGATTATTTCGCGAGCCCGAGCCTGATGTTTCCGGTGATCGTGCGCGATGACTCCGTCGTCCGGCGCAAGGACCACGTGTTCGGTATCCGGGACGTTGCTGCGGCAAAGGCCTGGCCGTTGACGGCGTTCGCCCGCGAAACCGTCATTAATGATGCCGTGGGTGCTAAACCCATCGTGCTGGTAGGAGATGCGGGGTCACGCACGGTGCTGGCCTATGAGCGTAGCGCGCGCAGCTTAGTCGCAGGCAAAGCGGCAAATATTCTGAACGAGGCTGGTGCCGCCGACGCGGCATGGAAAATCACCGAGGATCGATTGGTCGGCCCGGACGGCGCGACGCTTGCGCGAGTGCCCGGGCATATCAGTTACTGGTTTGCCTGGGATGGATATCTCGGCGTCGGCAGCGATCTCTACAAGCTCGCGGACAAACCCTAGGGCTTTGCAACTTGCGTCTGGATGACGCTGCCCGTTAAGCTTTCCCGTCTTCTCTGAGAGGGATTGTCTATGAGAATCGTCCAGGCGTCGGAAATGATATGGCGCGGCAACCAGTTGCGTCACCGCAAGGGCAGAATCCTGATCAAGCGCCTGATGGAAGGTGAGGCGGCTAGTCCGGAAAATTACGGTCTGCATATCGGCCGCGAAAGCGCCGAATTCTTCTCGCCCCGCCACCGTCATCCGTGGGATCAGATCCGGTATTGCGTCGCCGGCAGTGTTCCTATCGGCCCCGGAAAAACCGTCGACGCGGGGGAGATCGGATATTTTCCGGAAGGCCTGCACTATGGACCGCAGGAAGGCCCCGAACGTACCGTCATGGTGCTCCAGTTCGGTGGCGCTAGCGGCAAGGGGTATCTGAAGCGGGATACCGTCAATCGTGCCTATGACGAGCTTGGCGAGATTGGCCGGTTCGAAAAAGGCGTGTTCCGGCGCAAGGGTGGCGCGGGCAAACGCAATCTCGACGGTTACGAGGCAATCTGGCAGCACGTCACCGGCAAGACGCTGGAATTTCCACCGCCACGGTATAGCGAGCCGGTAATTATGAAGCCCGCTCATTTCGCGTGGCGCAACAGTGGCGTTCCCGGCGTTCAGCAGAAAGACCTGGGTCGGTTCTCGGATCGCGGAACCGATGTGACAGTGTTCCGGGTGGATGGCGGCATGCGCCGGGTACTGCCCGGCACAGACCATCTGCGCGTGGTGTTTGTTATGAAGGGCCGCGGCAAATGCGGGCGCAAAGAGTACAAGCGTCACAGCGCGCTGGAATTTTTAGCCGGCGAGACCATGGCCGTCACACCTCTCGCCTCGACCGAGTTGCTGGTCATGACCATCCCGTCCGTTGCAGCCCTGGGGCTGCAAGCGGCTTAAGCGGCAACCGGCAGAAAATTTCAGGTCGGGCGGATAAATCCTCGATCGCCGTAATTCAGAAAATCACGGAACTTCGCAGATAGGACGCGGAGGCTAAATCTCTCCGAAATACGCCAGGATAGCGGTCAGCGTGATCACCGAAAATGCCGTCGACATCACGATCCCGGCGGAGGCCCGTTGCACATACACACCGTTCTGCTGGGCTGTGACGAAGACAAGCGCCCCGGTCGGCAGGGCGGCCAGCAGGATTGCGCTGACGGCCCAGAACTGATCCATCTTGAAGACGTGGAAGGCGAACCACCAGACCAGCGCGGGCTGGGCGATCAGTTTGAAGAACGTGATCCAGGTAACCTCGGCAAGGCCTGCCGTGATCCGCTGGCCGACCAGGAACAGGCCGAGAGCGAACAAGGCACCCGGTGCTGCCGCCGCCCCCAGAATACGGCACAGGTTTTCAAACGGCACCGGGACGGTGAGATGGGCCGCGCTGAGGCTGAGCCCGAGGATGGGGGCAACCACCAGCGGGTTCTTTGCCAGTGCGCCGAGGATGCTGGCGGCAATCGCGCCGGCGCTGCGCCTGTCCGCCTCATCCTTCACGGCGGCGACCCAGGCGGTCATGGCGCCATAGAAAAACATGTTCAGGACCGTCGCTGTCACGGCGGGCAGAACCCGGTCTTCACCGAACGCCGCGATAAACAGTGGGATGCCCATATAGCCGGTATTGGAAAACAGCGCCGTCATCGCATGCAGACCGTTCGAAGCGCCGCGATTGCCAAACAGGTAGCGGCTGCCGAGGACGACAAACACGCCGGTGCCGAGAATGCCGAGCGATACCGTCAGGATGAAATCGGTATTCAGGATGCGTTCGACCGGCGTGACCGCCATGCCGATAAAGATCAGCGGCGGCAGGGCGAACCAGTAGACGAACGCATTCAGTGCTTCCGAAGAGGCCGCGCCCAGAAATTTCATCCGTCCGGCGAGATACCCGCACAGAATAATCCCGA
>CAJIYX010000049.1 GCA_905181725.1 Alphaproteobacteria bacterium UBA830
CGACCGGAACGCTGAACGGATCGTCATTTCCGGCACATTGTGCAGCTGAGATATCGCGTCTTGGCAGGGTTGCAATTGGTAATTCGGCACTCTCGGGTTCAGATGGTGAATATGGTGCAGGCCGATATTGCCGGTAAACCACTGTAAAATGCGGGGAAGACGAAGGTGGTTCGATCCTTCGAGGGAGGCCGTCGTCGCGTTCCAGTCGTCCTGGCGGGCCCAAACGTTATGATCCGACCGGTGCTGCACGGTGAACAGCCAGACACCGATCGTCGAGGCTATCGCGACCGCCGGCAGTTGTACCAGGGCAACGCGGTCAAAGCCGAGCAGCCACCCGACCCCACCGAATACCACGATCAGGGCGGCGTTTGTCAGATGCACGCCGAGCCGCTCGCGTCTCCAGTCTTCGGGCATGTCGAACGGAACGCGGAACAGCAGCAGGAACACCAGCGGCGGGGCGACGATGTTGGCAATCAGCGGTTTTCGGCTAAACCGGTGCCATCGTCGCGCCCAGGGGCTTAAAGCCCTGTATTCTTCCACTGTTAAACAGGTCGAATAGATATCGACGCCGGTGTTTCTGCGGTCAAGATTGTTCCAGATGCCATGGTGGCCGGCATGCTGGCGGCGCCAGGACAGATACGGCGCGAGGGTGAGGATGCTACAGGCGAATCCCAGGGCATCGTTCCATCGGCGCGAACGGAAGAAGGCCCCATGACCGCAATCGTGCTGAATGATGAACGTCCGGACCAGGAGACCGCCGGCGACCGGTGAAAGGGCCAGGACGAGCCAATATGAGTAATCCGCGAGGGAATACATCACGCCGCACACGGCAAGAAATCCGCCAATGGAGGTGAGGATCTGCGCGAGACCGCTGGGGAGGTCAGGTGCCTGAAATTCGGCAACCCGCCGCTTGAGATCATGGTCAGACGCAGCATCCGGGGCGGGTGGCATGCTTTTGGCTGTGGAAACCGCTGTGGGATTCATCGCTGTAACTCAAAAGTGTGATGGGTGTTTTCGTAGCCTTCGTGCTTCAGGCCACTCGTCAGGGCAACGAGCCGGGACGACAGAGGCCCGCCAATGGCGGGCCTCCAAATACTCTGACGTTACGCAGATGCGTTAGTCAAGAAGCGAAAGGTTCTCCGCCGACGACTTGCCGTCGTTACCTTCCTGCACGTCGTAAGAGACGCGCTGGCCTTCATTCAGGCTGGAGAGCCCGGCGCGTTCTACAGCGGAAATATGGACGAAGGCATCCTTGGAGCCTCCATCAGGTTCAATAAAGCCAAAACCCTTTGTAGGGTTGAACCACTTCACGGTTCCTTCAGTCATAGATATATCCAATCAATATGTGTCGCCTGTCAGGCACACTGCCCGGCAGTTCGCGTTTTCCGAAATCATTCTGAGACGGAGACGGTCAGGTTCTGAAACGCAACAATACTCCACATTCCCGCACCTACCGAGCCCCCTGTGTGGACTTGTCGCGTCATATAATCAATTCATTTCTTTGGACGTCATCGACTTGCATTGTCGACTTGTCAGCGTGATCGAGTGAAATGGGTGGCAATCATGTCCGCTTTACGTCTTTCGTAGATCATGTCCAAGCACTGGAATTCGGCCTGTAAGCGGAGCTGACACGGGCGTTCCCGGATAGAGAGGGAGACAGATTGATCCCGTCGGCTACCCGGTTGCTCGCTTGGCACCGAAATAGCGTCACAGGAAGGATTGGGTCGCACAAAAAAAGAGACCCGCCAAAGGCGGGTCTCAAAAATCGTCCAAGAAAAACGAATTTTTAGTCGATGACCGACAGGTTTTCTGCGGACGCTTTGCCGTCGCGGCCTTCCTGAAGTTCAAATTCGACGCGCTGGCCTTCGTTCAGGCCGGACAGGCCCGCACGTTCAACAGCGGAAATGTGAACGAAGGCATCCTTGGAGCCTCCATCCGGTTCAATAAAGCCAAAACCCTTTGTAGGGTTGAACCACTTCACGGTTCCTTGAGTCATAAATATATCCAATCAATATGTGTCGCCCGCCATGCACACTGCTCAGCGGTTTCTCGCCTGCCGAATTCATCTGAACCGGAGACAGGGTTATGTACAGAAACGGAGCTAATTCTTCGCAGAAGCACCTAACCTTATACCAAATATGGGGGAAAAGGCCGATAAAAGCAATTTATATCTGCAAATTTCTTTCCCCGGATTTTCGAAAAAATCTTCGATTTCGGCCATATCGGCACCCCGGAGCGTCATTCGAACGTTGCGCCCGACCCGCCAATGTGACGAAATTCGCCTCATAAAAGAAAATACGGGAGGAAAAGGCGATGGGTGAGACATTTCCGCCATTCGACTATGCCGCCGCGCGGGCTGATTTCTCGCTCGATGTGCCTGCCGATTTCAATTTTGCCTTTGACGTTGTCGCCAAACGGGGACGGGAAAACGACAAGACCGCGCTGATTGCCATCGATCTCGGCGGTGAGAACGTTGTCCATCACAGCTATGCCGATCTCGACCGGCACTCGAACAGTTTTGCAAATGCGCTGATGTCGCTCGGCGCCGAAAAGGGTGATTTCGCTTTCGTCATGATTCCCCGGGTCGTCGAGTGGTATCAGGTCCTGCTGGGCTTCGCGAAAACTGGCGTTGTTGCCATGCCGGGCACGAACCTGCTGACCGCCAAGGACATCGAATACCGCATTAACCGGGCGGATGCGCGTCTTGCCGTTGTGACTGCCGAACATGCCGACAAGGTTGACCAGATACGGGCGAACTGCCCGTCCCTCGAACATCTCATTCTGATCGGCGAGCGCCGCGACGGCTGGTCGACGCTGGAAGATATGTGCGCAGACCAGCCGGATACCGTCGACCGGAATACGCTGCCCGGCACATCTGCGGACGAGCTGATGCTGATCTACTTCACGTCCGGTACGACCTCCATGCCCAAGATGGTTGGCCGCGACCATGCCTATGCGCTGGCCCATTCGATCACCGGCGATTACTGGATGGATCTCGGCGAAGACGACGTTCACTGGACCCTGACCGATACCGGCTGGGCCAAGGCGGCATGGGGGCTGCTCTACCCGCCGCTGCTCGCGGGTGCCGCGGTAGTGTTGTATGACGGCGAGGGGTTCGATGCCGACATCCACCTGAAAATCATCGCCGAACAGCGGGTGACGACATTCTGTGCGCCGCCGACGATTTACCGGGTGCTCGCCCAGAAAGATCTGTCCGGGGCCGATTTCTCGTCACTGCGGCATTGTTTCGGCGCGGGCGAGCCGCTGAACCCGGAAGCCATGCGTTCGTGGAAAGCCGCGACCGGCTGCGATATCTATGACGGGTACGGCCAAACCGAAACCATCAACATTGTCGCCAATTATCCTGGCATGGAGATCCGCGCGGGTTCCATGGGCAAGCCGGTGCCGGGGCTCACGGTCGATATCATCGACGATGACGGCGCCATCGTTGCGGATGATGAGGTCGGTCATATCGGTGTTCAGGTTACCGACCCCTGGCCACCCGGGCTGTTTCACGGCTATTTCCGCGATGATGCAGTCACCGCGGCGGCATTTCGCAACGGCTGGTACTACACTGGCGACACCGCGAAGCGCGATGCGGACGGCTATATCTGGTTTGTCGGGCGGTCCGACGACATTATCTCTTCGGCCAGTTACCGGATCAGCCCGTTTGAGGTCGAAAGCGCGCTGATTGAGCACGAAGCCGTGCTGGAATCCGCAGTTGTCGCAAAACCGGATGAGATACGGGGTGAAATTGTGATGGCCTATATCACGCTGGTACCCGGGTTCGAGCCATCCGACGACCTGGCGAAAGAAATCCAGGAATTCGTCAAACAGCAGACCGCGCCCTATAAATATCCCCGCGCGATCGAGTTTCGCGATACCCTGCCGAAGACGATATCAGGCAAAATCCGGCGCGTGGAGCTGCGTGAAGACGCGGCGAAGAGCGTTTAACCCTCAAAGCTGAAATCGAATGTATCGCCGTGACGGCAGATATGCCCGACCGACGGCGACGGAAAATGGCCGGTCATGACCAGGGTGTCGGTTTCGCAGTAGCGGCCGAGGAAGGTGCGGCGGGTTTCCGCAGACTGCGCGCGGTCCGAACAGCCCACCGCGCTCCAGCCCGGTTCACGGCACTGAACCGGCGTATGGACGACATCGCCGGAGACCACGGCGTTTGTGCCGGCTGATTTTAACCCGATACTGACATGGCCCGGTGTGTGGCCGGGGGTCTGTTCGAACCAGATCTCGTCCGAGAACGCGTAATCGTTAGCAACGATATCCGCCTGGCCGGCTTCGACCACCGGCAGCACGCTGTCATCGATGCAGCCGTCGGAATATTTTTTGCCCTTCTTGTTGAGCTCCGACCAGAAATTGAATTCGGTTTCGGCGAACACGTAACGTGCATTGGGAAACGTCGGCACCCAGCGTCCGTCGACCAGTTTGGTGTTCCAGCCGACGTGATCGGCATGCAGATGGGTGCACATGACGAAATCGATATCATCGACCGACAGCCCGATGGCGGTGAGCCCGTCCAGGTACTTTGTGCTGGAAAGTCCGGACCACGGTGGATAGAAGCGCCGCTGCTTGTCATTGCCGACGCATGAATCCACCAGGATGGTGTGGTGCCGGTCGCGCAGCACATAGGATTGCGTCGTCATAATCAGTTTGTCGGTGCCCGGTTCAAGAAACCGGGGTTCCATCCAGGGCCGGTGGCCATCGATCTGTTCCGGTGTCGCATCGGGCAGCAGAAAGCCGATCTCGAATTCCGGACCTTCAGCCTCGACGATGCGATGCCAGGTGATGTCGCCGATCTGTCCGCCGTGGGTCATTGGTACCGGTCTTCCTGATGCTGTCATCCCGGATTTATTCCAGGATCCAGTCTTTTACGCCAACTGGCCCCCGGAATAAATCCGGGGTGACAAGCTTGGGTTTTTGCAATGCACGCTTTTTGCACTGCACAATGATCTGCCTTATTCTAAGGGCAACTGAACAGTCCCGAGCGGAGAGAAATCATGCCTATGGATCGCGACGGCAGCATCGCACCCACAGTGGCCGGAAAACCGGGAACGCCGGGGAATCCGATATCTTCCGGCGAGGAATATATCGAAAGCCTGCGCGACCGCGGGTTGAAGGTGTATCTGTTCGGCGAACTGGTGGAAGAGCCCGTCGATCACCCGATGATCCGCCCGTCGATCAACGCGGTGGCGCGATCTTTCGACCTCGCCAATGAAAACCCCGATCTCGCCAGCGCGAACTCGTCGATCTGTGGCAAGCGGGTCAATCGATTCCTGCATGTGACGGAAAGCGTCGACGACGTCGTGATGCAAAATCGCATGCAGCGCAAAATGGGCCAGCTCACCGGAACCTGCTTCCAACGTTGCGTCGGCATGGACGCCACGAACTCGCTCCATTCGGTGACGTTCGAGATCGATGAGGCGCACGGAACCCCGTATCACTACCGGTTCAAGCGGTTCATCGGCGAGATGCAGGAATCGAACCTCGTCATCGGCGGTGCGATGACCGATGTGAAGGGCGACCGCAGCAAGGGGCCGTCCGAGCAGGAAGACCCGGATATGTTCGTTCATATCGTGGAGCGGCGGGAAGACGGCGTCGTGATCCGCGGCGCCAAGGCGCATCAAACCGGGTGCATTAATTCGCACTGGGTCGTCGTGATGCCGACCATGCGGCTTACCGAGAACGACAAGGACTACGCCATCGTCTGCGCCGTGCCGGTGGACGATCCCGGCCTGACCTTCATCTATGGGCGGCAATCCTGCGATACGCGCTCCATGGAAGGCGGCGAGATCGATCAGGGCAACGCGCAGTTCGGCGGTCAGGAAGCGATGATCATCATCGAAGATGTCTTTGTGCCCTATGACCGGATATTTATGGACGGTGAGCACGAATTTGCCTCCGACCTGGTGGAGCGGTTTACGTCCTATCACCGACGTTCCTATGTCTGCAAAACCGGGCTCGGCGATGTGATCATCGGCGCTGCCGCGACGATTGCCGATTACAACGGCGTGCCGAACGCGTCGCACATCAAGGACAAGCTGGTCGAGATGACGCATCTGAACGAGACGATCTATGGATCCGGCATCGCCGCGTCGCATGAATCGTTCGAGACCAAGTCCGGCAACTATCAGTGTAACGACATGCTGGCCAATGTCTGCAAGCACAACGTCACACGGTTCCCGTATGAATTATCCCGTCTGGCGCAGGACCTGGCCGGTGGGCTGATGGTGACGGCCCCGTCGGAGAAAGACCTGAACGGCGAGGTCACCGGCCCGTTGCTCAAGAAGTTCCTGAAGGGTCGGGCGGGTGTCTCGGCGGAAGACCGCCTTCGGATACTGCGGCTGATTGAGAACATGACGCTGGGGCGCAACGCGGTGGGGTATCTGACCGAATCCATGCACGGAGCCGGATCACCCCAGGCGCAGCGGATTCAGATCGCGCGCCAGTCGGATCTTGAATATAAGAAAAAACTCGCCAAGAACCTGGCGGGGATCAAGGAAGAAGGCTCGGCGAAGGATAAGCCGCTATCGCCGCATCAGGGGCGCATGTTCCCCGATGGAGAGAATGACTGAACTGGCAGCTGAAGAGTTCTGCCGTAAATAAAAGACGATAACAGGGAGAGACGACCATGCGTGCCGTTGTCATTACGGATACATCAAATCGCAGCGTATCGATTGCGGATGTTGCAGACCCGACGCCCGGAGACGACGAGATTCTCGTCGACGTAAAGGCCTGCGGTGTCAATTTTACAGACCTGCTGTCGCTCGATGGCAAGTACCAGAACAATCCGCCGCCGCCGTTCACACCGGGTAAGGATGCTTCCGGCATCGTCGCCGCCGTGGGCGCGAACGTGACGAACTACAAGGTCGGCGACCGGGTGATGGCCCATGTCATACATGGCGGGATGGCTGAAAAGGTGGTGTGTCCGGCAACACTGGCGTTTCCATTACCCGACGGTGTGGAATTCGATGCCGCCGCCGCGATGGGCCTCGCCTATCTGACGGGGTATTTCGCGCTGACGCGTCGCGGCGCGATGCAGGTGGGTGAAGTCGTGATGATCAACGGTGCGTCCGGCGGGGTCGGGCTCGCGTCGATCAGTTTGGCCAAAGCGCTGGGCGCCAAGGTAGTGCTGGCTGGTCTGACGACACCGTCCAAGGGCGATGCGGTCAAGGCCGCCGGGGCGGATGCGATCATCGATCTGACGGTGGATGATTTGAAGGATAATCTGCGCGGGCAGGTCATGGTGGCGACCGGTGGGCGCGGCGTGGACCTGGCGTTCGATCTTGTCGGCGGCGACGTATTTGACGCAACCTTGCGGGCTATCGCCAATGAGGGCCGCGTCGTGGTTTCCGGTTTCACATCGGGCACAATTCCGTCCGTGCGCACGAACTACCTGTTGCTTAAGAACATCTCGGTAGTCGGCTCGACGATTAATTATTACATCAAGGATGCCTCGCCCTTGATCGGGGAGGCACAGGCCGCGCTTTACGAGCTGCTGCTTGCCGGCAAGATTGGTCCCAACATCATGAACCGTCTGCCGTTCGATCAGTATATGGACGGCATCAAGATGCTTGAGGAGCGTAAGATTGTGGGGAAATCCGTTCTGGTAATGTAGGGTGAGCGCTCCTAACCGGCGCTGAGTTTCCCGCCGGGCGGCAGGGTGAAGCCTGCCGTCAGGAAGGGAATCATGTACTTCAGCGCGTCGTCCATGTTGGTGGAGTCAAAAGAATTCCCCGACAACGTGCGGATGCGACCATTATCGGCCTGAGC
This sequence comes from Alphaproteobacteria bacterium UBA830, assembly GCA_905181725.1. Lineage (GTDB taxonomy): Bacteria > Pseudomonadota > Alphaproteobacteria > MPNO01 > UBA830 > CAXBCP01. Next base: position 7,789 of record CAJIYX010000049.1, read on the forward strand.
ATACATCATGGCACCGTAGACGCAGGTCGGGCGCCAGAACAGCTCTTCCTTCGGCAGGCCGGGGCAGGCGCGGGACATAGTGTCGACAAAGCGCGCCGACACTATGTCGAACGTGTTAAACAGAATGCTGCGGACATCCGGATTTGAGTTGGAGCTCATACGTCCGAGCATCTGCCGGAAGTGTCGTCCCTCATCGCCGTTGTCAGGTGCGTGGAAGACCGGGGACAGCAGCGCCCAGAGAATGTCCTCGACGGCGGGAGGGGCATCACCGCATTTTTGGTCACATTCATCAAGCAGTTTCAGGCGGGCGGCGTTGACCGGCGCCGCATAGTGATCGAAAACATAGGCTACAAGTCCAATCTTGCTGCCAAAATGATAGTTAACCGCCGCAATATTGACGTCTGCGATTGTCGTAATGTCGCGCAACGAAACATTGTCGAATCCACGTTCGGAAAACAGACGGGCTGCCGTGTGCAGTATCCGTTCCTTCGTTGATCCGGTGACAGAAAAATCTTCGTGGATTCCGGCGTCGGCCATTTACGGTTCCGTTAATTTGCAAACGATCAATTAGATCAGCGCTATGAATATGCTCCTTTTCCGCGTCGTTCAAGGAAGTGAAACGTCTATTTAAAACACGTGATTGGCAATTGTTTGTGAATTCGTCAATCCTGCGATTGAGATGGACGACCTGCCGTAGAGACGGTGGCGTCCGACAGGAAACGTCGATGCATTGCAGGGAGGGCTGGATGCCGGGCGGATCGTGATGAACGTCAACGCGCTCTATAAGGACTATAGCGGCCAGGCGCCGATTTTGACCGGTTTGAACTGTTTGTCGTGATGTCCCGGCATCGCAAGCGCGTCGGCATTTCTGAACCCGTCAGAGATATTTTTCTTCTGCGCAATTCCAGTTAGACTGGAACGCATGATGTTCCTGACGCATTCACGGTTCTTCGCTGTCGCCGCAGCTGTATTATTTGGTGCCTCGCCGGTTCTGGCGGATGCGATCGACGGCAACTGGTGTAACGGGATCAAGCGGCTGGAAATCAGCAGCATGAATTTCGTGACCCAGGTAGAAACAGTGTCGACGGCATCGACGGGCGCCATAATTTTGATTATACCGCACCCGGTGCAGAACGGGTGCGGGGGACCAGCGTCGATATGGACCTGAGCAGCGATGATGATGTGCGTCTGTGGCTCACCGACCGATCCCCTGAACCCCTAGAAAATCGGTGCGCGAAAGTGGAAAAGCTGAGCGGCGCCGGTAAGTTGATTAGCAAGCTGACGAAAGAAACCTGTGTCTAAAAAATCCCTCAAAATTGCGATCCTAGGTGCTGGTATCGGCGGGCTTGCGGCTTCGGCCTGCCTACGCAAGGTCGGGATCGACACCACGATTTATGAGCAGGCACCGGCCTTTGCGCGGATCGGCGCCGGTATCCAGATGAGCCCCAATGCCATGCGGGTGCTCTATGGCATCGGCATCGGCGACCAGATACGCACCACCGCATTCGAGCCGCCGCACTGGCGCAATCGGGATCACGATACCGGTCATCTGACCAATGACCATCCGCTCGGACCGGCCGCCTTTGACCGCTACGGTGTACCTTATCTGCTGATGCACCGGGGCGATCTGCATGCCGCGCTGCACGGTGCCGTGCCTGATGACACGATCCGCTACGACCACAAGGTCGCGGGTGTCGAGCAATCTGACAGCAGCGTGACGCTGACTTTTGAGACCGGAGAGACCGTGACAGCCGATGCGCTGATCGCGTCCGACGGTGTCCATTCGATCGTCCGCGAATCGCTGCTCGGCGCGGAAGACGCCCGGTTTACCGGGAGGCTTGCCTATCGGACAGCATTTCCGGCGTCTCTGATGAACGGCTATGAGCTTCTGGATGACAGCGCCAAATGGTGGGGGCCGGACCGTCATATCGTCATCTATTACGTGACAGCGGCGCGCGATGAAATCTACTTCACCACGAGCCAGCCGGAGCCTAATTTTCAGGTTGAATCCTGGTCGGCGACCGGCGATGTGAACGATCTGCGTGCTGCCTTTGCAGATTTCCACCCCGACGTGCGCGCCGTGCTGGATGCCTGCCCGTCAGCTCATAAATGGGCGATCTTCGAACGGGACCCGCTGCCGACCTGGAATCACGGAAATGTCACGCTGATGGGTGATGCCTGCCACCCGATGACGCCCTACATGGCGCAGGGCGCGGCAAATGCCCTGGAAGATTCGGTGGTGCTGTCACGTTGTCTTGCGGATGGCGGCACGGATGATTTTCCGGCAGCGTTCAAGCGGTTCGAGGCGGCGCGCAAGCCACGGACGTCAAAGGTGCAGGCAACGTCGCACCGCAACGAGTTTATGCGTGAAAAGACTGACCCTGACTGGGTTTACAGCTACGATGCCTGGACCGTGGAACTCCCCTGAAGGAACGTTCGACACTATGGCGAAGCCGCACGACGATTATTCGCCCCTGCCGAAATTTCTCGAAGCGTTTCCGGATATGTCCGGCAATGCGGTAAACGGGCGCGGGGAGACCAAGCCGCGTCTAGCGTCGCCGTTCTTTTGGCATCCGCATTCGAAACAGGCCTTTGGCGAATTGCAGGACGCTGTCCTGAACCATCATCGCCTGTCCGCCGGCGTTCGGGCGACCTATTCGCCAAAAGCGCTGCGTGGCCCCAAGGCTGTCGAACAGGTGCCACAGAAAATCGACAAAGATGCGGCCGCTTGGACGGCGGATATCAAGAAGTTCGCACTGGAGAACGAGGCGGATCTGGTCGGTATCGTGCCGATGAAGCCTGAATACGTCTATGAAGGGTATGAATTAAACGAGCCCTGGATCGTCATGATCGGGGTTGCGATGGATCATGAGCGGCTGAATTCAGCACCGGATTCGCTGGAGGAGCCGACCTCCGCAGTAGAAGTCGGCGAACAGTATAATCGTGCGGCTCGGGTCTCGCGCAATCTGACGAATTACATCATGGAGCAGGGCCATTATGCGAAAGCCTTTGCCGGCCCCTATGCATCAGCCCTGCTAATGATCCCGCCGGCGATTGCCGCAGGGTTCGGCGAACTTGGCAAGCACGGCTCGCTCATCAACCGGCAATACGGCTCATCGTTCCGCCTGTCTGCGATCGCGACCGAAATGCCGCTTATGGGCGATGCGCCGGACGTGTTCGGCGCCGACGATTTCTGCACGAATTGCCAGATCTGTACCAAAGCGTGCCCGCCGGGTGCGATCTCCGAGACCAAACAGACCGTTCGCGGCGTCGATAAGTGGTATGTCGATTTCGACAAGTGCATCCCTTATTTCGGCGAAGCCCTGGGGTGCGGTATCTGCATCGGCCGCTGCCCGTGGTCCCGCCCGGGAACAGCGCCGAAACTGGCGGAAAAGATGTCGGCGCGCCGCACCCGGCTCGTGGAAGAGAGCTAGCGTACTAATAGTCAAAGAGATCGCTGTCGTTGTTTCCGGCCGAGGCCGCATGACGCCCGGCGAGCCGGCCCGATGTAAAGCCCCACCCGAGGTGATGACCGTGGCCTTCGAGCAACAACCCACCTTGGCCGGTCGATCCCGCCGCGTAAAGACCGGCGATCGGGAAATCGTTGTCGCCCAGAACCTGCAGATGCTCGTTTACGGCTAATCCGCCATCCGTTGTCATAATGAACGAACACACCGGGCCAAGCGCGATAAAGGGCGGCGTCGCGCAGGGGTGCCGGTCGCCCTTCGCATCTTTGGAATTGTAGTCCGCCACTGATTTTTCCAGCTTTGCGGCATCCATACCGGTTTTATTGGCAAGACCTGCCAGAGTGTCCGCCTTGAAAAATATGTCGGGCCGGTTGCGCCGGTAATCGTCGAGATAGGCATAGGCGATACCGGGCGCGGTAGAGATAAAGTTTGGCCAGGCGCGAAATGTCGACGCCAGTTCGCCGTCCATCACGACGAAGGCCTCGCCATCGGGTTGGGCCGGCATGTGATCGGAAGGCGCATCTGTCTCGTCGGAAAACCGTTCGCCATTGCGGTTGATCAGCAACGCCCCGTAGCGATACAGATCGAGCGACGGCATCAGCGCCGTGGTCAGGAATCCCATCACGAAGGGTCGCAGCAGCCGTGGCGGCATATTGTCGATCGACCAGCGGACGACGCGTGCCAGCCAGAGCCACGGCGGCAGCTTGCGGACGAGGGTCGATTTCGTCGGCGGCCGGAAACGGATTTCCGGACCAAGCGCCACGTCGCCGTTCAATACGCGCCCACCCAGTTCGGTCACCGGGGCATACCAGTCGCCCGTGCTGTCTTCGTTGAACGGCCCGATCCGGGCGACTTCGGGCGGCATGTAGCGCTGTTTTAACGCCGGATTGGCCGAGAAGTCACCGGCGGCAAGGATAACGGCTTTCTCCGCTGTCAGATGCTCGCCGGTCACGACGATGCCGGTTACGCGGTTCGTTTCGACGACCAGTTTTTCCATCGGCGCGGAGGTGCGGATCTCGACACCCAGTTTGCGGGCGCGTTTCGTCAGGTGGTGAATAAGCATCTGCGAGTTGGGCAGGATGTTGTGCATGCGTGGCTGTGAATGCGGCGGCTCCGGCATCGGGCCATAGAATACGAGCCCGAGGCTCAGCAGCCAGTCGAACGTCGCGGGCGTGTGATCGACTAGCAGGCGTCGTAGTTTCAGGTTGTCACGGCCCTTCAGGCGCTCTCCATGAAACAGCGCCATGTCGGCATAATGGTCATCCGGCGTGTCGTATATATCGATGGCGCGCTGATGCGGTGATGCGCTCGTGGTGATCGAGCCGACCGACCAGGCAGTTGTACCGCCAAGCATCGCATTCTTCTCGATAATCAGCGTGCATGCGCCGTGCTCGGCGGCAGAGATTGCCGCAGCAAGCCCGGCACTGCCGCTGCCAACCACGATGATGTCATAAGAGGTCGCTGGCATTGTGCGTTCCTTCTAGGTCAGTCGAGCCGGCAGTTTGACCCGGTCCGGTACTTTGTGACCCTTGTTCTGCGCCCGGGCGCGCTTGAGCACCTCAATCGCGAGTGCGAGATCAGAGAGACCCATGCCCATCGCCTTGAACAGCGTTACGTCGGCCCCGTCGGGCCGGGTTTCATCCGCTGCGATGACCGATGCGATGGTCCGCACTTCTTGCCAGGCGGCCTCGTCTTCACCGCAATGGCGGCGGAACTCGGTCGATAGATCGCGAACGCTGCGCAGGCTGTCGACGGCAATCAGGTCGATGCGGCTGAAGACATCGTCGTTAAACTCCACCCGTGAGGGCACGATGGCGCCCATCGCATTCAGGTGGCTGCCTTTGGCCAACATGTCGGCCGTCAGGAAGGCCTCGGTCGCATTGGTGATCAGCGTGACGATCGGTGTATCGGTGACGGCCTCTTCCAGTGTGTCGACGGCGCGGGCCCGAATGCCGAGCCGGTCGGTCACGCTTTCGGCAAACCTGCGCCGCGTATCCGGATTACGGCTGGAAATGCGGACTTCCCGGAGCGGGCGAACGGCGTGAACGGCGGCAATCTGGGGCAGGGATTGCTTACCGGTGCCGACGATACCCATGTCATCGGCGCCAGTGGCGGCGAGGCGTCTGGTACCGACACCGGTGACCGACGCCGTGCGCATCTGGCCGAGCGCGGTCGCTTCGATCACGGCGAGGCAGGCGCCATCATCCATTGAGAACAGTGTCATCGTTGTCTCGGATTTACCCTGCACGTTGATCCAGGTCTTGAACCCGCAGATGCCTTCGCCGGCGACCGAGGCGCCGATCGTATGCATGGCGTCGTTTGCCGCGACCATGAGGTGTGTTTTCGGCATGCTTGCCGCCTGATCGACTGCTTCGAGGGCCAGCGTTGTTTCCAGCGCGTCGATTGCTTCGGGCAGGTTGATCAGGCCTACGACATCGGCTTCTGTCAGCCAGATCGGTTTGTCGGTCATGCAGGTGTTCTGTCTCTGATTGCGATGACCTCCATTGTAGCGCAGGACAAACGTGTTGAGAAAGCCGCCGCTTCGTTATGGTAGGCTTGTTGCGGAACGATAAAAAAAGAAGCGTAAACGGGGAGATGAAGTGGAAAGACTTTGTCGATGCCATTCTCGGCACCGCATCAACGACGGCCATGATTTTCCTGATCCTACTGGGCGCATCGACCTTCAACGCGTTCTTCGGCTTTTCGCAGATGCCGATTTTTGCCGCTGATTTCTTCCAGAATTCCGGTCTGAGCCCGATGGTCATCCTGGTCGGGATGATAGCGCTCTGCGTTCTGCTCGGACTAGTGATGGATTTGCTGTCGATGATCCTGCTGACCGTGCCGATCTTCTGGCCGATCATTGCCGGGGTCGAGTTTCCGGTACAGGGTGAAGAGCTGAAGCTCTGGTTCGGGATTATCACGCTGATTGTGGTGGAGGTCGGGTTGATCACACTGCCCGTCGGACCCAATGTCTTCGTCATCAATTCGATGGCGAAAGACGTCCCGATAATCGAGACGTTCAAGGGCGTGCTCCCATTTTTCTTGTCAGATGCTGTCCGCGTGGTGTTTATCATTATGTTTCCGACGATCACGCTGATATTGCCACGCCTGCTGGAGTAATAATGAGTACAGACGATATTCATCCGCCGCGCGCCTATCGCGACCCGGATTTTATGAATTCGCCCGCCGGTCGCCCGCTTCGGATCCTGGCAGAATACCTCGAACCCCAGGAACGGTTCGCCGAAGCGAACATAGAGGACACGATCCTGTTTTTCGGCTCTGCGCGGCTGCTGCCGCGGGCGGAGGCTGAAAAGCGGCTGGAAGCGGCGGAAGCGGGCGGTGGCGACCTTGCGAAAGCCAAAGCCGATCTGAAAATGTCGCGCTATTATGAAGATACCCGAGAACTTGCTTTCCGTCTGACCGAGTGGTCGAAGGCGCTGGAGGATAAAGGGCGGCGTTTCGTCGTCTGTTCGGGCGGTGGCCCCGGCATTATGGAAGCGGCCAATCGCGGTGCGTCGGAGGCCAAGGGAGAGAATATCGGTCTCGGGATTTCACTGCCGATGGAACAGGGCGTGAATCCCTACGTCACCCGGAAGCTCGCC
>CAJIYX010000050.1 GCA_905181725.1 Alphaproteobacteria bacterium UBA830
CCGCACCGTGTCCCCGGCGCCGATGCCATGCCGGGCCCTGATCCGGCGGATGACGGACCGTTCAGCCTCTGTCAGTGCGCCCGCGGGTTAGCGGACAAAACCGCTGACGACGTCGCGGTTGACGTTCCATGCCTGGCCCGCGCGATCGGGCCGGAAGGGCAGGTGCAGCGCCAGACCGAAATCGCGACCACGCTCGAAGATATCGCCGACGGGTTTTCTATTCTGTACCGCCGCACGCCGCTGGAGATCTCCTGCGTCTACGATCTGGATCTCATGTTTTTCGTTGCCCGCCATGACCTGGAAGCAATGGTGAGTAATCTTGTTTCCAACGCGCATAAATTTGCCCAGGAAAAGGTCATTCTGTCTGCGGAACTGTAGGACGGTAACCTGGTTGTGCGGGTCGAAGATGACGGTCCGGGGATCACACCCGAACAGCATGCAGTCGCGCTCAACTGGGGTGGCAGGCTGGATGAAGCACCGCCCGGCACCGGGTTCGGACTATCGATAGTGCGCGATATCGTTGCTCTGTATGACGGTGATATGCGGCTGGGCGAGACCGACTTGGGCGGCCTGAGCGTCGAGATCGAGCTTTCGGGGAAAAGTCGCTAAACGCCGAACAACCCGATAACGAGCCCCTGCACCAGCAGAACGCCGAGCCAGTGGCTTCCGTCGATAATAGTCAGCGATTTCTTTGCACCCTGGAAGCCGTGATTGACGGTCAGTGTCGTGGCAACGAAGCCGACCCAGACAAACGCGGCCGAGATCAGGCCGTTCATCACCGTCAGCTGGTCCGTGCCAAGATGGCCGATGATGCCGGAGAGCGCCCAGGCCATGACGAGCTGCGCCAGGGCCGTAACGACAAAGACCGACCGTTTCATGCCGTCGGCCTTCATCTGCGCTTCGGTTTTGCCGATTGCCGCCATCCACGGCTTGCTGAGGACCATATAAAAGATCGACCCAAAGGCGAACGACGCAATGGCGGCGACCACTACGGCGATGTAGTTGGTTCCGGGAAATTCCATGGCTGTTACTCCGCTGCTTGTGCTGCCTGATCTCCGATCAGTGTCGCGACGTAGAATTCACGGCGTTTCAGGTTGCCGTAAAATTCCTCAAGGAAATTGGGGGCAACGGCACCGGTGACGATCTCGTTCGACATCAGGGTGTCGCACCACGCTTTCACATACGGGAATTCATCGAGTAGGCCGGTCTTCAGAAACCCGTCGGCAATGACAAAGCGCTGAAGAAACGGCGCATAGGCCGCATCAACCAGTGACAGTTTTGGCCCGTTGAAATACGGCCCGTCATTACCGCGACCCTGTGCGATGGCTTGTTCCAGACGCTCCAGCACCTTGGACGCCTTGGCGAGGCCGGCTTCCATGTCTTCGTGGGTCTTTGTGTAGTAGATGCCGTTCAGCGCGCCGGAAAAGGTCGGAACGAAGTCGGTCCAGGCGCGGTTGTGTGCGCGCAGGAGCGGATCTTCCGGGTGCAGACGGGGCGGCACCGTTTCGTCCAGAAATTCGGCAATGGCGTTGGATTCGAAGAGGATTTCCTCATCGACCTTGAGCACAGGGACTTTGCCGTGCGGCGAAACCTTCAGGAACCAGTCGGGTTTGTCCCGGAGATTAACAAATGTGACCTCGAACTCGACGTCTTTGGCGCGCATGGCAATCACGGCGCGCTGGACCCACGGTCAGGTGAACGAGCTGATCAGGTGGTATTTGACGGTCATGAAATAACACTCTCGATTGTTGTCATTCGAAGATCGTAGCCCAATCCAGGAGATCGGCCAATCCGGCGTATCTGAGTGGCGTCAGATCGAAACGGCGGCCGGCAGGTCTTCTTCGAGGATCGAGATATTCAGGGTGTATGAAATCTCGCCTTCTTCGTCGTCGCGGTACAGAACGCCGGCGAATTCTTCCCCGATATACACTTCGATTGGCGCGTCCGGTTTCTTCGGCGGCTGAATTTTGATTTTTTCATTGGTAAACGTCAGCCGGAGGTATTCTTGTACGCGTGTGATCTCGTTCAACGTCATTTTGGTGCTCCGGAACTGATTTCAGCGGTTGCGCAGTACGAAACTGCGAATTTCAGGCCAGTGGCTACTGAATACCGGCCAAAAAGGCAAGAGTGCTGCCGCCGGAAAGTGTTGCCGGGCAGGGCCAAGACCGTTAGCATCTGACGAAATAAGGACTTTCGTGAACGATTTGCATAACCGATAGATATGGGAGTGGAACAATGAGCCGCAAAGCAAACCAGCCATTCGTGCGTAACGCCTGGTATATCGCCGCCTGGGCAGAAGAGCTTGATAACGGCCTTCTGGCGCGGACAATCATGAACCAGCCGATGGTGATTTATCGCAATGCCGAGGGCAAAGTCGGCGCGCTTGAAGATCGTTGCTGCCATCGCGGCGCACCGCTGACACATGGCCACATTTCCGAAATGGGCCTGCAATGTGGCTATCACGGCCTCACCTTCGATACCGAAGGCAAATGTGTCGACATTCCCGGCCAGAAGAACATCCCGCCGCAGGCGCACGTTCAGGCGTTCCCGATGGTGGAGCGCAACGAGATCCTGTGGATCTGGATGGGCGACCCGGCGCTTGCCGACGACACGAAGATCGTCGATTACCCGTATCATGATGACAAGGAAAACTGGCCCCACCGCAAGGCCATGTTCCAGATCAAGTCGAACTACATGCTGATGATCGACAATCTGATGGATCTGACCCATCTCGGCTATGTCCACAACAAGACCATCGGCGGCAACCCGCTGAACCATGTCGGCGCCGAAATGAATAGCCGCCAGACTGAAAATGGTGCCTATTTCGTCCGCTGGATGCTGAATCACGAACCGCCGCCGACATACAAAACGGGCGGTCAGTTCACGGGCAATGTCGATCGCTGGCAAGAGTTCGAATATGTCGGCCCCAGTGTCGTTCTCCAGTGGTCCGGCGCGCTAGAAATGGGCATGGGTGCCAAGGAAAACCGCGATCAGAAAGGTTTTCATCTGCGTCTGCTGCATGCAGCGACGCCTGAAACCGATACGACCTTCCATTATTTCTGGTCGACGGCGAATGGTTATCGTCAGGATGATCCGGAGACGACGCAGGAAATGTATGAGCAGATCTACCCGACCTTTATCGAAGACAAGGTCATCATGGAAGCTCAGCAGGACCGCATCAACCTGAACCCCGACCGCGACCTGGTCGAGATTCATGCCGATGGTGCCCTCGCCCTGGCACGTCTGGCGCTCGACAAGATCATTGCCGAAGATCGAGAACAGATGGCGCAGGCCGCCGAATAGGGCGCTTGTTCATAAAGACTTCGAAAACGGTGGGGGTATTCTCCGCCGTTTTCTTTTCTGCGGGTCACGCCCTGAATCGCTAGTCGACCTGACCAATCTTATCTCGAAGGAAGCCCCCAAATGGAAATCGCCCTCTTCATATTCGACAAGATGACACCGCTTGATGCGGTTGGACCGCTGGAGGTTATCGGCCGGGTGCCGGGTGCTGATGTCAAGATCGTCGGCAAGACGGCGGGGCCGGTGCGGGCGGGCCATATCGGCCTCACTGCGGATCACGCGATGGCCGATGTGATGTCGCCCGACATAGTGCTGATCCCGGGCGCCGCCGATATGAGCCACATCATCGGGGACGATGAAATCCTCGACTGGGTGCGCTTAGTGGATAAACACACGACTTGGACGACATCGGTCTGTACCGGCGCGCTGGTGCTCGGTGCCGCGGGCTTGCTGCAAGGAAAACGCGCGACAACCCACTGGTCCGCGATCAAGCAGCTCGAAGGATACGGTGCCATTGCCGCCGATGAGCGCGTCGTGACCGACGGCAAGATCATGACCGGGGCAGGGGTGTCCGCCGGGATCGATATGGCGCTGAGCCTGTTGGCCGAAGTCGCCGGCGACGCTCATGCGCAGTTCGTCCAGCTGATGACCGAATACGATCCGCAGCCGCCCTTCAATGCCGGTTCTCTCGCCAAGGCGCCCGACGCCATCCGCGACCGGGCGCTGGCGCTTTTCGCCTGAGTTCGGTGCAGCTGGACGGAGACCCCTGCCTTCGCGGGGGTGACGGACAGTAGTAGAAATTCCATGTCATCCCCGCGAAGGCAGGGATTTCCCTCCGATAGTTTTTATAAAAAAGGCCCAGGCAGTTTCCCGCCGGGGCCTTTGTCGTGAGGTATGAGTGACCTTATTTAGGGATCGAACCCTGTATGCCCTGGACGTACCAGTTCATGCCGGCGAGTTCCGCATTGGTCATGGTCTTGCCCGCGGGGACACGCACTTTGCCGGACTGATCCTTGATCGGACCGGTAAAGGGGCTGAACGTCTTCGCCTTCATGCCCGCCATGAATTTCTTGGCTTCGGCCACGACATTGGCCGGAACCTTCTTGTTGAACGACGGAATACGGATGGTGTCATCGTCCATGCCGCCCCAGTAGTTCTGGGACTTCCAAGTGCCGTCCATAACCCGCTGCACCGACTTGATGTAGTGGTTGCCCCAGTCGTTGACGACCGAGAGCAGATGGGCGTTTGGACCGAAATTCGACATGTCCGATGCCTGACCCACTGCCGACTTGCCCCGCTTCTCTGCGGCCTGCATGGCAGCCGGGCTGTCGGTGTGCTGGATGATGACGTCGACGCCCTGATCCATCATGACCTCGGCGGTGGAACGTTCCTTGCCGGGATCGAACCAGGTGTTGACCCAAATGATCTTGAGTTCGGCTTTCGGGTTCACCTTCTGCATGCCCAGCATGACCGCGTTGATGTCGCGGATGACTTCGGGGATCGGGAACGAGGCAATGTAACCGATCTTGCCGGTCTTGCTGACGCTCGCGGCGACGTAGCCGGAGACATAACGCCCTTCATACGTAACCGACAGATAGGTGCCGAGGTTTTTGCTGCGCTTGTAGCCAGTCGCGTGCTCGAACGTGACCTTCGGGAACTGCTTCGCCACCTTAACGGTCGGGTTCATGAAGCCGAACGACGTGGTGAAGATGACCTGGTGGCCGGTGCTGGCCAGCTTGCGTATGACCCGTTCGGCGTCGGCGCCTTCCGGCACTTTCTCGACATAGGTGGTTTTGACCTTGCCGGCGAAGTGTTTCTCCATCGCAAGACGGCCCTGGTCATGCTGGTAGCTCCAGCCGTGATCGCCGATGGGGCCGACATAGACGAAGCCGACTTTCATCGGATCGGCTGCCTGCGCGCCGCTGACGGTAAAGATCGCTGCGGCGGCAACCGCCGCGAAGCGTATGAGATCGCGTCTTTTCATTTGAATTCTCCCTGCCTTCCGCGCCCTGTTCGGAAAGGCCGTTAAGTAAATAAATTGCCACCCACTGATCATATGGACAGGGCCCGTTTCGCACAATGAGCCCGGCGATTCGGCTGTGGATAACTAGGCGGCACCCAGAGACCGCCGAATTTCCTTTATACGCACCTCAAGCGCCGCCGCATCATAGGGCTCGGCAGGGCTATGGCCCCAGACCGGGCCGGGCCACGCCGGGTCCCCGGTATTTCGGGCAACGATGTGGACGTGAAGCTGGCGGACAATGTTGCCCAACGCGCCTGTGTTGATCTTCTCCGGCCGGTAGAGAACCGCAAGGGCGGTGCCCGCGACCGTAATCTCCTCCATCAGAACGATTCGGTCTTCCGGGGCGAGATCGG
>CAJIYX010000051.1 GCA_905181725.1 Alphaproteobacteria bacterium UBA830
TGGCCGCGGAACAGCAGAACAATATGTTCATGCCACGCATCGTTTATTGCGGTGATCGTCTCGGCATCCTGCGGTTCCGACAGGTCTATACCTCGTATCTCGGCGCCGATTGCATCTGAAAGCAGTACGATTTCCATCGCGTTGACCATTCCCCGTGGCGTTTCATGTGGCATTGCCTGTGGCGTTTCCGGCCGTTTAGTCCGGTTTTTAGTTCGTTATCTAATTATAGCCGAAAACAATTTTCGCTGTACAGGATTTGCAAAGTAAGCCGGCTTACTATAAGTAAGCTTACTATGATCGACCAGCCCGTTAGCCCCGCAACGAAACACCCGAAGGACGACAGAGTGGACGCAACGTCTCCAGACATCGAAAAACCGATCAAAGATGACACCAACGGTCAAACCCGCGCCGACTATGTCGGCTATCTGATCGGCGACGTGTCGCGGATGATCCGCACGGTCTATGACCGCCGGGTCGAGCCACTGGGGCTAACCCGTGCGCAATGGCGGGTCATGACACGGCTGAACCGGCTCGAAAGCTGCACCCAAACCGAACTGGCGACCGAGCTTGAGATCGAGAAACCGACTCTCGGCAAGCTGATCGAGCGTCTCGAATCAAAGGGCTGGGTCGAACGCCGGGTGGATGAAAACGACGCGCGCTCCAAACGCCTGTTCCTGACGGCTGCCGCACGCCCCCTGCTCACTGAAATGGCCGGCCTCGCCGACGAAGTGATCGAAGGTGTCTTTGCCGGTATCGGCGCGGATAAATCGGCGCAGCTCCGCGAAACGCTGAGCCGCATCAAGGGCAATCTTGCAGGTATGCTCGAAGACGATACGGCCTCCGGTGGCACAGCCGCCTCCCCCGGCGGGGGGACCGGGTCATGAGCCGCAATCTCCGCCGCGGCACGGTGCGCTTCGTGTTGCTGTTTGTCCTGCCGGTCATCACGATCGTCGCGGGCGGGCATTACTGGGTAAAGGCAACGCGCTACATCACGACCGAAAATGCCTATGTAAAAGCCCATCACATCGCCATCAGCGCCGATATCGACGGGCGCACCGTGCGCGTCCTGGTGAAGGAGAACGACCGGGTAAAAAAAGGCGACCTGCTGTTCGAGCTCGACCCCGAACGCCACCGCATCGAACTGACCAAAACCGGGGCCGAGCTAGCCGGCATCCGCAATACTCTGGATGCGTTGCGGGCCGAATACCGCACCGCGCAGGCCGAGCTTGCCGATGCTCGACAGGAAATCGACTATTTCAAACGCGTGTTCGAGCGTCAGAAAAAACTGTCTGCCCGCGGCGTCTCCTCGCGCGCATCATTCGATGCCGCCGAACGCAGCCTGACCCAGGCACGGCAGGCGGCCCGCACCACCAACCAGAAGATCCAGCAGGCGCGGGCCAAGCTCGGCGGCCGGCTCGATATCCCCGCCGAACAGCACCCGATGTACATGGAGGCACAGGCGCGGCGGGAACAGGCAGCATTGAGCCTGCGGCGCACGCGCATCTACGCCCCGGACGACGGCATCGTCGGTAAGGTCTCGCTGCAACCCGGCGAATATGTCGAAGAAGGCAAAGCGGTCATCCCCATCATCCAGTCCGGCGACAACTGGGTTGAAGCCAACCTGAAGGAAACCCAGCTTGCGCACGTGCGACCGGGCCAGACCGCGACCATCGTGATCGATGCTTACCCCGACCATCAGTTGACGGCGAAGATCCTGTCGATCAGCCCGACCACGGGCGCGGAGCTTTCCGTGCTGCCGCCGCAGAATGCGAGCGGCAACTGGGTCAAGGTTGTCCAGCGCGTACCGGTGCGTCTTGCCATCGACCGCGTCCATGACGGGCTGCCGCTGCGCGCCGGCATGACGGTGGAGGTCTCGATCGATACCGGGCGCGACCGCTCGCTGTTCCGCATGATCGGTACGGCGTTCGCGAACATCACCGGCAAATGACCACCGCTCCCGCCGTTTCTGCCGCCTCCGGCGGTGATGATCTGCTGAACCGGCGCATGATCACCGCGTCGGTGATGATGGCAACCACCGTCGTGATCCTCGACATGACCATCGCCACCATCGCGCTCCCACACATGCAGGGCGGGCTGGGGGCGACGCAGGACCAGATTTCGTGGGTGATGACGACCTATTTCATGATGCAGGCTATCACTATGTCTGCGACCGGCTGGCTGGCCGGACGACTGGGACGCAAACGGCTGTTTATCGGCGCATTGGCGGGCTTCGCCGTGTTTTCGATCCTGTCCGGCAACGCGACCTCGCTCGAGGAAATCCTGATCTTCCGCTCGCTTCAGGGCATGTTTTCAGCGCCCATCATACCGATCAGCCAGGCGCTAATGCTCGATTCATACCCGCGCGAACGTCATGCCCAGGCCATGTCTATATGGGGCATGGGGGTGATGCTGGCGCCGGTCATGGGGCCGGTTGTCGGCGGCTGGCTCACCGATGAATACAGCTGGCGCTGGGTGTTCTATCTGTCGATGCCGTTCTCGGTCCTCGGCATCCTCGGCGCAGTCCTGTTTATCCGGGAATCGCCAAAGAACCTCGACCGCAAGTTCGACGTCTTCGGTTTCACGATGCTGGCACTCGCCCTGGCGGGAACACAGTTCCTACTCGATCGCGGCGAAAGCGAAGGCTGGTTCGGCTCGGACCTGATCATCGTGACGGCTGCCATCGCGATCCTGTCGCTATACATGTTCGTCGTCCACAGCACGACGACGAAGAACCCGTTCATCAGCGCCGGCATGATCAAAGACCGCAATTTCATGATCGGGCTCGGCTTCATGTTCCTGCTCGGCGTCCTCGTGCTGTCGATGAACGTCCTCATGCCGCTGTTCCTGCAGAACCTGCGCGGCTACCCGATCCTGACGGCCGCAATGGTGATGATGCCGCGCGGCCTGGGCTCGCTGTTCGGGTTGATCCTGGCGGGGAAGCTGAGCGGCAGGATGGACCCGCGCACCCAGATCGCGCTGGGTTTCGCATCAACCGCCTATTCGGCCTATCTGTTTTCGACCTTCACGCCCGATGTCGGCATATGGGCGTTTATCTTTGCCGCGTTCTTCAACGGCATCGGCATCGGGATGATCTTCGTGCCGTTGACCGCCGTGTCGTTCTGGACCCTGCCGGTAAGCCTGCGAACCGAGGCATCGACCTTTACCAGCCTGATGCGCAATTATGGTAGCGGGATCGGCGTTTCGATCGTCATGACCGTGCTGTCGCGCACGCAATCGACCAGCCATGCCTACATGGCCGAGCGGATAAACCCCTATAGCGAGGCCATGCAGGCGCCGTGGTTGCCCGAGCAATGGGATATTCTGACAAATGACGGGCTCGCGATGCTGAACGTCGAGGTAAACCGCCAGGCGATGGCGCTCGGTTTTCTCAATGATTTCACGCTCATCATGGTCGGCGCGCTGATTTCGATGCCGCTGGTCTTCCTGCTGGCACGCAGCCGCGAGGACAAACCGGGACCTGCCAGGGCGGCTGAGTAAGCCTCGCGGCACCGGGCCCGACGTGGGGGAGAATGGAATCCCCGGCCTAAAGGGACTAAGTTCATACCGCCTGTTTGATCCGAATTGGGAGCTCGTTTCTAGCCCCAAGCAACCCCTCGGCGACGGCGTCGTTCTACACTGAACGACGATCTCGTCCGTGGGAGAAAAATCATTTCCGTTTCAGGCCAGACACCAACCTGTAATATATTACTAGCATATCAAACACATTTTACTGTAAGATCGGCTTCGAAATCCTGAGATGGCGAGGAGCTCGAAGATGATTTCATACTTTGTACGATATGACGGTTCCGCAGCAGACCCGGAGGAATTCCTCGGGCGCTACAGATCACAGCACGCTGACATACTGCGCGAATTTGAAGGTATCCAGGGTCTGGTTCTCCATACGCCTGCCCGGTGATAGAACTCATTCGATATTACTGCCGGTAGATCATCGCTTGTCGCGCAGATGACCTTCGATTCAGAAACGGCGCTAACTGCCGCGCTCCAGTCACCGGCACGAATGAAAGCCCGCGACGACTTCCGGAAATTCCCGGACTTTGAGGGGGTCGTTACCCATCAAGCCATGAAGAGCGAGAAACTATTCTAATGACAAAACAAGATTCCCGATCTCTCGGAGAGAGCAAACGACGGGTATTGCGTCGTGATCCACGTCCACACCTGTTTCGGCCGCTGGAACTACGATCGATCAAGGTCCGGAACCGCATCATGCTGTCACCGATGTGCCAGTACTCCGGAGAAGAAGGCCTCTCTAACGAGTGGCACTATGTTCACCTGGCTGCGCGTGCCGTCGGCGGTGCCGGCATTGTATGCACGGAAGCTGTCCACACAGAGCCAGAAGGGCGGATCACAAAACATTGCCTGGGGCTTTGGAACGATGAACAGAAAGAACGTTTAGCGCGTATTGCAAATTTCGTTGAGGAGCAAGGAGCTGTTCCCGGGATTCAGCTCGGTCACGCCGGTCGGAAGGCTTCAGTCGGCCGACCATGGGACGGCTCAGTTCCGATCTCTCCCAGCGAAGGTGGGTGGCCTGTCATTGCTCCAAGCGCCCTCCCCTATGCGCAAGACTGGCCAGTACCAACGGAGATGACTGTTGATGACATAAGACGATCTCTGGATCACCTGGTCGCTGCCGTCCGCCGTGCGAGAGATGCCGGTTTTAAGCTCCT
>CAJIYX010000052.1 GCA_905181725.1 Alphaproteobacteria bacterium UBA830
GGCGCGGCGAAGACCGCAACGGCATGGCGAACCGATCTCTCCGCATGGCGACGCGGCCCAAGCTGCAACACGACGTGGACCTGTTCCGTCATCTGCCGCCGCGGGTGCGCGATGGCCGGCGGTTCGAGACGCTGGCGCGGTTATATGAAAGCGTCGCGCGGGAAATCACCGACGAGGCGGTGGAGTTGTCAGAAAGCCAGCTCGAAACACTCGGCCCGGATTACAACAGCCCGATCCATTTTCTCGATGCGCCCGAAATCTTCAGCGGTGCGGTAAACGCCGATCTCGATGCCGACGCGATCACGCGGATGTACCTCGAAACCGAACCGGGGATTACCTGGTTCGATGATCTGCTGGCGCCCAGGGCGCTGTCACTGCTGCAGCGGTTCCTGCGCGAAAGCACGATCTGGCATGATTTTTCCCATATCGGCGGGTTTGTGGCCGCCTATCTGGAAGACGGGCTTGCCTGTCCGCTGGTGCTGCAGATTGCCGACGAATTTCGCTCTGTTCTGCCTGAATTACTTGGGCCGCACCCGCTGACCCAGGCCTGGGCGTTCAAGGGGCTGCGCGGCGACCAGCCGATTGATGTTCATGCCGACGACGCGGCGATCAGCCTGAATTTCTGGGTCACGCCGGATAGCGCGAACCGAAACCCCGAACGGGGCGGGTTGGCAATTTATCGCGAAATGCCGCCGCCGGATTGGCCGATCGTTGATTATGACGAAGACAAGGCGCGTATCCGGACCTTTCTGGAGCGCCGCGGCGATTCGGCGATGACAATTCCCTACCGGGAAAACCGGGCCGTTCTGTTTGATTCCCGCTTGTTTCACGGCTCCGACGCACCTGATTTTGCGCCGGGCTACGAAAACCACCGGATCAACATTACAATGCTGTTCGGAACCACGGCTAAATTGTAACAAAATTGGCACAAGTATTTATTTTGGAACAACAAACGCCTATAATGATCCCAATCGAATGATCGAATAGAAGTGATGCCATGAACGATCTTGCGCCAGACAGAAAATACACGAACGCCGCCATCCCCGTTGGTGGTGTCGACCCTCACCCGGATAAGCCGTCTGGTGAATTCATCACCGATGTCGTCTCGAACGACTGGGTGAACGATGAATACAAGCTGCTGGTGGTGCGGGCGGCCGAACGGGCGCTTACAGCCTATGCCGGTCAGTTCTATCACCTGTTATGTCCGTCGCCCGATGGCGCCGAGGTCTGGATGCGCCGGCCGATGAGTATCTACAAGGTCGACAAGGCAGCCACCTGCCTTGAATTTCTCTACAAATGCGAAGGTCGCGGCACCCAGGGCATGGCAACACTTGCGGCAGGCGATAAGTTCAATGTCGCCGGGCCGCTGGGCGTCGGCTTTTCGCTCGATCCGGCCTGGAAGAATATCGTTGTCCTCGGGCGTGGGGTCGGGCTGGCGACGCTTGCGCCGTTGTCTCAGCTTGCCGCCGAAAACGGTGTCGGCGTGACGGCCATTCTCAGTGCCCGCAAATCGAACCTCGTCATGTCGGAAGACCTGTTCGATGAGCTCGGCGCGACGAGCATTACCGTGGTCGACGAGGATGGTAGCAGCGCGGTCGAGAATGTCGAGAAAATCCTCGAGAAACTGATCGCCGACGGCAAGGCGGATGCGTTCTTTACCTGCGGGTCGAGCCGCCTGCTCAAACTGATGCAGAACCTCGGCAAGAAATACGATGTGCCCGGACAGGTCGCGATGGAGCAGATCATGGTCTGCGGTATCGGCGCCTGTTACGTGTGCATGCGGACGTTCGAGGTAAACGGTGAAAAGACCCTGAAACGCGTGTGTCGCGAAGGGCCGGTATTCAATATGCAGGAGGCAGTGGGATGGTAGATCTTTCGGTAAAAATCGGCGACCTGACGTTTCAAAATCCGATCCAGCCCGCCTCCGGCGCGTTTTCCTGGGAATATAACGATGTCATCGATCTCAACCGGCTCGGCGCTCTCGTGGCGAAAACCATCTGCCGGGAGCCGCGGCTGGGCAATCCGACGCCGCGCATGGCGGAGACGGAGGCCGGGATCATTCAGTCCATCGGTTTGCCGGGAAAGGGTATCGATTACTTTCTCGAGAACATCGTGCCGGAATACGCGAAGTTCGAGCCGCCGCTGGTGGTCAGCGTGTCGTCGGAATCGGCCGAGGATTTTGCCGAACTGGCGCGTGAACTGAGCGTGCCTGATGTCGATGTGATCGAGTGCAATATTTCCTGCCCGACCCGCAACACGACGGGCGGCAATTTCGCGATGCAGGAAGATCACACCAAGATGGTGATGGAAGGCATCCGCGCCGCGACCGACAAGCCGGTCTGGGCCAAGCTGTCGCCCAATGCGGGCGACCTTGTTGCGGTAGCGCTGGCCGCGGAAGAGGCGGGAGCCGACGCGCTGGTGATCGCCAATACGTTCCTGTCGCTCAAAATCCGTACCGATAATTTCCGCCCCGCGCTTGGCAACAAGTTCGGCGGCATGGTGTCACCGGCGCTGAAACCGATCGTGCTGCGCATGGTCTATCAGGTCGCCAAGGAAGTGAATATTCCCGTCATCGGCGTCGGTGGCGTGACCAAGGCGGAAGACGTTGTCGAATATATGCTGGCCGGCGCGCACGCGGTCGGTATCGGTTATGCCGGGTTCCGTAACCCGTCGGCACTGACCACGATCATCGACGATCTCGAGACCTGGTGCGATGAGCGTGGCATCGAAAAGGTCACCGACCTGATCGGCGCGGTCAAAGACGACGATATGGAAATGGATCCGCTGGTCGCCGCGTCCCACGGCGTCTGAACCGCCTATGGGGATGACCCCGACATTGCCGCCGGATAAATCGACGCTACAGGCCTATTACGATTCCGGCGCATGGGGAACCCAGACGATTTACGACATCGTCCGCGGCTATTGTGCTGACCGGCCCGACGCGCCGGCGCTGACGACAAGCATCAGCACGTATTCATGGCGCGAACTGGTCGACGCGGTGGATGCGTTCGCCGCAGATCTCGGTAAGCGTGGCCTTGAGGCAGGCAATACGATTTTTGTCGGTGCGCCGAACCGGATCGAAACCGTCATCGCGCTATTGGCGGCATCCCGTGACGGTTTTGTCTGCTGCCCGTCGCCCCATCGCAATCATACAATCGCCGAGATTGCCGCGATGTGCGAACGCGCCGCCTGTGCTGCGTATGTCCACCAGCCCGGCCACGGGGCGGATGCAGACGGCGACGAAATTCTGGGGCTGATCCGGGCATTTCCGTCGCTTCGCCATATCTACCAATTGCCTTCCGAAGGTACGGTGGCGCCTTTCGGCGGTATCCTTGAAAGTGCTGCTGGCGATGCTGCGCCACCCACCGGCAACCCCGATCTGGTCACTTATCTCGCCTTTACATCCGGCTCTACCGGGGCGCCCAAGGGCGTGATGCACAGCGATAATTCACAGCTTGTGGCCGCGCGTGGCATCGCCGGCGCGTGGGGGTTCGGCACCGATACGGTGACGCTGTCGCTCAGCCCGTTCAGCCACAATCTCGGCTGTGGAACCCTGTGGACGTCGCTTGTCGTCGGCGGTGAATTCGTCCTCCATGACTGGCCGCGTGGCGAAAGCCTGCTCGACCATATCGAGGATGCGGGTGTCGACTATCTCGTTGGCGTGCCGACCCATGCGATGGATCTGCTGGCCGAGCTGAAGGCACGCGATGCCGACAAATACGACCGGCTCAAAAGTTTCCGTGTCTCGGCGGCGGCCTGTCCCGAACATGTCGCGGCGGAACTGTACGATTACGGAATCCCCGTCCAGAAGGGCTACGGTATGACCGAGACCAACGGTCATCAATACGGCCAGCCGGGAGATTCTCGGGATCTGGTCATCGGCACGTCGGGCGTCTGCTGTCCGGGATATGAGCTGCGTATTTTCGATGCGAACGATCCGGATCTTGCGGCGCCACCCGGCGCATCCGGGCTGGTCGGCGGCAAAGGGGCGTCGCTGATGCTGGGCTATTTCAACGACCGGAAAGCGGGCGAAGACTGCATCAATGTTGCCGGTTGGTTCCTGACCGGCGATCTCGGCACGATCGACGAAGGTGGCTACCTGCGGCTCACCGGCCGCAAGAAGGAACTGATTGTGCGCGGCGGGCACAATATCAATCCCAACCTGCTCGAGGACTTGGCCTTGCGGCACCCGGCAATCGATCTGGTTGCGGCGATCCCGGTGCCGGATGACCGGCTGGGCGAACGGGCGTGTCTTGCCGTGATGTTCGAGGACGGGCAGACGGCGTCGGCGGCCGAAATTCTGGCGCATCTCGCCGATGAAGGCTTGTCGCGCTACGACATGCCTGAATTCTGGCTGCCGCTCGCCGATTTTCCATTGATGCCGAACGGCAAGATGGAAAAACTGGAAATTATCCGCCGCGTGCGCGATGGTTCGCTGGTGCCCGAACCGGTCGCGGCGAGCTGACCGCCATTCCAATCGGAGAAGACTGATGCGCGCTGTCGTACTGGGTGACTACGGATCGCTCGATAATCCATCGCTGATCGAATTCGCCGATCCGGTCCCGGGGCCGGAAGATATCATCGTCGATGTCCGCGCCACGGCTGTGAACTATGTTGATCTGGTGATGATCAGCGGTAAATATCAGTTCAAACCCGATGTGCCGTTCGTGCCGGGAAAGGGCCCGGCGGGTATCGTCAAATCGGTCGGCACCGACGTCACCGATTTTGCACCGGGGGACCGGGTGCTGGCGATGGCGGAGCAGGGCGGATATGCCGCCCTCACATCGATCCACCGGAACAATTGCTATCATCTGCCCGACAAAATGTCGTTTGCCGACGCGGCATCGATGGCGCTGGTTTTTGATACCGCCTGGTTTTCGCTGGTCGAGCGCGGCCGTTTCACGGAAGGCGAAACAGTGCTGGTGCTGGGCGCTTCCGGCGGGGTCGGCCTGGCGGCTCTTCAACTGGTTCGGGCGATGGGCGGACACGCGCTTGCGGGTATTGCTAACCCGGATAAAGCCGATCTGGTGCGCGACGCGGGCGCCGAGTCGGTGATCGATCTTGCCGCCGACAATCTGCGCGATTCGCTGCGCGATCAGGTTTTTGCCATCACTGAGGGGCGGGGCGCCGATGTCGTCATCGATCCGCTCGGCGATGATATTTTCGATGCGGCGCTCCGCGCGGTGGCGTGGCGTGGGCGCATGGTTGTGATTGGCTTCGCGGCGGGGCGGATCCCGTCGCTTAAAGCAAATTATCTGCTGGTCAAGAATATCGATGTCAGTGGATTGCAGATCAGCGACTACCGCCGCCGCCGCCCGGATCTGACGGCAAAGTGTTTCGCAGAAATCTTTGCACTCTATGAAGCGGGTAAGATTTCAGCCCTGCCGACGGTGACCCATGCAATAGAAGATTTCCGCCAGGCCCTGCAGGACGTGCAGGACCGTAACGTGCGGGGCCGGATCGTTCTGACACAGGACGATTAGGGTGTCGGCCTTCGGACCTTACGTGTCGTCGTCCGCCCAGTAGCCTTCGCGCATGCGTTCGCCGATATCGCAGCCTTGTTTATAGGTATAACCGTTGGGGGCAGGCCGCACGTTTTGCGGCGGCGCGATCTGTGCTCGGATGAAACCGGCCTTCCTGGAATTCTTCGGACGCGCTGGCACAAGTCCGGCGATTTCGAGGACCAGTTTCTTGCGGATCGCGCGGGCAAAATCCTTGAAATCGCGCGCCACAACCAGAAACGCGCCGGGCCCGCCAATGACGCAGCCGCGATAATAGTTGTCGAGATCGGGCAGGTTATAGCGGCTGAAGACATTGTTCCGGTCGTTCATGATCGGCAGGCCGTTGATCGTGATCCGTTTGGCGATCGTCTCGTCGCGCACCTGATCGACAAGGCGGCCGAAATTGTTCGGCCCGTCGCCGGAGACGTCGATCACGCGCCGCGTGCCTTCGATGTCGTTGCCATCTATTAATTGGGCGGCCTGTTCCAGCGCATCGCTGATCGACGTCCGGCGGCCGAATGTCAGCTCAGACTTCAAAAGTGTATCGGCGAAGGCATAGGCGCTTTTCTGATCGCGGATAATCCGCCAGTCGATCAATATCTTGTTCCAGTTGCGGCTTGAATAATCGATAAAGGCGACGGCGATGCGTTGCAGGACGCCGGACTCAATTGCGTCGATCACCTGCTTGCTGCGAAAGGCGGCGGCAATTCCCCGGCGTTGCAGCCGGGCCTCGTCGCTGTCGATACTGCGCGACACATCGGTCGCGATCACCAGTTCGAGATCGGCGTATTCTTTTGAGGATGCCGGTGCGGTCATCGCGAGAACCGCCGCGAAAATCGTAAATATCCACCTCATGAAGCCGATCCTCCCCCGGCAAGTATACAGATTGCACGGATCGGGACACCTGAATCCAGCAGGCTGCCTGCGCGTTCCCATCTCTCCGAACGATGCCCGTGAACGGGCGCAGACGGTTGCGTATCGCCGGTTGCTGGTTCAATATCTTGCCAACCAGGCCGGAACAAGACAGCGGCCTTAGACAAAAATAATTGCTGACAGGAGGCTCCTGCGCATGAGCGAAGATACGTCAACGGCGACCGCCAAAACCCAGAACGAGCCCATCCAGGATCTCCGGCAATGGCTGGATGCCGTCGCGGAAATTGACGAATTAGTGAAGGTGTCGGAACCTGTCAGCCGCGATCAGGAAATGAGCGCGATCGGTTATCTGCTTGCCAAGCAGCAGCCGTCTCCAACGGTGATGTTTGAAAAGACCATCGGATTCGAAGACGATGGCATTGGCGCGCGCCTGTTGTGGAACCTGGCCGGTCCCAGCCTGAAGCGTATCGCGATCACGCTCGGCGAATCCCCGGACATGAATGCGACCGATCTGATCAGGAAGGTCAAAGGCAAGCTGATGCAGCGCATTCCGCCGCGCGAGGTCTCTGCGCCGGAAGCGCCGGTGTTTGAGAACACCCTGTTGGGCGACGATATCGATCTCGACAAGTTTCCAATCCCGATGCATTGGCCGCTCGACGGCGGGCGTTATCCGGGAACCGCAGATTGCGTGATCACCCGCGATCCCGATTCCGGCTATCTGAACGTCGGTACCTACCGGATGATGCAGCAGGGCAAGCGTGAAGCCGGGCTGTATCTTTCGCCTGGCAAGGATGCGCGGCTGCATATCGAACGGGCCTGGGAACGCGGTGAATCCATTGAAGTTGCCGCCGCCTGGGGTGTCGATCCTATTTTCATGCTGGTCGGCTCGCAGGGCTTTCCGAAAAATATCTCGGAATACGAATTTATCGGCGGCATCCGCGATCAGGCGGTGTCGGTCGTCAAAGGCAAGACCACGGACCTGCTGATACCCGCCAATGCCGAACTGGTTATCGAGGGCGTACTGAAGCCCGGCTCGATGAAGAGCGAAGGCCCGTTCGGCGAGTTCACCGGCTATTACGGCCGGCCCGAGGGCGATGCGCCGCTGGTCGAAATCACCGCACTTCATCACCGCAACCAGCCGATCATGACCAACGCGCTGATGGCGGATTATCCGTCCTGCGAACAGAGCGGGTTCTTTGCCATTATCCGTTCGGCGCGGGTCTGGAACGATTTCGACAAGCTCGGTATTCCAGGGATTGAAGGCGTGTATTGCCACCCTGCGGCCGCCGGCGGCTGGGGCATGACCGTCGTCAGTCTGGAGCAGCGTTATGCCGGCCATGCGGCACAGGTACTGGCGCTGGCGGCGCAGGTGCCGGGTGGCGCCTATTACACGAAATGGATTATCGCGGTCGACGAGGACGTCGATCCCTGCGATATGGATCAGGTCCTCTGGGCGATGGCCAGCCGCAGCAACCCGATCGACGATATCGATATTCTGCGTAATACGTGGAGCACCCAGCTCGATCCAAGCCAGTATCCGCCAGAGAACCGTCCCTACGGGTCCAAGGCGCTGATCAATGCGTGCAAGGACCACAAGAACCTGAAAAACTTTTCCAAGCGGACCATGCTCAGCAAGGAAATCTACGACAAGGTATCCGCAGACTGGGAACGGCTGGGGCTGCCGGGCGATGTGCCGGATGTGCGTAATTTTGAAAAAGACGCGTAGTAGCCCACAGGAGGCGATGTAGCTCCCTAGAGGCGAAGCAGCTTATTCCTTCGGAAAGTGGTGTTGGGTGCGGTTTGCAAAGGCCACGAGTGACAGCATAACCGGGACCTCGACCAGGACACCCACGACCGTTGCGAGGGCGGCGCCCGAGTGCAGGCCGAAGACGCTTATAGCGACGGCGACGGCGAGTTCGAAGAAATTGGATGTGCCGATAAGGGCGCAGGGTGCCGCGACCTTGAACGGCACCCGCCACGCCCAGGCAGCGCCATAGGCGATTGCGAAAATGCCGTATGACTGGATGATCAGCGGTGCGGCTATCAGTGCGATCAGAAGCGGTTTCTCAATAATGACATTGCCCTGGAAACCGAAGAGCAGCACCACTGTCGCCAGCAGCCCGATGACCGAAAACGGCTTGATGCCACCAACAAACCGCACGACAGCCTCATCGCGGCCCTCTTTCCGGCTCGCGTGATGCATCAGCTGCTGGCGGGTGACATATCCGGCGATCAGCGGGATCACGACATAGAGACCGACCGAGATCAGCAGGGTTTCCCAGGGAACCGCAATATCCGTGACCCCCAGCAGCAGGGCGACGATCGGGGCGAAGGCGAAGATCATGATCACATCGTTGACGGATACCTGGACCAACGTGTAGGTCGCGTCGCCCCGGGTCATCTGCGACCAGACAAAGACCATGGCGGTGCAGGGGGCGGCACCCAGCAGAATAAGCCCACCGATATATTCCCGGGCATCTTTGGGCGAGATGAGATCTACGAACAGAACCTCGAAAAACAGGACACCGAGCGCTGCCATCGTGAACGGCTTGATCAGCCAGTTCACGACAAGGGTAATGATCAGCCCTTTTGGCCGATCTCCGATATGGCGGATGCTGGCGAAATCGACATTTACCATCATCGGGTAAACCATCGCCCAGATAAGGATGGCGACGGCAAAGTTGACCGACGCGTATTCCCAGCCGGCAATGGTCTCGAATGCACCCGGCGCGACATTGCCCAGCACCAGGCCCGCAATGATGCATAACGCCACCCAGACCGAGAGCCATTTTTCGAAAAAACCGATTCCGGCGGGTGGTTCGGACTCTGCCATGTTTTACGTCCCTCGTTCGGTTGGCTTAGGGGTTGTTCAGGCGCCCAACGCCTTGTGGATGCCTGAGAATTGAGGAGGGGGTCACCCGCGCCGGTTGTCTGACGCAGATTAGACTATGATAAATATGAGCTTTCAGCTTTGCACATTTATGACAATGCGCCCTACGGCGTGGAATTGGCTTTTTCTTCATCCGGGTCGCCCGCCGGGTCGGTAGATTCGTCGCTATCGGCTTCCTCATTGTCCTCTTCATCGCCGCTCCGCTGCTGGCGTTCCCACAGGGCGGCATAGATTCCCTGTTTGGCGAGCAACTGAAGGTGCGATCCGCGTTCCACAATCTCACCGGCCTCGACAAACAATATCTGGTCGGCATCGATGATCGTGGACAGACGGTGGGCAATGACGACTGTGGTCGAGCCGCGCGAAACTTCCGTCAGGCTTTGCTGGATGGCCTGTTCCGTATGGCTGTCCAGTGCCGAGGTCGCTTCGTCGAACAGGAAGATTCGGGGCCGTTTCAGCACGGCGCGGGCAATGGCCACGCGCTGTTTCTCGCCGCCCGACAGTTTGAGCCCGCGTTCGCCGACGACCGTGTCAAGCCCGTCGGGCAGGCTGCCGATAAAGGTCGAGATCTGGGCAAGCCCGGCGGCGGCGGAAATATCTTCATCGGTGGCACCCGGGCGGCCGAAACCGATGTTCTCGCCGATGGATTCGTTGAACAGCACGGTGTCCTGCGGCACGACGCCGATGGCGCCACGCACTGAATGCTGGGTCATGCGGCTGATGTCATGGCCGTCTATCCGCACGGTGCCCTCGGCCGGGTCGTAAAACCGGAACAGCAGACGCCCGAGCGTGGTTTTGCCACCCCCGCTGGGGCCGACAAGGGCGAGTTTCGCGCCGGCTTCCACGTCGAAGCTGACGTTTTTCAGAATTGGCCGCCGTGGGTCATAGGCGAACGAGACGTTCTCGAAGCGGATCGCGCCATCGCCATCCGGCAGCGGTTCCCCGCCGGGCCTGTCGGTCACTTCGGGTTGTTCCTCAAAGATGCTGACCATCTGTTCGAGATCGATCAGAGCCTGCTTGATCGAGCGGTAAAGGTTGCCCAGCCGTTCCAGCGGGCGGACAAGCTGCAAAAGATATGTGTTGATCAACACAAATGCGCCGACGGTCATGGCGCCCTCTGCGACGTCTATCCCGCCGAGCACGACGATCGCGCCCGCTCCAATTCCCAGCACTGTCATTTGGGTGACGCCCAGCATGCTGCGGTAAATCAGCGAGCGTACCGTCAGGCGTTCGGCCTCCGCCAGTTCACGGTCGTAACGGCCCGAGACATATTCCTCATTGCCGAAATATTTGACGGTTTCGTAATTGATCAGGCTGTCGATGGCCTTTCCGTGTGCCTCCGACGCCTTGATGACGGCGGGACGTTGATAGCGCCGCAGAACTTCCGAGCCGTATATGACTGCATACAGAAACAGCGATAGCGTGACTGCCATAATGATCGCGTAATGCGATTCGAACCGGCCAAGCACGATCGCGGTGATGATGATGATCTCGGTGATCAGTGGCGCGATGACGAAAACGACATTGAACAGCAGTTCCGCGGCCGCTTCGAGCCCGCGCTCCTGCACCCGGCTGAGCATGCCGGTGCGGCGCGACAGATGATAGCGGAGCGATAACGTGTGGAGGTGATCGAACACCGCAAGGCCGAGCCGTCGTCGGACCCGCTGCTCCAGCGGGCCGAACAGAATCCAGCGCAGCTCGTTCAGCGCGCGCGATACCCAGAAGATAACCCCGTAGCCCAGCAGCAGCGCCACGGGTGCCACGACCAGCAGCGATGTACCGGTCGGCGTCAGCTGGTCGATGGCAATACTGAAAAGGACCGGCAGCAGCGCGTTGAGAATGGCGGTCAAAAACAGAATGACGACCGACAGCACAACCCGCCAGCGCATGCCCGGATCGTCGCGCGGCCACAGATAGGGCATGACGACGGCGATGGCTTTCAGATCAGCTTTATGACCGGCACGGATATCGGGGGCGACCGATGGCAGAAAACGCGACATCAGGCACCCAAAGGCAGAATTTTCATGGCTCTCTTATATATGATTCACGTGACGTGTGCGCTGCCGCTATGATCTAAAAAATTGCCTTACCGGAGAAAACCGACATGGACGCCCGTACCTATCTGCGCAGCCTGCTTGAATACAATACCTGGGCCAATGCCGAGCTCTACGCGAAGGTACGGGAACTTCCTCTCGAGGAGGTCACGAAAGAGCGCAAGACGCTGCTCCATTCAATCCATGTCAGCATGAATCATCTGCTATCCGTCGACATGATGTGGCATGCACATATGGAAAAGCGCGCGCACGGGATTGGCGAACTGCGCGCCGTGCAGCATGAAAGCCTGGACGATCTCTGGCAGGCGCGCCGGGCGATGGACAAAACCCTGATCGACTATCTCGATGGGTTGAGCGATGCCGATCTTGAAGAGGTCGTCGATTATGAACTGATTGGCGGCAATTCCGGCTCGCTGTCCCGCGCGATGTGCCTGGGCCATCTGGTCACCCATGGCAGCTATCACCGTGGCTGGATTGCCGACATGTTCGGCCAGGCGGGCAGCCCGCCGCCGATTATCGATATACCGGTATACGAACGTGCGTTGCGTGAAAACAATCTTCCGGCGATGCCGTGACCTGGCGGGCATAGTTTGACGCCAGGACGTTTGACAGCAGGTTGGTGACGTCGCCCTGTACGGAGATGTTGAGTCTGTCAGCCATTTGGTGGCCTCTTCTTTCAGCGTCGGCTTTTATATGGCGGCAAATCTCGGGAACAGTGTTTCTGCATTCCCGCGGTTTACGGCCGCGCGCTGCGCATCGGTGAAGCCGTCCCAGGCATCGAAACTCCTGCTTTCCCCGGTGACGACATCGGGCGAGACATAGGGATAATCCGTGCCGAACAGGATACGGGATTGGTCGGCCACGGCGCTCAGCCCGGCAAGTGGTACGGCGTCGCCCGACAGAGCGGTGTCGAACCAGAAGCGCTTGATATAGGCGAGCGCGCCGTGCGGGTAATTGTCCTGAAATGTTGTCGATTTATCGAAGATCGATACCCGGTGAGCAAGAAACGGCAACGTGCCGCCCGAATGGGACAGGATGAAGCGGATATCGGGATAGCGCTCCATCACCCCTTGAAAGATCAGGTTGATCGCGACACGCGTGGTCTCAAACGGATAATCGATCAGCATACGGGGGATATCCCAGCCATCCGCTTCGGTGCCGGGCGGGTAACAGGGATGGATAAACACGACGGCCTTGCGCCGGTTCAGCTCGGCATAAAGCGGCTCGAAATACGCATGGCCGATGTATTTGTCGTCGACGCTGGTCAGCAGGGTGATGCCGTCCAGCTTGAGCTCATCCAGCGCGTAGGCGGTCTCAGATAAAGCCGCGTCGATATCGGGCAGGGGCAGAAAGCCGAATCCGCCAAAGCGCCCCGGGTGATCCGAGGCGAGTCGCGCAAGAAATTCGTTGCACTGGCGCGCAAGCGCCTTTGTCTGGTCGATAGCGCCGAACCAGATGCCGGGTGACGTGAATGACAGCACCGATGTCGCGATATCTTCGGTTTCCATCACCGACAGGCTGTGCTCGGCGCTCCATTCCGGAAAGCCGCGATAGGCGGACCCCGTGATGCCGGCACCGCGCTGCGCCTCGACATAGAATTCCGGCAATACGTGATGATGTACGTCGATGCGTCCGGCCATCCGGCGTCTCCCGCGTGTTGTTGTTTCACGGACTTTAGCGACACCCGGCCTATGCCGTCGAGAGTGGTGATCTGCTAACGTCCCCAAAAATCAGGAGCAGGAACCATGGCGACATCATCCGGGATCGAAATCATCGCGCTCGAAGAGCATTACTGGGACAAGGTCGTTACTGACACGTTCGTCGGGCGCAATGCATCGCGCCGAGGGCAGCTACTCGACCGGCTCTACGATGTCAGTGAATTGCGACTGAAGGAAATGGATGACGCCGGGATCGACATTCAGGTCCTCAGCCATGGTGCACCGTCGGCCCAGCGCCTCGATGTCGAAACCGGTCCCGGCATTGCCCGCCAGGCGAATGACAACCTGCACGCCACTGTCGCGGCCAATCCTGACCGGTTCGCCGCCTTTGCAGCACTTGCCACCGCGCATCCGGAATCGGCGGCGGACGAGCTGGAACGCTGTGTAAAAGATCTCGGCTTCAGGGGCGCGATGATCCATGGGCTGACCAATGGAAAATTCTGCGACACACAGGAATATTGGCCGATCTATGCCCGCGCCGAGGCGCTGGGTGTGCCGATCTACCTGCATCCGGGCTATCCGCACCCGGATGTCGTGGCAGTTTACTACAAGGATTATCTGGACGATTTTCCGGCGCTGGCGACAGCTGGCTGGGGCTACACGGTCGAAACTGCGACCCAGGCGATCCGGATGGTGCTGTCTGGCGTGTTCGATGTCCATCCCGGTTTGCAGATGGTCCTCGGCCATATGGGCGAGGCGTTGCCCTTCCTGTTATGGCGGGTGAACCAGGCGTTGTCGCGGGTTGAAAACACCCAGACACGCTCGTTCCGCGAAATCTTCGAAGCGCATTTCCACGTGACGACCAGCGGTAATTTTTCGAACCCGGTACTTCTCTGCACGGTGCAGGAAATGGGCATCGACCGCGTGATGTTCTCGGTCGATTACCCGTTTGTCGAAAACCAGCTGGGGGCCAACTGGGCCGAGCAGCTGTCATTCAGCCAGGAAGACCGGGAGAAAATTCTGAACGGCAACGCGCGACGGTTATTGGGGCTATAGGCAGTGGCGCTATCCGAAAAGGTTGGAACAAACCTCTGCCACCCATTCTGAGTTCCGCTACAGTTATGAAAGGCCCAACAGAGGCTCATGACCGGGAGGAAGATCGGATGACGGACCTCACGCAGAGTTATGCCAGCGGCACATCCGATGTGCCGTTGATCGGGGCGACCATCGGCGCGCAGTTCGATACGGCGGTGGCGCGCTGGCGCGCGCGAGATGCGCTGATTGTCCGCCAGCAGGATATCCGGTGGTGATGGCTGGACCTGAAGGAACGGGTCGATGCCTTTGCCGCCGGGCTGATGGATATCGGGCTCGACCCCGGCAGCCGCATCGGCATCTGGGCGCCCAATCGCACCGAATGGACGATCACGCAGTTCGCGACTGCCAAGGCCGGGTTGATCCTGGTGAATATCAATCCCGCCTACCGGCTGGCAGAGCTGGAATACGCGCTGAACAAGGTCGGCTGCACAGCGCTGGTGACGGCGGCGGCCTTCAAGACTAGCGATTATCTCGGCATGATCCGCGACCTGGCGCCGGAACTTGATACGGCAACGCCCGGTGAACTTCAAGCCGTGCGGCTGCCCGATCTGCGGCATGTTATTCAGGTCGGCGGCGGCGATGTGCCGGGCACCTGGGCCTTCGAAGATATTCTAGTGCACGGCAAGGCGGCGGGGCAGGCGGCAGTCGAGGCGCTCGCCCCCAGCCTGCAGTTCGACGATCCGATCAACATCCAGTTCACTAGCGGCACCACAGGCTCGCCCAAGGGGGCGACGCTTACCCATCACAATATTCTCAATAACGGCTTCTTTGTCGGCCGCGCCCAAGCACTGGGTGAGGACGACCGGATTTGTATCCCGGTGCCGCTTTATCACTGTTTCGGCATGGTGATGGGAAATCTGGCCTCGGTCACCCACGGGGCGGCGATGGTCTATCCCGGAGAAGGGTTTGACCCGCTGGCCACGCTTGAGGCGGTCGCCGCCGAGAAATGCACGGCGCTCTATGGCGTGCCGACTATGTTTATTGCGCAGTTGCAGCACCCGGATTTTGCCAATTTTGACCTGTCGAGCCTGCGCACCGGCATCATGGCGGGTTCACCCTGCCCGGTGGAGGTGATGAAACAGGTCATCGACAACATGCATATGGACGATGTCACGATTGCCTATGGCATGACCGAAACTAGCCCGGTCTCAACCCAAACCTCGGTGGACGACCAGGTCGAGCGGCGGGTATCGACCATCGGGCGCATTCAGCCGCATCTCGAAGTAAAAATAATCGATGGCGATCGACGCATTGTCGCCCCGGGCGTGACGGGGGAGCTCTGCACCCGGGGCTATTCAGTGATGCGCGGCTACTGGGATGAAGCCGACCGCACGGCGGAGGCAATCGATGCCGGAAAATGGATGCATACCGGCGATCTCGCGACCATGGATGGGGCGGGGTATTTCAATATCGTCGGGCGGATCAAGGATATGGTCATCCGCGGCGGCGAGAACCTGTATCTGCGTGAAATCGAGGAATTTCTCTATCGTCATCCCAAGATCGCCGATGTCCAGATCTTCGGCATCCCGGATGAGCGCTATGGTGAGGAGCTCTGCGCCTGGATAAAACTTGCCGAGGGCGAGGCCGCGTTGGCCGATGAAATCACCGGATTCTGTGAAGGCCAGGTCGCCCATCAGAAGGTGCCGCGCTATATCCGCTTCGTCGACGAATTTCCCATGACGGTTACCGGAAAAATCCAGATATTCGTCATGCGTGACCAGATGATCGAAGAACTGGGGCTGAAAGCGGCTAAAACCGCCTGAAACCGAAACTCCGTCGTTGTAATCCCGGGCGTGGCGTGTCAAACCGCGCGCCATGTTGCAGATTGAAAACCTTACCTACCGGATAGGTCCCCGGGTGCTGCTCGACGAGGCGTCGGCATCGATTCCGGCTGGCCATTGCGTTGGGCTGGTTGGGCGCAACGGTACCGGCAAGACCACGCTGCTGCGGCTGATCACCAACGAGATCGAAGCCGATGGCGGCAGCATCACGATCCCGCCGCGCTGGCGGATCGGCGTGACCAGCCAGGAAGCACCCGAAGGCCGGGGTTCGCTGGTCGACTCGGTGCTCGCCGCCGACACGGAGCTGACGGACCTTGAGACCGAGGCGGAGACTGCAACGGACCCTGAGCGGATCTCCTATATCTACGAACGCCTTGGCGAAAAAGAGGCCCATAGCGCGCCGTCCCGCGCTGCGCGCATTCTGGCGGGGCTTGGTTTCGATGAAGAAGCACAGCAACGTACCCTGGGTGAATTTTCCGGTGGCTGGCGGATGCGCGTCATGCTGGCATCGCTGCTGTTCACCAAACCCGATCTGCTGCTGCTCGATGAGCCGACCAACCATCTCGACCTGGAAGCAGCACTCTGGCTGGAGGATTACCTCCGCCGATATGACGGCACCATTCTGATCGTCAGCCATGACCGGGGACTGCTGAACCGGGTGTCCCGAGAGATTCTGCATCTCGAGAATTCCACGCTGACGCTTTATCAGGGCGGCTACGATCAGTTCGAGGCGACCCGGCGTATGCGTCTCGAACAGAATGAACGCGCGCGTGAGAAACAGGACCTCCAGCGCGCGCACATTCAGAGTTTCGTCGACCGTTTTCGGTACAAGGCGAGCAAGGCGCGCCAGGCACAGTCGCGCCTCAAAATGCTCGAGCGGATGGAGCCGATCGCCGAGCACAGCGAAGGCGGTCGAGTAACCTTCAATTTCCCCGATCCGGTGCCGCAATTGTCGCCGCCGCTGTTCAGCGTGCTGAACGCGACCGTCGGTTATGACGACAAGGCTGTATTGAGCAACCTCTCGATCCGCCTTGATGAAGACGACCGGGTCGCGCTGCTTGGTGCGAACGGCAACGGCAAATCGACGCTGATGCGCCTGCTGGCGGGCCGGCTCAAACAGATGTCGGGCACGTTGACCACCGCGCCAAAGCTTCGCGTCGGCTATTTCGCGCAGCACCAGACCGAAGAACTGGATATGAACGCGACGCCGGTGATCGAGCTTGGCCGGCGTCTGCCCGAGGACAAGGACGTGCAGCTGCGCAGCCAGCTTGGCCGCTTCGGGTTCAGCCAGCAGCGCGCGGATACCAAGATCTCCAACCTGTCCGGCGGCGAAAAGGCGCGTCTGCTGTTTGCGCTGATGACCTGTGACAAACCCCATATTCTGCTGCTGGATGAGCCGACCAACCATCTCGACGTGGATTCGCGCCAGGCGCTGATCCAGGCAATCAACAGCTTTGCCGGTGCGGTGGTGATCGTCAGCCATGACCCGCATGTGATCGAGCTGACGGCGGATCGGTTCTGGCTTGTGGCCGATGGCAGCGTCGTCCCGTTTGACGGGGACATGGACGCCTATCGTTCCCTGTTGCTGGCGGGTGTCAAGAAAACCCGGAAATCGGCGACTGCCAAGATCGAGGAAATTATCCCGGCGGCGCCGCCACCGGCGCCTGTCGACAAGCGCGAACAGCGTAAAAAGGCTGCCGAGCAACGTGAGGCACTTGCCCCGCTGCGCAAGCAGGTTCAGCGTATGGAAAAGAACATCGCAAAATTTCAGACCGAAAAGGCCGAAATCGAAGCGAAGATGGCCGACCCCGATCTGTATGACGGGGACAGCGCGAAACTGGTCGATCTGCAGAAGGACCTCGGCTGGGTTGCGGGCCAGATTGCAGAGACCGAGGAAGTCTGGCTCGGCCTTCAGCGGGAGCTGGAAGAAGCCTCCGCCGCTGCCGGATAACCCGGAGAATATCTGGCAGATGGCGGCCCATTCGCAGGGCGCACGGATTCATGCTAGTCAAATCTGGAACACCATAATCCGAGTGGGAATAACCAGATGATCGATCTTTACGCTGCGCCGACATCGAACGGGTTGCGGGCGAAAATCATGCTCGACGAGACCGGGCTGGATTACAAGCTGCACGCCGTTGATCTGGCTGCACGGGGTAATCAGACGCCGGAATACCTGAAGCTGAACCCCATGGGGCTGATCCCGACGATTGTCGACCCGGACGGGCCGGTCGGCGCTGACGGCACGTCGTTTACGCTGACCCAGTCGATGGCGATCCTCGCCTACCTGGCAAATAAATCTGGAAAGTTCCTGCCCGAGCACCTCTCCCAGAACATGCATTTCCGGCGGGACATTATGAGCGTCGCGACCGACATGACGGGCGTGCTGATGGCCGTGTTTACGATCGGCCGCATGGAAAACCCGCATAAGCCGACGATGGACGATTTCGGCGCGCGTTTTAACCGCTACATGAAATACTGGGACGGCCTGATGGCTGACCGCAAATATGCGGGCGCGGATGAAGTCACCATCGCCGATTTCGCGTTCTATCCCGTTGTGTACCGCGCCAAGGCGGTGACCCCGCAATTCACCGAGGGTTGCCCCAATATAGACCGGTGGTACGCAGAAATTGGCGCCCGCCCGGGCGTGCAAAAAGGCGTTGATTTTAGCCAGGGTTGATCACCGGGCTGACAACAAAAAATAAGAAGGATACAAAAATATGAAAATCGCGGTTCCCGACCTTATCTCCAACTCTTACTTCCCCGTGCCAGCGGCGGTCGAGCTTGGCTTCTTCGAAAAAGAAGGGCTCGATATGAGCTACGAGCTCGTCTTTCCGGTCGACGACGCCAACAAGGCGATGCGCGACGGCGCTTTCGATTTTGTCGGCGGCTCGGCGCATTCGACGTTGGCAGCGTTTCCCGAATGGAAGGGTGCAAAGCTTGTCTGCGCGTTGTCGCAGGGCATGTACTGGCTGCTCGTTGCCAGGACTGATCTGAACATCGAGCTTGGTGATACGGATGCGCTGAAGGGCCTGAATATCGGCGCGGCGCCCTGGGTCGATCTGGGCCTGAAACGCCTGCTGACCGAAGCCGGGCTGGATCCCGAGAAGGACCTGAATATTGCGCCGGTTCCCGGCACCATCGTGCCGGGCGTGTCGTTCGGCGTCACGGCGGCAAAGGCTTTGGAAGAAGGCAAGATCGATGCGTTCTGGGCGAATGGCATGGGCGCGGAAGTCGCTGTCACCCGGGGTGTCGGTACCGTCGTGCTCGATCCGCGCCGTGGCGTCGGACCGGCGGCCTCGTTCAACTATACCCAGCCGGCTTTGGCGACGACGCAGAAAATGATCGACGAAAATCCCGATGCTGTCGCCGCCGCCGTACGCGCCATCGTCAATGTCCAGAAAGCGTTGAAGGCGGATATTAGTCTGGCGACCGAGGTCGCACGTAAAAGCTTCCCCGAAGCTGAAACCGCATTGATCGCCCAGGTTGTCGAACGCGATCTGGGTTTTTACGACGCAGTGATCACGCCGGAATTCGTCACCGGTATGAACGCGTTTTCACGCGATATGGGCCTGATGACCGGCGATCCCGCGTTTGAAGATGTGGTCGCGACGCAGTTCAGTAATCTCTGGTAGGTGAGATACCCCCAGACCCGGCGTTCAGCCCGTCTGGGTTTTGTACCAGTCGAGAATCTGGTCGCCCGTCATGACCACGACGCCAGGCTTGGAAAGCATGTATTCCATCAGTTCGCGGACGTAGCGGATGCGGTGCGGTGACCCTGAAATATACGGGTGTACGGCAAACGACATAACGCGGACGCTCTCGGCGCTTTCTTCGTAGATCGTGTCAAAATAGTCCATCGCGCGGGTCTTGAAGACCGGCGAATCCTGATTCTGGATCAGCGAGACGACGATGTCGTGGATTTCGAAATTATAGGGCAGTGAAATCAGCTCGCCATGCTTGGTCTGCAGCGGGACCGGCTGGTCGTCGAATGCCCAGTCACCAATATACTCAAAACCTGCTTCGGTCAGATAATCTAGTGTGTCAAACGTTTCAGTCAGACCGGGGCCGAACCAGCCGCGCGGCTTGTAACCACAGACGGATTCTATGGCTTCGATGGTCTTGCGGATATTTTCGCGCTGATCGTCGACCTTGTGCATCGGGATCTGCTCGAACGCATGGGCGTTAAACTCCCAACCTGATTCCAGGCAGGCTTCGACGACGCGGGGGTATTCCGTGCAGGCGCGGCCGTTCATGGTGACCGTGCCCTTGACGCCCATTTCGTCGAACAGCTTGCGCAGGCGCCAGAAACCGACCCGCATGCCGTATTCGTGCCACGACCAGTTCGGCACGTCGGGCAGCATCTGCTGGTGCTGGGGCGGCGGCAGAACGGTACGCGGCATGGCCCGGTCGATATCCCAGACTTCAAGCGACATCAGCGGCCATAAAATCATCCGCCCGCCATCGGGCAGCGTTAGCGGTGCGCGGTCCTCGATGGCGGAAAAGGGGGTGCGTTCCTGCGGTTTCATGGCAGCCATTCAGATCTCCTCACGTTCAGTGTTTGCAGACGGTACTTGGAATACTCCATCCGGTATTTTCAGGTCTACAAACACTGCCATCGGAGCACAGTCAACACTGGTCGGTATCGACACTCTGCCGGTGTTCCGTGTCGGTATAGTTCTATCGGGGGGTGACCAGAATTGGGACAGATTGCGGTGTTGCGCCCGTTTCGGCACACACCTGCTTCAATGCCTCCCAATCCGTCAGCGAAAGCACTTTTCCGGACCCGCGCGCAGTATTTCGGATGTAGGCGATACGTTCTGCCGTGCGTGGATGACTGGAAAGCATGCCCAGGATGCTTTGCCGTTCTGTTTTTTCTCAGACTTTTTGCTGATCTTGTCAAAGAAACGCAGCAACCCGCTACCGTCGATATTTGCAGCATTCAGGCGTTTAATTGCGAAGGTGTCGGCGGCGCGTTCCGCTTTGTGCGAATAGCTGCTGTTGAGCGCCCATTCAGCTATACCGGTGACCAGAATGCCGTCGGCAAAATCACCGATCATCGCGCTGATCAATAGTGAAACCGCCGTCGTCCTGTATATCGCTTGTGTCGGGTGCTGATGAAACACATGTCCGATCTCATGGCTGACAACCCCGGCGATTTCTTCAGGCGAACCTGCGGCCTTGATCAGACCCGATGTGACAACAACGTATCCCCCCGGCAGAGCGAATGCGTTCACCAGCTTTGCGTCGACAACTACCATGTTGAGCCAGCGCGGGAGCAACCACGACGCGTTTGCGGAGAGCGACAGACTCGTTCCACCGAAACGTGCGTTCGCGAAAAAGTACTTCAGCGTTGAGACGCGTAGCCATGGGTTGGCGAGGAGAAGCATGACAAGGCTCAACGCAGTGTAAGCGAACGAGATCACAGCGTAACGCACTGCCGACCCGTCGAGATCAAAGCGGACACCGCGCCAGATTGTAAGGGTCGGTCTGTAGCGCCGCATACGGTAGATTGCGATGTGAATCAGGAATGCGATGATTGTGTAATAGATAACCTGGATGATGATTGGCAGCGGGCCTTCCATGCCCACCATCAGGAACTGAAGCAGCGAATAGACGGCGCCGAACGGTACCAGTATGACGATGGCGATCAGAAAGCCGACGAAAAGTTCTCCGCCGGTGCCAAGATATTCCAACGGGTCGTCCAGCAGTTTCGTGTGTTGCTAGACATACTTGCGAACCCGGGTTTTTGCCCAGAACCGGTATATCCCCAGGGTGACGATCGTCAGAAGAAAATTACGTGCGAGCAGCCAGAACAACCGCTTGCGGGGGCCGTCGAAATCCACCGACCGTCTTTGTCCCAGATCGGAAGCAGTATGTGTTGTATCCAGAGTCACCGATTGCGGCGCCGTTAAGGCGTTCTCATTCTCTGTCATAGTGGGGCTCTCTGAGATTGAGGAAGTGTGAGGGTGTAGATATAATTTTTACCGATCAATGGTTGCAGGTAAAGGGCGGAATCGCTGGTCATTTTTGAACCGGCCCGTGTTCCGGTATACAGTGGTATGTCGGGACAGGGAGAGAGCACATGACGGCAAGCTTCAAGACCAAGGCTGATTCAAAGACAATACCGGTAACACCGATCGAGCATGCCGTATTCGATGCCTGGCTGAAAAAGGAACCGGCGGCGATTCAAGCCTGGGTGAAGTCATCCGGCTTTACGGCCAAGCCCGGCCAGATCAGCCTGGTGGCGGGTAAAGACGGCAAGCTGTCGCGCGTGTTGTTTGGTGTAAAGGATCACGATGGGTTCTGGGATTACGCACCATTGCCCACCGCTCTGCCTGAAGGCTCGTACCGGATCGATGCGCGGATGAGTGCGGCCGGGGCGACGGCGGCGGCGACGGGCTGGGCGCTCGGTGGGTACCGGTTCGAGCGGTACAAATCGACCAAGAGTAAAAAGCTGCCGACGCTCGTCTGGCCGGCCCGCGCGGACAAGGCACGGGCGAATGCCATGGCGGAGTCCATTTCGCTGGTGCGCGACCTGATCAACACGCCCGCCGAGGATATGGGGCCATCGCAACTGGCCGCTGCGGCCCGCACCCTCGGGCGCGGACACAAAGCCGACGTAAAGGTGATCACCGGCGACGCGCTGCTCAAACAGAACTATCCGACAATCCACGCGGTGGGCCGTGCAAGCGATGATCCGCCCCGGCTGATCGATCTCCGCTGGGGTCGCAAATCCGATCCCAAGGTGACACTGGTCGGCAAGGGTGTGTGTTTCGATACCGGGGGGCTCGACCTCAAATCTGCCGGGGGCATGCTGCGGATGAAAAAGGATATGGGCGGCGGCGCGCATGCGCTGGGGCTTGCCCACCTGATCATGGCGCTCAAATTGCGTGTGCGCCTGCGAGTTCTGGTGCCGGCGGTCGAGAACAATGTTGCGGGCAATGCGTTCCGCCCGCTTGATGTCATCACCACCCGCAAAGGTGTGACGGTCGAGATCGGCAATACCGACGCCGAGGGACGCCTCGTGCTGTGCGATGCGCTGGCCGAAGCCGATAGCGAAGACCCCGACATGATCCTCGATTTCGCAACCCTGACCGGCGCTGCGCGGGTTGCGCTCGGCACTGATCTGCCGGCGTTGTTCTGCAATAACGATAGTCTCGCGGGAGATCTGGCGAAGGCGGGCGATACCGTGAACGACCCGATGTGGCGCCTGCCGTTGTGGCGACCCTACCGGCAGCTACTGGAAAGCAAAGTCGCGGACATCAACAACGTATCCGAAGGCGGTTTTGGCGGCGCGATCACGGCGGCGCTCTACCTGCAGGAATTCGTGCGCGATACCACGCCCTGGGCGCATCTCGACATGATGGCCTGGAATCTGTCGGGCAGACCCGGACGCCCCGCGGGTGGTGAAGCGCAATCCCTGCGCGCCGTGTTCGAGATGCTTGAAAAACGCTACGGCTGATCCGGCGTTCCTGTTACGGGGCAGATTTATAACCAGTCGGTTTATAACCAGTCGGGCGCGGGCAGATTTTTCTCTTTGAGAAAAGCCGGGTTGAACAGTTTCGACTGATAGCGCTGGCCGCCGTCGCACAGGATGGTGACGATGGTGTGGCCGGGGCCAAGTTCCCTGGCCAGCCGGATGGCGCCGGCGACGTTGATGCCGGACGAGCCGCCAAGGCACAGGCCTTCGTCTTGCAGCAGGTCGAAGACGATTGGCAGGGCTTCTTCATCCGGAATCTGGAAGGGCAGGTCGACCTTGGCCTGGGCCACATTGCCGGTGATACGTCCCTGTCCGATGCCTTCGGTGATGGAACTGCCCTCGCTCGCCAGTTCGCCCGTCTTGTAATAGCTGTACATCGCTGCACCCATGGGGTCGGCAAGGCCGATTTTTACATCCTGGTTCTGTTTTTTCAGATAGGTCGATATCCCGGCCAGGGTGCCGCCCGTGCCCATGGCACAGATAAACCCGTCCACCTTGCCGTCGGTCTGTGCCCAGATCTCCGGGCCGGTCGACTGGTAGTGGCCCTGCCAGTTGGCCGGGTTATCCCACTGGTTTGCCCACAGCGCGCCGTTGGGTTCTTTGACCGCGTATTCGGCCGCCACGCGCTCGGACTGGCGGACATAGTTTTCGGGGTCTTTATAGGGTTTCGCCGGGACCGCTATTAACTCCGCGCCGCAGAGCCGCAGCATATCCATTTTTTCCTGGCTCTGTGTTTCAGGGATCACAATCACCGTGCGGTAGCCGCGGGCATTTGCAACCAGTGCGAGGCCGATCCCGGTATTGCCCGCGGTGCCTTCGACGATCACACCGCCCGGCTGCAGCGTGCCCTGGCGTTCGGCATCAAGGATCATATACAGCGCTGCGCGGTCTTTTACCGAGCCGCCGGGGTTGAGGAACTCCGCCTTGCCCAGAATAGTGCAGCCAGTCAGTTCGGATGCCTTTTTCAGTTTGATCAGCGGCGTATTCCCGATCGATCCTGAAAAACCGTCACGGATATCCATAGCAGTGCGTCCTTGGAAAGTTTGTATGCGTTCAGCGCGCGTCGCCGATTCAGGGATCGTCGGTAATGACGTCTGGTGCCGGTGCCGGTGCCGGTGTCGGTGTCGTGTCGGTTAGGTCATCGAGCCGTGTCCGCAGGTTCTGTATTTCGCCCATCATGCCTTCCAGCACCTTGGCGACCGGATCCGACAGATCGCCATAGGGAATGCCGTAAGCGGCGAATTCGTCATTTGTGCCCGAGCGGTCCCGGGGCATTACCTGGCGGGCCGGGATGCCGACCATGGTGACCCCGGGCGGAACGTCCGACAGCACCACGGCATTCGCGCCGATCAGTGCCTTTTCGCCCACCGTGACCGGGCCAAGGACTTGTGCACCGGATCCGACAACGACACAGTCGCCGATGGTCGGGTGGCGTTTTTCCTGTTTGAGCGAAACGCCGCCAAGCGTGACGCCATGATACAGCGTGACGTCGTTGCCGACCTCCGCCGTCTCGCCGATCACCAGGCCCATACCGTGATCGATGAACACCCGGCGGCCGATTTTGGCGGCAGGATGAATTTCGATCCCGGTGAACATGCGCCCAAGCTGGGATGCAAACCGCCCGACGAATTTCAGGCCCGATGTCCAGGCCATATGCGCCGCGCGGTGAAACAGCAGCGCGTGAAACCCCGGATAGCAGAAAAACACTTCAGCACGGGACCGCGCCGCCGGGTCTTTCTCCATGATGATGCGGATGTCTTCGCCGATCCGCCCGAATACCGCCATAAAACCGCCTCGTCCCAATTCACATACCTTCGACATGGCCCCTGGGGGCACAAGCGTCAATGTGCATAAATAAAAAAGATATTTCCGTTATTTGCCTAACGGCGCGAAAAAGGAGCGATTATTCGTGCGATGTTCCTATGAGTAGGACAATTTTGCGCTGAATTCCTATTTCAGGTGGTTCGCTTCGACGTCGCGGAGCAGCCCCTGGGCAGCGGCCTCGATCATGTCGAATACCCGCGCGAAGCCGTCGCCCGCCCCGTAATAGGGATCCGGCACGTCCGTAATGCCGGTTTCGGGCGCGTAATCCATCAACAGGCGCAGACGGTCGAGATGGGCGGTGGGACAGCTGGCACGCAGGCTGTGAAGATGGCTTGAATCCATCGCGACGATCAGGTCGAAATCGCGAAAATCGTCTCCGCGCACCGAGCGCGCCTGCTGGCCGCTGATATCGATGCCGCGGGATAAAGCGGTTTTCTGGGATCGCCCGTCCGGCGCTTCGCCCGCGTGCCAGGAGCCCGTCCCGGCCGAATCTACGCTGATGCGGTCATCCAGTTTTTGCGATTGGACCAGATGCAGAAAAACGCCTTCGGCGGTGGGGGACCGGCAGATATTCCCGGTGCAGACGAACAGGATCCGAATCTGGTTGGGCAACACGCGATAGCCTCGATTGGTTGATAGGGCGTATACTACACGTTTCCAGCCCCGAAAGTTCCAGCCCCGAAAGTTCCAGCCGGCCGGCTTGCGATGACAGATACGATCGAAACGATTTTTCGCGATATCCGCGCCTGTACCCATTGCGCGGCGGATTTGCCCATGGGGCCGCGGCCTGTGGTGCGGGGCACGGCATCGGCGCGCGTGTGTATCATCGGTCAGGCGCCGGGCGTGCGGGTCCACCGCAGCGGGGTTCCGTGGGATGACCCCAGCGGCAAACGCCTGCGTGGCTGGCTTGAGGTCGATGACGAGACTTTTTATGACGAAGACCGGTTCGCGATTATTCCGGTTGGATTTTGTTATCCGGGGACGATGGCAAACGGCGGTGATTATCCGCCGCGCAAGGAATGCGCTCCGCTCTGGCATGCGCCCGTGCTCAATGCGCTGAAAAACGTTGATCTGACCCTGCTGGTGGGCAGCTACGCCCAGGCCTATTACCTCGGGAAAAATCGCAAAAAGACGATGACCGAAACGGTGAGGTCGTGGCGCGACTACGGCCCCGATGTTCTGGTGACGCCGCATCCAAGCTGGCGGACAACGGGATGGCAGAAAAAGAACCCGTGGTTCGATGAAGAAATTCTGCCTGAGCTGCGCCGCAAGGTGAAAGCGCTGATCGCGTGAAGCTACCCGCTGCCTATACCGCCCTGCCGCCCGCCAACCGCGCCGTAATCCTGATGGTGATGTCGGCGATATCCTATGCCCTGACCTATGCCACGATCCGGGAACTGACCGAGTCGTTCTCGGTGTATCAGCTCGTGCTCTTCCGGACCGGCATCGGGACGGCAGTGATGCTGCCCTGGGTTTTCCGGTCCGGGATTCGCGTCTTGCGGACATCGCGCTGGAAGCTCTATGGCGTGCGCGCGTTGGCGGTGTACACAGGTAATCTCTGCTGGTTCTACGCCCTCGCCGAAATGGCCCTTGCAGACGCGACGGCGCTATCATTCCTGATGCCCGTGTTTGCTGCCCTGATATTGGCCTTCTGGATGCGCGAGCAACTCAACGGCGCACGACTGGTGGCGCTGTTTCTCGGCCTGGCCGGCGCGTTCGTGGTTATCCGCCCGGGCTTTACCGAGGTCGGGCTTGCAACGCTTTCCATGCTGTATGCGACCATCGTTTATGGGGGTGCAATGGCGGTGACCCGCGTGCTGGCCAAGACTGAGGATTCGAACGCCGTTGTTTTTTACATGTTCGCGCTCAACCTACCGCTGGCATTCGGCCCCGGCGTATATCACTGGACGACCCCATCGCCATCGCTTTGGCTGCTGATCGTGGTTTTCGCGATACTCAGCCTGTATTCGCAGATATTCATGACGCGGTCTCTGGCGCTTGCCGAAGCCGCAGTGGTTATGCCGAGTTTCTATCTTCAGCTGCCGATTGCGGCGTTGTTCGGGTTCTTTCTGTTCGGACAGGTGCCGGATATCTGGTTGATTCCTGGTGCGATATTAATAATTGGCGGAAGCTACTATTCGGTCTGGAGCGAAAGCAGGCGGCGTCGTCTTGCCGCAGAAGCGGCCGTGGCGCAGGAAGGTGGCGCATGAGTGCACAGGATCGCGCACCCGCAGCGGGCGCGCTTGTCGGGTTAATGTGGATGACCGGGACGGCCGCCTGTTATGCGGCAAGTTACGTTGCACTGCGCCTGCTGTCGGACGATATCGGTATTTACGAACTGACGTTTCTGCGCTCCGTCGTCGCATGTCTGTTTCTCGGCCCGTGGATA
The DNA here is from genome assembly GCA_905181725.1 of Alphaproteobacteria bacterium UBA830. Classification (GTDB taxonomy): domain Bacteria; phylum Pseudomonadota; class Alphaproteobacteria; order MPNO01; family UBA830; genus CAXBCP01. The sequence goes on from CAJIYX010000052.1 coordinate 27,549, forward strand.
CTGGCGACCCGGCCACGCGCGATGCGGGTGACGCGCTGGAAGCTCTATAGCGTCCGGTCTGCCGTGACCTACGCTGCCATGATGTGCACGGTCTATGGCGTCGTCCATGTGCAGATCGCCGATGTAACATCGCTGCTCCTGGCGTCGCCTCTGTTCACTGTTTTGTTTGCCGCCGTATTTCTGAAAGAAAAAGTCGGCTTTCATCGCTGGATGGCCCTGCTTGCCGGGATCGCAGGCGCATTGCTCATCATCCGGCCCGGATTTACCGAAATCACTTTTGCCAGCTTTGCCGGGCTGTTGGCAGCCTTCGGCTACGGTATGTCCAATGCGGGCACCAAGGCGCTGACGGCGACGGATCATCCCGATGCCGTTGCGTTCTGGATGTACGCATTGATCATCCCGATCTCCGCGATACCGGCGGCCGTTCACTGGACGACCCCGGGCTGGAACCACATACCGCTGATCGTTCTGCTCGGTCTGCTGACGATGCTATCGCAATATTCCATGGCGCGGGCGTTTCGCGCGGCGGATACCAGTGTTGTGCTGCCGGCGCATTATCTGCAGATGCCGTTTGCCGCGGGGCTCGCGTTTCTGATTCTGTCGCAGGTGCCGTCGGTCTGGGTGTGGCCGGGTGCGGCCATCATCGCGGGCAGTGCCTATTACACCGTGATCCGGGAGCGCCGGAACGCCTCCTGACAGCTTGCGTTCCGACATACCTGCGAACAGGGGTTGTAAATTTATCATTTAAGTAAAAACTTAAATATATGAACACAACAGCAATCACCCCCGATGTTTTCGAGCCCGACATTTTTCAGGCCGTCGCCGATCCGAACCGGCGCACGCTCCTTGATCTGTTGCTGGAAGGTCCCCGGCCCGTGCAGGAACTCGGCGCGCATTTCGATATCTCCCTCGCCGCCGTCTCCCAGCATCTGAAGGTCCTGCTCCAAGCAGGCCTAGTTTCCCGCGAGGCGTGCGGCAAGTACCCGGTACTACCGCGCCCAGCCGGCCGCCCTTCAACAGGTCCATGACTGGACCGAACAATACCGGGAATTCTGGGAAGGCCGTCTCGATCTTCGGCTGACTCATGCGTCATCATGGTGAGAGCGCGGCTCTCATTTGTTTTTACATGACGATGGAGATCGAAAATGCAGTATATCGCCCTGATTTATAAAGATGAGGCCATCCCGGTGGATATGGGGCCGATGATGTAGGCCTATGGCGCCTTCAATCAGGAACTTGTCGCGTCCGGCAGTTTTGTCGCCGGCGACGCGCTTCAAGCGGTGGCAACATCGACCAGCGTACGCGTTCGCGCCGGCAAGACGGAGGTAACCGACGGCCCCCTCGCCGAAACCAAGGAACAACTCGGCGGCTACTATCTGATGGAATGCGAAAATCTCGACCAAGCGGTCGAATGGGCGGCCAAGATCCCGACCGCGCAGACCGGAACGATCGAGTCCGTCCCATCATGACATATGACCTCTGAGCCGATCACAGAGCATTCTGTCGATACATATCTGACCGGTATCTTCCGTGAAGATGCCGGCCGGGTGCTGTCTGCGCTGATCGCGCAGCTGCGGGATTTCGATCTTGCAGAAGACGCGCTGCAGGATGCGGTCTCCGCCGCGCTGACCGCGTGGCGTCGGGACGGGTTGCCCGTTAACAGGGCCGCCTGGTTACTCACGGCAGCGCGGCGAAAGGCAATCGACCGGCTGCGCCGCAATGCCGTGCGCGACGCACCCCAGAATGTTTAGGCGATCGTCGACGAGCTGGAGTAATCCGTGGCCGAACCAGAAGCCGACCAGGAAATTCCCGATGAACGCCTCCGGCTGATTTTTACCTACTGTAATCCAGCGCTCAATCAGGCGGCACAGGTAGCACTCACGCTGCGGACCCTGTGCGGCCTGTCGACGCGTGAAATTGCGCGGGCGTTTCTGGTGCCGGAACCGGCGATGGCCCAACGGCTGGTCCGGGCAAAGGGCAAGATCAGCAAAGCCGGGATCCCTTATAAGGTCCCCTAGGCACCGCAGCTGGCGGAACGCCTGCACGCCGTTCTGGCGACCGTCTATCTGATCTTCAATGAAGGCTACGCGGCGACGGACGGGGATAGTCCCGTCAGGGCGGATCTGTGCGAGGAAGCTATCCGCCTTGGTCGACTGCTTGTGCGACTGGCGCCGGAGGCCGAAGTGGGCGGCCTGCTGGCCCTGATGCTGTTGCACGATTCCCGCCGCACCGCCTGTCACAGCACCGAAGGCGAAATGATCGCCCTGGATGCGCAGGATCGCCGGCTCTGGAACGAATCCAGGATTGTGGAAGGGACCCATCTGCTTCGTGCGTCGCTCGGGCGGAACCGGCCCGGGCCCTATCAGGTGCAGGCTGCCATGAGCGCCTTGCATGCGGAAGCCGCCACGTTCGCCGAAACCGACTGGCCCCAGATCGCGGGACTCTACGCCGCGCTCGAACAAATGACGCCGTCCCCTGTCGTGACCCTGAACCGAGCGGTTACCGTATCGCATTGCGGTTCCGTGGAAGAGGCATTGCAGATACTGGACTCTGTCGCGGAAGCACTTGCAGGCTATCAGCCTTTGTTGGCGGCAAGGGCGGATTTTCTGAGGCGGCTTGGCCGGGACGGGCCAGCGCAGAGCAGAGCAGAGCAGAGCAGAGCAGAGCAGAGCAGAGCAGAGCAGAGCAGAGCAGAGCAGAGGGCCTATCGCGCGGCGCTGGAACTGACGACGAATGCAGCGGAAAGAGGGTTCCTCGAGAAACAGCTCAAGACGCTGCGGCCGGGAGATTAATCGCCCGCATTGGCTACCAGCCGTTCCATGTCGTCGTCCGACAGGCCGAAATGGTGGCCGATTTCGTGAATCAACACATGGCGGACCAGCTGCGACAGGTCTTCCTCGGTCTCGCACCAGTAATCGAGCAGCGGGCGGCGATACAGGAAGATCATGTCCACCACGTGTGCCGCGCCCGCATCCTTTTCGCCAACCGGCACACCGCTATACAGTCCCATCAGGTCGAACGGGCTTTGCAGGCCTATTTCCATCACCGTCTCCGGGTCCGGAAAGTCATCGACGCGAAACACAATGCCTGTCGTCAGCATCCGGAAGGTGTCGGGCAGGGTATCGAACGCCGTCCGTGCAATGGCCTCGATGTCGTCAAGCGACGGGGCGGTGGTAAATTCTCTGCTCATGGCGTCATGATTACCCGCCCTTGATCGTCCGGCCAAGGCGCATCACGTTACATCGGTCTTAAACAGGAGGTTTCATGGTCGATAAACTCACCGGTGCCGCCCGCACCAAAGCACTGGCGGCGCTCAAAGGCTGGAAAAAAGTCCGGGGGCGTGATGCGCTCTCCAGGGATTACAGGTTTTCTGATTTCAACGAGGCTTTCGGCTTCATGACGCGGGTTGCGATCAAGGCGGATCAGATGGATCACCATCCCGAATGGTCGAATATCTATAACAACGTATCGATCACGCTGACCACGCATGACGCCGGCGGAATATCGGCGCGTGATGTCGCGCTGGCGAAATTCATCGACCGGATCGCGGGGCGAAAGGCCGTTTCGGCGAAGTAGTCGGCCCGCTCAGGCCCTCTCCTTTTTCGCTTCATGCCGTGTGATGTAGAGCGTCGCGGAGACGATGATCCCGGCCCCGACCCACGTCCAGATATCGGGCACCTCGGTGAAGATAAAATACCCGGCAAGGGCCGCGAACACGAGGCGGATATATTCCATCGTGCCCATCAGACTGGATTCGCCGACCGAAAACCCGCGCACGAAAAAATTCATGCCGATGGCCGTGAAGGTCGCGATCAGGCAAAGCAGCACCCATTCATGCGGTGTCGGGTCGACCCAGACATAGGCCGCCGGTGCGGCGAAGATGATTACGCCGAATATGTGGTACCAGAACAGGATGGTGCCCGGCGGATCGTCGCGGCCAAGAATGCGGATGATGATAAGCCCGGAGGAAAACAGCAGCGCGGTGACAAGTGCCACTCCCCAGGCGATATCGACCTCGCCACCGAACGGCCGCATCATCACGATCACGCCGGCAAACCCGATGAGCGTCGCGCACCAGCGGTGAAGTCCGACGACTTCTTTCAGAATAAAGATTGCCAGGATCGTCAGGAAAAGGGGGCGCGTGAAGGTCATGGCCGTCGCATCCGCGAGCTGCAGATGAATGACCGTATAGAAAATACCAGCCTGTCCCAATGTTGCCAGCACCGCGCGGATAAAATGCAGTTTCAGCCGCTTGGTGCGGAGTTTGACGCGACCCGTCCGTATAAATAGCGGGGCGAGCAGGATAAAACCGATGCCGTAGCGAAAGATCGACATCTGCGCCGGATGGATGCGGTCGCCGGTAAGCTTCACGACGATATCCGTCAGCACGAAGAACGCCGTACCCATGATCACGAACAGCGCGCCGCGGATATTCGGCGGCAGAGCATGGAATTTTTCGATATATCCGCTCATGCGACCCGTTTCCTATTTCTTGCGGCCCTGGCGCGTCAACCAGACCGCGGAGATAAAGATGATCGTTCCGCCGATCCACGTCCAGACGTCTGGAAATTCAGCAAAAACCAGCCAACCAAGAAGTGCCGCCCATATCAGGCGGGTAAAATTGAACGGCATGGCGATGGAAATATCTGCGGCCTGAATACCCCGGTTATAGGTACGCTGCAGGATCACGCTCGTCGCGCCGATAAAGACGAATATCCCCCATTCCTCGAGGCTCGGCGTGCGCCAGACGATCAGGGTCGGGATCAGCAGGATCAGTGTCTGCGTGACGAACAGCCAGGCGGCAATGGTATCCGGCGGATCGGTGCGGACCAGCGTCTTGATCATAATAGACACGAATGCGCCGGCGACCGCCGAGCCCAGCGCGTAGGCCATGCCCAGATTGAATTCAGCAAAGCCCGGCCGGACGACGAGGACGGCGCCGACGAAGCCCATGGAAATCGCCAACCAGCGTTTGCGCCCGGCCACTTCACCCAGAACGAACCCGGCGATGGCGGCTCCGATCACCGGCTGCAGAAAATTGATCGCCGACATATCGGCAATCGGGATCAGCGCGACGGCGGCAAATAGCAGGGTAACATTGGTCGACGACATGAAACCGCGGATGACATGTTTGCCGATCTGCCTGGTGCGCATCGCGCCCAGTCCGACCTTCATCAGCCAGGGCATCATGAACAGGATTGCGAAGGCGTTGCGCAGAAACGCGATCTGGAACACTTCGATGCTGGGCGCCATGTAGCGCCCGATCGCGATTGAAATCACATATGCGACCGCGGAGATCGACATCCAGACCCCGGACCGGACCGGGCCGGGCAGGGCAGCGAAACGTGCGGTCAGGGTAGCGACGGTCATGCTATTCCGGCACCGAAGTGGTGGATGCTGCAGTGGCTGCCCGTTCGCGCGCTTTCCGTGCCTCGCGCTGGGCGATATAGACGGTTGAGGCGAAGATCAGTGCGCCGCCCATCGCGGTGTAGATCGACGGTATCTCCGAAAACAGCACATAGCCGAACAGGGCGGCGATGATGAGCCGCGAAAAATCCATCGGCAGAATGATCGATGCGTCAGCCGCCGCGTATCCGCGCGACATTGCGCGTTGTCCGAGCGTGCCGACCAGCCCTGTGAATGACAGCCAGCCGATCTGCTCCCAGGTCGGCGTCTCCCACACGAACAGCGCCAGGACCAGCATCATCGGGGTTGTGAACAGCACCATGTACATGGTGATGGTGTCGGGAGATTCCGTGCGTGACAGATAGCGGATAAGGATCGCCGCCGCGGCGCCCGCGATGGAGGCGACAAATACGGCTGCAAGACCGAGACTGAGCGCCTCGAAGCCGGGCCGGACCATCACGAGGACGCCGAGAAAGCCGATCCCCAGCGCCGTCCAGCGCCGTTGGCCGACAATCTCGCCGAGAAAGACAATGGCGAAAACCGTGCCGTAGAGCGGGCGCGTGAACATGATTGCCACGGCATCGGCTAGCGGGATCTCGCCGAGCGCATAGAAAAAACCGAGCGATCCGATGGTCGTGGCGAGCGCTCGGGCCAGAAACGAGGAGGTCTTGGTGGTTTTCAAACCCTGCAGGCGTGAGCGGATCAGCCACGGGGCCATAAAGACAAAACCGAGCCCGATGCGAAAAAACGCGATGATGAAGGTGTGCACATCCGCCGAAAGGTGCCGGATCGTGGCTGCCATGGCGGTAAGGCAGACGGCGGCGATCAGTATCCAGATCGTGCCCTGGACCGGGCCTGAAAGCCCGGCGAACCAGGTGGCGACGGCACCGGTGGTCGTGCCCGTGCTCACGACGCTTTTTTCCGGTCACGGCGCGATTCGGTGCGTCCGGCGAAGATCGACGAACAGAAGATCACCACGCCGCCGGCAATGGTCCAGATATCCGGCAGTTCCGAGAAAACGACAAAGCCGATGGCAATGGCGAAGGGCAGGCGGGTGAAATCGAACGGCGCGATGGACCCGACATCGCCGGTCGCAAAGGCGCGGGAATACAGGCGTTGAGCTGTGGTCGACCCGGCGCCGAGCATGAAACCCCAGAACCATTGTTCTGCGGTCGGCCATTCCCAGACGAACAGCACGGCGATGAAGGCAAAGGGCAGCATGTAGATTGACTGATAGATCGCCGCTTTGTCCGGCGTATCAGTGCGCAGCATGACCTTCAGGATCATGGCGGAAAAAGCGATGCACACGCCGCCGCCCACCACCATGAAGACGCCGATATTCACTTCCTGAAAACCGGGGCGAACGACGATCAGTGTCCCGGCGAACCCGATGGCCAGCGCGATCCATCTGGTGGCATGCGCCGGCTCTTTGAGCAGCAACACGCCGGCAAGCGCAATAAACAGCGGAAAAGTGAACGAGATCGCAGTCGCATCCCCGATCGGGATGAGTGCCAGGCTGCCGAACCAGCCATACATGGCGATCGTACTCAGAAACCCGCGGGTGACATAAAATTTCGTGTGCGATGTCCGCAATACGCCGACGCCCGACCGCATCAGCCAGGGCAGCATGATGACGATGCCGAATACGGCGCGGAAAAACGAGATCTCGATAAAGTGTAGATCTCTGGACAGGTAGCGCACGATCCCGGCCTGGCCGGCGAAAAACACGGCGCTGAGCGTCATCCAGATGGCGCCTTGCGCAGAAGGCGACAGCCGGGCGAAAGTAGTTTTTACGGATTGGATCATTGGCGGGCCATTAAACGACCTACCGCGGGGGAGGGATAGATGTCGAGGCGTTTTGAAGACAAGGTCGTCTGGGTGACCGGTGCTTCTTCGGGTATTGGCGAGGCGGTCGTGCGCCAGCTCGATGCCGAGGGCGCGACGCTCGTTTTGTCGTCGCGTGCACCGGATGAATTACAGGCGGTTGCGGATACGCTTTCCGGTGATGGCGAGAGAATGGCACTGCCGTTCGACGTCACCGAAGAGGCCGGGGTTTCGGCGGCAGCACAAACCGTCCTAGACCACTTCGGACGGGTCGATATTCTGTTCAACAACGCAGGAATTACCCAGCGCGCCCGCGTGGCCGATGCAGACCTGTCGGTCTATCGGACGATGATGGACGTCAACTTTTTCGGACCACTGATGCTGACAAAGGCCGTACTGCCCTCGATGCTGGCGCGCGGCGAGGGGCAGATCGTGTGCACGACCAGCGTTGCCGGCAAGTACGGCTCCCCGATGCGGTCGGGCTACAATGCGGCGAAACACGCAGCCCACGGTTTCTTCGATTCCCTTCGCGAAGAGGTTGCCGAGGCCGGTATCGACGTGACGCTGATTGTACCGGGGGCTGTGCGCACCAATGTGTCGATCAATGCGCTGCGCGGCGATGGCTCGCTGTACAACAGGATGGATCCGTTTCTGGAAAGCGGTATATCGCCCGAAGACTGCGCCCGGCGGGTGCTGAATGCGATCCATGGACGAAAACGCGAAGTTCTGATTGCAGACGGCGTCGCCCGGCGGAATGTCTTGTTGAAACGATGGTCGCCCGCGCTTTTGTCCTGGGTGACGCGGCGGCGCAAGCCGGGCAGAACGACCGTTCCGGCAGGCGGATCAACCTGATAGTCTTCGACAACTCTCGCCGGTACGCGGGCGATACTTATATTTCTCAGGAGCATTAAAATGGTCAGCGATCACAAGGAATTCGCCAAGGAAGTTGACGCCCGGGCAGCAAAGCTCTTCAAGGCGGCACCCGATACGATGCGGGCATTCCGGGGGTTGATGGAAACCGCCGGCAAGGAAGGGGCGCTGGATGCCAAGACCAAGGAACTGATGGCGCTGGCTGTTGGAATTGCCGTCCATTGTGAGGGCTGCATCAATTTTCACACACGTGCGGCTATCAAAAAGGGTGCGACGCGTGAAGAAGTGGCCGAAACGGCGGCAGTCGCGATCGAGATGGGGGGCGGCCCCGCCGCCGTTTACGGTGCCCAGGCGCTCGAGGCGTTCGATCAGCTTTCGGGCTAAACAATAAAATTCTACGAGGTCTAAAATTTACTTTGACCCGTATCCAGAACGATAGCATTTTCTCGACGGATTGATTTCGCAGGGAACGCGATGAACGCGCGGCTTTAAGCCTATCTTGGAGGCCTTTTTAAGAATGTCTGGTGCTTTCTCTACTGGCCTGTTCAGGGCTGGTCTGTTGTATTTTGGAATAGCTCTGACGGCAGGATTTGCCGTTTCCACTGCCTATGCACAGGGAACGGAGCTGTCTGGTCGTGCCAAGGCGGCCGACAAGAACAAGAACGGTGTTATTGACCGCAATGAGGCGGGAGGTCCGCTGAAGTCGAATTTCGCCGAGATGGACTGCAATAAATCCGGCACGCTCGACGGCGCCGAGATCAGCGGTTTCTTTACCGGCGTGGAATGCCCCAAACCCGCCGCTGCCGCACCGGTCGCTGCGCCGGTTATGGCTAAAAAACCCGTGCCGCCGCTATCGGATCGCGGCAAGGCCGCCGATAAGAACAAAAATGGTGTGATCGACCGCAACGAGGCGGGAGGTCCGCTGCAGTCGAATTTTAATGATATGGATTGCGACAAATCGGGCACGCTGGACGGCGGCGAGATCAAAGGTTTCTTCACCGGTGAAGAATGCCCGAAACCGGTCGCTGCGAAATCCGCCCGCGGTACGGCGCCAAAAGCGCAGGCCAAACCAACGGCGACAGATGGTAAAAAAGCCAGCGGCAAGAAAGCTGGCGGTCGGCGGCCGCGTGCCGTTCGTGTTGATGCCGTCATCGTTGAGCCCAAATCCCAGACCTACCCGGTGATTGGTCGGCTGGTTGCCCAGCGCACCGGCAACGTGGCGGCCAGGATTAACGGTGCCGTCGTCGAAATGAACGCAAACGTCGGCGATCGCGTCAAAAAAGGCGATGTTCTTGCGGTGCTGGCGATTAAGCGCCTGACCGCCCAGCGCGACAAATATGCGGCGGCGTTGTCGACCCGGCGCGCCATGGTTCAGACGGCGCAGGCGGAAGCGTCGAAGACCACGCAGGAACTTCGGCGGATGTCGAACCTGAAGAAATCGTCGGCCTTTTCGGGTGCCCGATATGAAGATCTTCAGCGTGACGTTGATGCGCGTCGTGCGACAGTGAATGAACGTCGCTCGCAGATGAAAGAAGCACAGGCGGAACTCGACCAGGTCGCGATCGATTTGTATAACGGCAGCATCCGCGCACCCTATGATGGCGTTGTCAGCGAAAAGAACACGGAAATCGGCTCTTATGTAAATGTCGGGAACCCCGTGGTCACGCTGATCAGCGACACCGAGATCGAAGTCGAAGCGGAAGTGCCGTCCGACCGCATTGCTGGCCTGACAACCGGCAGGGTCGTGCGCTTTGAGCTGGATGACGGCACCGAGCACCGGGCAACGGTTCGCTCTGTTATTCCGAGCGAAAATGCCCGCACCCGCACGCGTCCGGTCCGGTTTACGCCGAAATTCGGTGAAAAATCATCGCGCTTCGCGATCAATCAAAGTGTGACGGTTCTGGTGCCTATCGGCAAAATCCAAGACGTCGTGACGGTGCACAAGGACGCCATCGTCCATCGTGGCCCGAACCGCGTCGTCAGTATTATCCGCAACGGCAAGGCTTTCCCACGCCAGGTGACGCTCGGTGTCGCGGTCGGTAATCGCTACATCGTCCAAAAGGGGCTCAAAGCAGGCGACGTGGTCGTGACCCACGGCAACGAAACCCTGCCGCCGGGTGCGGCGATACGCATTCTGACCGGTGGTTCGCCGCGCGCCAATGGCGAGCAGACACAGACCAACTAAACGTCGACCAATCAGGTGGCGCGCGCGCCACTCGTCAAAGGAACGGAGCAGGCCGATGAACTTAATCCGGCTTTCAATCGAACGGCCCATTGCGATTGTCGCCATGGTCATGATGATCATTTTGTTCGGCTATGTCGCCCTGCAACGTATCCCGATTCAGATGGCGCCCGACGTGCGCCAGCCGATTATTATCGTCAAAACGACCTGGCCGGGTGCTGCCCCGCAGGAGGTTGAGCGTGAAGTTATCAACCCGCAGGAAGACGAACTGAAAGGTCTCGAAGGCGTCAAGAAAATGACGTCGAAAGCTCAGCGCAACCGCGGCGAGGTGACGCTCGAATTCGGTCCGGAAATCAACTTCGACCGCGCACTGCTTCTTGTTGCCAACCGGCTCGACCGGGTGTCGGGATATCCGGAGGAAGCGGACGAGCCTGTATTGTCCACGTCAGGCACCGAAGACAATGCCATTGCCTGGTTCATCATTACGCGCCAGGAAGGCAATACCCGTGACATGATCACTAATGGTGATTTCCTTGCGGATGTCGTCCAGGAGCGGATAGAGCGGGTCGAAGGCGTCGCCGGCGTCAATATCTTCGGCGAAACCGAACGCGAGATGTCGATTACGATCACGCCGGAAAAACTGGCGCGCTACGGGATGACCGTCAGCGAGGTATTACGGCGCCTTCGGGCAGCAAATGCGTCAATCACGGGCGGTGATGTCGAAGAGGGCAAGCGGCGCTATGTCGTCCGCACCGAAGGTGATCTGAACACAACGCAGCTTGTTGAAGACGTGGTTCTGCGGAGCGACGGCGACGGCGGTGATCGTGGCGTCGGGCGCGTTGTTGTGCGTGATATCGCCGATGTGTCCATCGGTTACAAGAAAGCGCAGGCGCGCCTGCGGATACTTAACCAGCCTGCACTTGCCTTCAATATTACGCGGGAACAGGGCGCCAACGTTATCAAGACGATGGCGGATGTGCGGGAGATTATAAAAGGCCTCGCCGACGGACCCGTGAAGCGCCAGGGGCTGTTGATCGAACAGGTTTACGACGAGACAGATTACATCAATTCGTCGATCGACCTGGTGCGCACCAATATCATTTACGGCGGCATTCTCGCGATTATCGTCCTCATGATTTTCCTGCGATCCTGGCGGCCGACGGCCGTTGTGGCGATGGCGATTCCGGTCTCGGTGGTGGGCTCATTCGTTGCGATGGCGGTCCTTGGCCGCTCGCTCAACGTGATCAGCCTTGCAGGGATCGCGTTCGCCGTCGGCATGGTGGTCGATGCTGCCATTGTTGTGCTCGAAAACATCTTCCGCCTGCGCCAAGAAGGCCGCTCCCGCACGGAAGCGGCATATTACGGCGCGCAGCAGGTCTGGCCCGCCGTCCTCGTTTCCGCGCTGACGACGGTAATGGTGTTTATCCCGATTCTGATCATGGATCTTGAAGTCGGGCAGTTGTTCCGCGATATCGCGGTCGCGATCTCGGTATCGGTCATGCTGTCTTTGCTGGTTGCCGTCACACTGATCCCCGCGCTGGCAAACGGGCTTCTGGGGGGTGTGAAAACGGAAATGGGCGGCATGCGCATTCCGCTGGTGGACGATTTCGCCCGCGGCTTTACGAATTTCTGGTCCCGCTATGCGCGGTTTGTCGTGCAGTACAAGACGATGGCTGTTGCGGTTGTCACGCTGATTGTTGTGGTCGCCGGAACGATTTCCATCCTGATTATGCCGAAGCTGGACTACCTACCAAAAGGCAACCGCAACCTGGTCTTCGGTATTGTCCTGCCGCCCGCGGGCTACAATCTCGATACCAATGAAGGCATCGCGCGGAGCGTCGCGGATAAAACGAAAAAATATTGGTCGCGCGGCGCCTATGCCGAGATCAACAAGCCTGAAGACCAGAAGATCGACCGTTTTTTCTATGTAGCCCGGCTGGGCAGTATGTTCATGGCGGCGACCCATGTCGACCCGCAGAAGGCGGGTGAACTGGAAGCGCTTATCGAAGGACCGGCCCGGGCGGAACCAGGTGTGTTTGCATTTATGTTCCAGCCGTCCCTGTTCGGACGATCCATCGGGTCGGGACGGGCCATAGATATTGAAATATCGGGTCCCGATCTTGAGACGATTTATGGCGTCGGCCGAGAGGTCTTCTTTGCGGCGCGCGCAGTCCTGCCGCCAAGCGAAGGCAACAGGGTGCGGCCCAAGCCTGCCCTCACGCTTGGAGAGCCCGAAGTTCGTATTACTCCGGATCGCGTTCGTCTTTCCGACAATGGACTATCCGCACGTGAGCTTGGCGAATCCATTGACGCGTTCAATGATGGTATCCGCGTCGCCGAGGTTACGGTCGACGGAAAACGGATTGATCTGACCCTCAAGGGACCTGATCCGGAGCAGGAATCGACCCAGGCTATCCGCTCCCTTCCGGTTGTAACATCGGATGGCCGGATCGTGCCGGTCGGCAATCTTGCTGACATCCGGGAAACCACTGGCCCGACAGAGATTCAGCGCATCGACCGGTCGCGCACTATGACGGTCAGTGTCAGTCCGAATGACGCGCTGCCGCTCGAAGCTGCCGCCGAACTTCTTGAAGAAAAAGTTCTCGGACCGATCCGGGCACGGGGTCTGCCTGAAGGGGTCCGGTTCCGGCTAGGCGGTAGTGCTGACAAGCTGAAGGAAACCTGGGATCACATGCAGCTCGATCTGTTGCTGGCACTTGTGATCGTCTTCCTGGTGATGGCGGTGCTGTTCGAAAGTTTCCTCTATCCTTGGATTGTGATGCTGACAGTGCCGGTGGCGGCGGCGGGCGGTCTCGGCGGTCTGGCATTACTTAATACATTTGTGCCCCAGTCTCTCGATATGTTGACCATGCTCGGCTTTGTCATATTGATCGGGATAGTGGTCAATAACGCGATCCTGCTGGTGCATCAGACCCTGTTCCATATCCGCGAAGACGGACTGGACGTGAATAACGCCATCGAGACTGCGACCCGTAACCGAATTCGCCCTATCTTCATGTCGACGCTGACATCGGTCTTCGGGATGCTGCCGCTGGTCGCTTTCCCCGGGGCGGGTTCGGAGCTGTATCGCGGGCTGGGCGCTGTCGTATTGGGCGGGTTGTCGCTGTCGGCGGTCCTGACGATGGCGATCGTGCCGCCGATGATGTCGATTACCGTCGGTATCGTCGAAGGCCGCAAGGCGCGTCGTGTGGCCCGTTCGGAGCCGGTCGCGGCGGCGTAAGCTCCCGCGGGAGCCGGTCGCGGCGGAGCAAGCTGTGGTGTAAACTGGAGGCATGACGGAATACATCCAGACGCTCGCCCGGCTGATCGACGACGCCCAACGGGTTGTCGTGTTCACCGGGGCGGGCATTTCGACCGAATCGGGTATTCCCGACTTTCGTAGCCCGACCGGGATCTGGTCGCAGACAAAGCCGATTTATTTTGATGAGTATGTCAGCTCGGCGGATGCACGGCGCGAAGCCTGGCGGCGCAAGTTCGAGATCGACAAGGATATGATCGGTGCGGAACCCAACCGCGGCCACAGGGCGGTCGCGAAGCTCGTGCGGACCGGCAAGGTCAGCGCGGTGATTACCCAGAATATCGATGGGCTGCACCAGGAATCAGGCGTTCCCGATGCGCATATGATCGAACTGCACGGTAATGCGACCTATGCCACCTGCCTGACCTGTTCGAGCCGCTTTGAGCTCGAACCGATCAAGGCGGCGTTTCAGGAAACGGGCACGCTACCTCAATGCCAGTTCTGCGCCGGTATTGTCAAAACGGCGACGATATCGTTCGGTCAGGCCATGCCCCAGGGGCCGATGGGGCGGGCGCAGGAGGAAACGCTTGCAGGCGATCTGTTCCTTGCCATCGGCTCATCGCTAGTGGTCTACCCGGCGGCCGGTTTCCCCGCTATGGCCAAGAAAAACGGGGCAAAGCTCGTGATCCTGAACCGGGATCCGACGGACCTTGACGGGATTGCCGATCTCGTACTGAATCAGGAGATCGGTCCCACGCTGGGCGAAGCGGCGAACGTCAACTAGACCGTTAGACCGTCTGTTTTTCCGGGCTGTTTGTCAGGACGGTTTTGTCAGAAACATTCGGCTCAGGCCGTAGAATGAACTGAAAAGCTGGTCGAATTGTCCTTTGAACGTGTCCCAGCCGGGTGCCGGTTTTTGCGTGGATTTCAGCCCGGCGTGAATCTGCGCGAGCGACCGTTTGCCGTCGATCAGCAACAGGATGGGGGCTGCAAGAGCGGGGAGCGGCAGGGATAGCTTCACCCCCTCCATATCGACCTTCAGCGACATGCCGAGTTTGATCTGTGCCCCCAGCGCCGGGCCGTCACCGTCCCGCATGACCGGTATCGTATCGGCGGTGTCGGGAATGGCGAGGGTGTTGGTCCGGTTGTCGTCCCGTACGGCATACAGGATGTGGGTTTTCATATTGCCCGCCAAGAGCTCGGCGAAGGCACATCGCTGAACCCAGTTGAGGCCGCTTGTGCGTTTCACTAGCTCCGCCGATGACAGATAGACGCTCGGCTCATACCGGGCGGGGTCGACGAAGTTCACCGGTCTCATGCCGCCCTGCTGGATCAGTCCGGCCAGTTCGGGCACGGAATAGGCACGGTCCCGGCGGTGCAGGAGCAGGTCGTAAATCCCGGAATCGCCCTGGTCAATGTGATCGCCGACATGCGGGTTGCGTTTCAGCCAGTTCGAATCGGGCAGCTCCCCAAGTAGCTGCCGCGCGGCGGAAATGCGTTCCGGGTCCGGGGCGTCACCGGTAATCATCTGTAGCATCGCCTGCGCATGATAGACGCCGGTCCGCCCCAGCGGAGCATAGACCATCATGCCGAGACCGCCCATCGGTTTCAGCGCTTCTCTGAGCGCTTTGAGCCCGGCCACGGGGTCTTTCAGATGGTGAAGTACGCCGCAGCAGTCGATGTAGTCGAACGTGCCGAGGGCGCGCTCTGCAATGGTCTCGATTGCGCCGTGGACAAATGTCGTATTGGTCAGGCCGCGCGCGTCGATGCGTGCTTTGGCAATCGCGGATGATGCTTCCGAAATATCCAGATGAATGATCTCCGCGTCGATACCCGCCGCCCCATGCTGGGCCGCCAGCATGACCGTCGCGTCGCCCGTGCCGCCGCCGGCGATGAGTATCCGCCGGGGTACGTCAGTATTGCGGATGCCGCCGGTGATATGGTGCTCGATCTCGGAAATGTGACTCGGCGACCCCGTGATCAGCCGCGCCGCTTCATCCGCGGGATCCCGGGGCGGGTAGGGGTAATTCTCGTATTGGCCGCGCAGATCGTCATTCATAGGTTCTTTGTTCCTTCTCCTTGCGCGATTCATTCCCGGCTGTAGAATCCGGCCTCATGCGTGGATATTTTGGTATCGGAATAGAAGGGGTCAGCAAACCGATGAATGTCGGTAACCTGGTCAGGTCCGCGCATGCCTTCGGCGCGAGTTTTGTGTTTACCGTCGCTGCCAATTACGACGTCTCCAAGAGTGGATCCGATACCTCCGATACCACCGCGCAGGTGCCGTTCTACCCATTCGATTCGATGGAGTCGATGCGTCTACCTGCCGGCTGCGCGCTGGTCGGCATTGAGCTGGACGACACGGCAATCGACCTGCCGAGTTTTCGCCACCCGCGGCGGGCGGCCTATGTTCTTGGGATGGAACGTATCGGTCTTAGTGATGCCATGATTGCGTGTTGTGACCATATTGTGAAAATACCGACGAAGTTCTCGCTGAACCTTGCAACTACCGGCGGAATTGTGATGTACGATCGTTTGCTGTCGATGGGCCGGTTCGCGGATCGCCCGGTGATGGCGGGTGCCCAGCCTGAACCGCTGCCTGAGCATGTGTTCGGCACGCCGGTGCTCGGCCGGAAAAAGCGCAGTGTGGGAGGAAGCCGATGAGATATCTCGTGATTGCCCTGATAGCGGCCTTTGCCGTTTCCACGGTGCCTGCATCCGCCAAACAGATAGCGGCCTTCAAAGGCTGGTCCGCGCATTCCGAAGGCAAGGGCAAGACGCGTATCTGCTGGATCTACAGCGAACCGGTCAAGGATGAAGGCAATTACAAGAAAAGAGGCCGCATCTATCTGCTGGTCACGCATCGTCCCGGCGAGAAGACTTTTAATCAGGTCCAGTTCACGGCCGGCTATACCTACAAAAAAGACAACGCTGTTCAGGTTGCCATCGGCGCAAAAAAGTTTGATCTGTTTACCAATGGCGACACGGCCTGGGCGCGGAGCACAAAGGATGACCGGAACCTCGCCACCGCGATGCGCGGTGGTGCCCGGATGGTCGTCACTGGGCAATCTTCCCGCGGCACGAAGACCAAGGATACGTATTCTCTGTCGGGCATATCCGCCGCGCATAAGGCCATCGGCAAGGCCTGCGGCGTTAAATAGTGGCGGCTGGTTACGCCTAAAATAAATTTCCTTTAGAGTGCGCCCGATGGAAATGACAGTTCCTCATATGAAGCGCAATGTGACGCTGCTGGCTTTGTGCCAGGGGTATGCGCAGACTTCGGTTACCGTGGTCATCAGCGTCTCCGCGCTGGCGGCGCTCACCATCATTGAAGACAAATCCCTGGCGACCCTGCCGCATGCGTTTATGTGGATGGCGACGGCGCTCGCGGCGACGCCCGCGTCGATGCTAATGCGGAAGTATGGCCGGCGCGCCGGTTTCAGCATAGGGGCCATATTCGGCTACGCGGGATGTCTTTTATGCGCGCTGGGGCTCGATTTTGGCAATTTCTGGGTCTTTATCGCGGGAACGTCCTGTATGGGGGCGTTCAACGCTTTTAATCAGTATCTCCGCTTTGCGGCGGCTGAAACGGCGACGGATTCGTTCCGCCCGAAGGCGATTTCCTTCGTAATCGGCGGCGGTATCATCGCCGCCTTTGTGGGGGGTACGCTCGCGGGCAAGACCGGCATGCTGCTGACGCCGCAATTTCTGGCGACCTATCTAGTCCTGGCGGTGACGCCGATTCTGTTTGCGATCACGATCCAGTTCGTTCGGATGCCTGAGCCGGATGCACCTGTTCGAAAGTCCGGCGAAAAACAATCCACCGGCCGCCCGCTGTTGGAGATTATGAAGCAACCGGCATTCATCGTAGCCGCCACCGGCACGTCGGTCGCCTGGGCAGGGATGATCCTCATGATGGCAGCGACGCCCCTGTCGATGCATCATTCAGGCTTGGTGAGCGACGTTCCCTTCGTGATCCAGTGGCACATGTTTGCCATGTTCGCGCCGTCTTTTATTGCCGGTTCGCTGATTATCAGATACGGGTATCAGAAAGTTGTGATGCTGGGGTTTGTTCTGTTTTTCGGCGGGATCACCGCCGGGTTGATGGGCGTCTCGGTTAGTCACTATTTCATCACCAACGTGCTCATCGGGGCGGGCTGGAATTTTATGCTGATCGGGTCCACGGCGCTTCTCGTCACCTGTCATACCGAAGCGGAAAAGGGAAAGGTGCAGGGTGCGAATGACACGATCGCCTATATCCTGTCGGCGATTTCGTCCTTCTTCGCAGGTTACCTGCAGATCGAGTTCGGTTGGAACGCCGTCATGATCGCGATCATTCCCCAGGTACTAATCGTTGGGCTTGCAGTTTGGTGGATGAGCTTCGCCCGGGGCGGCACGGTCGCTGCGGAATAAGTGCTTCGGCCCGGGTTCAGTGGCCACCTTCGCGTTTTGCCAATTGCCAGGTGCCGATAAAGATCACAGCGGCGCCGATTATCGTCCAGACACCTGGAACCTCCGCAAAAAAGATATAGGCAGCCACTGCCGTCAGCGGCAGGCGGATAAATTCCATCGGGATGATCACGCTGGCATCTGCCCGTTTCATGGCCTGGGCAAGACACATATGTGCCGTCCACGCCGTCACGCCCATTACCAGGATCAGCGGAATATCGCTGGCCGGCGGGGTGTGCCAGTTCATTGCGGTCGGGATCGCCGAAAACACGATCAGGTAGATATTGAGGTTCACCACAATCAGGCGCACGGGTTCGGTACGTGACAGCAGCTTTGTGCTAATATCGCCGCTCGCATATCCTGCCGCGGACAGGAAGACCACCAGCGCCATGATGTTGATGGCCTCGGCGCCGGGGCGCAGGATGATCAGGACGCCGACGAAACCGATTACGACCGCCATCCATCGGGGCTGGGTGATCTGCTCGCGCAGGATCACGGCGGACAGGATCAGGCCGAAAATCGGCAGTGTGAAATGCAGGGCCACGGCTTCGGCAAGCGGTAGTTCGGCGATGGCAAAAAACCATGCGGAGACGCCGATAAATGTGCCGAGAGCACGCGCTCCATATAGCCTGCCAAGGGCGTTTGGCCTGAAGGTATGAACTGTTTCACGCCAGACGCGGAGTACCATCGGAAGGCCGATTGCCAGGCTGATGACACTGCGCAGGAATACCTGTTCGAAAGGGGGGATGGTGTCCGACAGATATCGGACGGCGATAATCATCGCCGAAAAGCTCGCCGTGCTCGCCGTCATCCATAACAGACCCTGCATAACGGGCGTCAGGTTCATGTTTGGGCCTTCTGATGAACGATAGAGCCAACTGCAAGACTATGGTTGATCGCGTGATGGGTGCGCCTATATTGCCGCCATGTCAATATTCGCAGAACCCAAGATAATCGCCTCCGCTACCGGGAAGATAGACCTCGTTGGATTGTCGCGCGCCGATATGGCCACGGAATTCGATCGACTTGGTTTACCCGCTTTCCGCGTAAAACAGGTCTGGCACTGGATCTACCATCATGGCGTCCGTGATTTCACCGAAATGACGACTATCGCCAAGGGGATGCAGAGCGAGCTTGAGGAGCTGTTCGATATCTCACGCCCCGGAATCGCGACCGAACAGACCTCCACCGACGGGACGCGGAAATGGCTGATGTCGTTTGCGGACGGAAAGATGGCGGAGGCCGTCCATATCCCGGAATCAGACCGGGGCGCCGTCTGTGTCTCGTCTCAGGTCGGTTGCACACTCAACTGCAGGTTCTGTCACACCGGCACGCAGGTCATGGTCCGCAACCTGACCGCGGCGGAAATCGTCGGCCAGTTCATGCTGGCGCGCGATTCCTATGGCGAATGGCCGTCTTCGAAAGAACCCCGCCAATTAACGAATATCGTGATGATGGGTATGGGAGAGCCGCTTTATAACTATAACAATGTGGTCAAGGCGCTGCGCATCGTCATGGACGAAGAAGGCATTAACGTCTCGCGTCGCCGGATTACGCTGTCGACCGCAGGCGTGGTGCCGATGATTCCGCAGATTGGTACCGATCTCGGCGTGCAGCTTGCGATCTCGCTGCATGCGGTGAACGACGATCTGCGCGATGAAATCGTACCGATAAACAAGAAATACCCGATCGCAGACCTGCTGGATGCCTGCCGGACCTACCCGGAAGCGCGCAATTCGCGGCGGATCACGTTCGAATACGTCATGCTCAAGGGGATGAACGATAGCCCGGCGGATGCACGCGAACTGGTCCGTCTGATCAGCGGAATTCCCGCCAAGATCAACCTGATCCCGTTCAACCCGTGGCCCGGCGCGCCGTATGAATGCTCAACCGATGAAGACATCGAGGCGTTTGCCGAGATTATCAACCGGGCAGGGTATTCCTCGCCGGTCCGTAAACCGCGCGGCCGCGACATCTTCGCCGCCTGCGGCCAGTTGAAAACCGAAAGCCTGCGCGAGCGGAAATCCGCCTGAGGGCACCGCCCGCGTCCGCCATTAAATAAAAACCGTGGAAGGGGCTATTATGGAATGGAAACAACTGACGCCTGAAGAGGCAGCGCAGCAGAAATATTACGGTCTAGGCGGCTGGTTGCTTTTCTTCTATGTGCTTGCCGTCATCGCTTTCGTCGGCTCCTTCGCAAACCTGATGAACCACGAAGCGATGAAGCTCGTCTAAGGCGACAGCTATGTTGTGATGCTGGCCTTTGGCGTATTGGGCGCGCTTCTGATCCTGCCGTTTATCATCATGGCGTCGCAGAAGAATCCAATGATGCCAAGCGCGACGATTTGGGCCTACAGCTTACAACTTGTCCTGCTCGCGATCAGCGCTTTTGTCGCAGGCCCGACCATCGTGCTGCCCCAGCTCATTGCTGGTGTCATCTACGTGCTGCTGTTTTGCTGGTTTTTGAAGCGGTCGAAACGGGTGAATGTCACCTATCTGCACCGTGTGCGCGCAGAAGCCGCGGATGCCTCGGCGAAAGCCTGAAATCGCCCTTTTCCTGTGGTTTCCAGACCCGCTTGCCGCACCGTCGGTAATCCCTATACTCCGCCGCGATTAAACAAAAGGGTATCACATGGCCGGACCACGACCCGGAGAGGTCAACAAGATCGTGCTCGCCTATTCGGGCGGGCTGGATACGTCTGTCATCCTCAAATGGCTGCAGGAAACCTATGATTGTGAGGTGGTGACATTCACCGCCGATCTCGGTCAGGGAGAAGAGGTCGAGCCGGCGCGGGCCAAAGCCGAAGCCGCCGGGGTGAAGGAAATCTTCATCGACGACCTGCGCGAGGAATTCGTCCGAGATTTCGTCTTTCCGGTGTTCCGCGCCAATGCCCTGTATGAAGGCGTTTACCTGCTCGGCACCTCGATCGCCCGGCCGCTGATTTCCAAGCGCCAGATCGAAATCGCCCGCCAGGTTGGTGCCGATGCCGTCAGCCACGGGGCAACCGGCAAGGGCAATGACCAGATCCGGTTCGAGCTTGGCTATTACGCGCTGGAGCCCGATATCAAGGTGATCGCGCCGTGGCGTGAATGGGATCTTGATTCCCGCACCAAACTGATGGAATACGCCCGGGAGCACCAGATCCCGATCGCGCGCGACAAGATCGACGAGCCGCCTTATTCGACCGACGCCAACCTACTGCACATTTCCTATGAAGGAAAAGCGTTGGAAGACCCGTGGGTCGAGGCGGACGAGGCGATGTATACGCGTTCTGTCTCGCCCGAGATGGCGCCCGATACGCCGACCTATGTCGAGATTGATTTCGATCGGGGTGACGCCGTGGCCGTCGACGGTCAGGAAATGTCACCCGCAACGCTGCTGACCAAGCTGAACGAGCTTGGTGGCGCCAACGGCATCGGCCGGATCGACATCGTCGAGAACCGCTATGTCGGCATGAAGTCCCGCGGCGTGTACGAGACGCCGGGTGGCACGATCCTGATCGCGGCCCATCGCGGCATCGAATCCCTCACCCTCGACCGGGGGGCTGCGCATCTGAAGGACGAGCTCATGCCGCGCTACGCGGAGTTGGTCTATAACGGTTTCTGGTTCGCGCCCGAGCGCGAGATGCTCCAGGCCGCCGTCGATGAGAGCCAGAAATACGTCAACGGTACTGTCCGTCTGAAACTGTTCAAGGGGTCGGTCACCGTGGTTGGGCGCAAATCACCGGTCAGTCTGTATTCCGAACAGCACGTCACCTTCGAGGCGGATACCGTTTATGACCAGCGCGACGCTGAAGGATTCATCAAGCTGAACGCCCTGCGTCTTCGCCTGATGAACGCCCGCAAGGGATGACGGTGGGGGGCTCTGCCCCACCGTCCCAGTTTCTCCGCAGCGCTTTCTGGGCGATTCTGGCAGCTGTCAGTTTCGCCTTCATGATGACAAGCGTGCGCTATATGGACGGCAAGTTTGATGCTTTCCAGATTGTGCTGGTTCGTGCGCTGGTCGGGATTCTGCTGGTGGGCCCGCTGGTCTCCAGATCCGGCATCGGCGCGCTCAGGACAAACCGGTTACCGATGCATTTCGTGCGCACGCTGTTCGCGCTGTTCGCCATGGCGACCCTGTATTATGCGCTCGCCTATATTCCGGTGGCGCAGGCGATCGCGCTGACGTTCCTCATTCCCCTGTTTACGACGATCGCCGCAGGCCTGGTGCTGCGGGAATCCGTTGGTATTCATCGCTGGGGCGCGACCCTGGTCGGGTTTGCCGGGGCCATGGTGATCATCCGGCCGGGCGTGATCGAAATCGAATTGCCCGTGATGCTCGTGGTCCTGTCATCCGCGCTGTATGCCGGGGCATGGTCCAGCGTCAAAATCTTGACCCGCACAGATTCTCCCGCCGTTACCGTGTTCTGGCTGAACGTGCTGATGGTGCCGCTGACGGCGATCCCGTCAGCGTTTCTGTGGGTAACGCCGGACTGGTCTGATGCCCTCCCATTGATGGCAATGGCGCTGTCGGGCTGGTCCGCCCATTTCTGTCAGGCGCGTGCGTTCGAACATTCCGACGCCAGTGCAGTGATGCCGTTCGATTTTTTGCGCTTGCCGCTGGGCGCCCTGTTCGGCTACGTATTGCTGGACGAATTCATCGATGTGTGGACCTGGACCGGCGCCGTCATCATCTTTGTCGCCGGTTATTACATCACCCGGCGTGAAGCGCTGCGGAGTGCGAAGCCCTTATAGCGTCGGCAGAATGGGGAGAGCCTATTCGCGGGTTCTGATCTGCCTAGACCGGGAAAAGGTTCATCCCGAAGATGTTTTCGTGCACATACAGCAAGGCGAGGTAAAGCACCGTGGCGAGAACGACCCGCCACCAGCCGACATCGCGCATCACCAGTGACCGACGGTCTTGGAGTATCGCCTTGAACGGTGTTCAGCAGGTGCCGTCCTCGAAGGCCCGCCAGGCCTCATCAGCATTGGCGCGCCGGAGGGCGTCGATATGGACCATGCCGAATGTCGAGAGCAACCAGAAACCGCCGAAAAACAGGATGGCGTCGATGTCGCCGCCGACAAACAGATGCGTGTCGGCCCAAAGTGCGAAGGCGGCCAGCATCGGATGGCGGACGATTGCGTAGATGCCTTTGCCGGGCGCTACCTCATGTGCAGCGCATCCATGCCGATCAGTTTCGGGTTCGGGTCGTGACGCTGCACAGAAAAAAGAAAATCGCGAAATACATCACAATCAGAATGACGTGCGGTCCGAACAGCCCGACATCGCAGACCCGCTGATACGAGGCTGCGTTATAGGCGCCGATCATCCAGACGAGCGCCGCGATCATCAGGACCGAATAAATCGCCCGGAAAGGTCCTTCGCCGATCACACCGGCAATGGAACTGCGGATCGCTCCCGATGACAGGATAAAATGTCCACCGGTAAAGGCGAGCGCAGAGAGCAGTAGGGGCAGGAAAGCAGCGCACATTGGTTATATTATGCTCGTTTCTTCGGTGACTGCCCGACCATAGCGCGTTCTCAGATGTCCGGAACGTCGATATCGTTCTGCTGGCAGGCGGCGATCAGGGTGTTGCGCAGCAGGCAGGCAATGGTCATTGGCCCGACACCGCCCGGCACCGGTGTGATTGCCCCTGCTATGTCGATCGCTTCATCAAAGGCGACATCGCCGACGAGGCGCGTCTTTCCTTCCTCGGCGGCAGGCACACGGTTGATGCCGACGTCGATGACCGTCGCGCCCGGCTTAATCCAGTCGCCTTTGATCATCTGAGGGCGCCCGACGGCGGCAACCAGAATATCGGCGCTCTGGCAGATTGCGGGCAGATCTGCGGTGCGTGAATGGGCAATGGTCACCGTGCAGTTGGCCGATAGCAGAAGCTGCGCCATTGGCTTTCCGACAATATTGGACCGGCCGACAATCACGGCGTTCAGGCCCGTCAGATCGCCAAGCCGGTCTTCGAGCATCATCAGGCAGCCAAGCGGTGTACACGGCACCATCCCGCCGCGCCTGGTGGCGAGCAGCCCCACATTACGCAGGTGAAAACCGTCCACGTCCTTTGCGGGGTTGATGGCGTCGATGACGGCGTGCGGATCGATCTGATCGGGCAGGGGAAGCTGCACGAGAATGCCATGAACGGCCGGGTCGGTATTCAGCTTGTCGATTTCGGCCAGCAGGTCTTTTCCCGACGTGTCTACGGGGAGTGTCTCGCCCAGTGAATTCATGCCCGCGTCGACCGTCTGCTTGTTTTTGTTTCGCACGTAGACCTGGCTGGCCAAATCTTTTCCCACCAGTACCGCGGCAAGACCCGGCACGATCCCGTGATCAGTTTTGAGCCTGGCAGTTTCCGTGGTCACGCGTGCGCGGAGCTTGGCGGCGAAGCCTTTGCCGTCAATTATTTTTGCCCCGATTTTTGTCTCAGTCATTCGCCGTGCTATCTCCGGTCTTTCCCGTCGTCAGTATATTGTGGCGTCGGGCTCGACCGGCCCGACTATGAAGCCCGCGGGATACCCACGCGAACAAACGGATCTCGCCCGGTCGGCTGAAGATAGGCGCCAAAGGCCGCGTCTAGCGGGCGAAATCGAAGATCAGGTCGCGGATGAACCACAACAGCAGAATCAGCACCACGGGCGACAGATCGAGCCCACCCATATTAGGCAGCAGTCGACGGATGGGGCGCAGTGCCGGTTCGGTCATCTTGTAGAGAACGTCGACGACCATATAGACGACGCGGTTCGAGGTGTTGATCACGTTGAAATTGATCAGCCAGCTCGCGATTACGGAGAGAAATAGGATCCAGATGTAAAGAGAGACGACGTTGTCTATCAGGTTCAGGACGGCGGTCATGGCGGATTCCGTGGTGTTTAAGGCTTCAGGCAGGCCCGAAGCGGTCGCCGGAGCCTAGCGATACGGCGATTTGGACGCAAGCGGAGACCGCGTCCGCAAATCGCTTCGAAACCCTTTCAGATAGCTTGACAGAGAGGGGTCCCGAAACCATGATCCGGCCTGCTCGACCCCCGCGGTTTATCGCCCGCGGTCGACACAGTGGGGCCGTAGATCAGCTGGGAGAGCGCAACGTTCGCAACACAGAATTCTGCGAATAAACTAAATGTTTCCAGTAGGTTATAGGTGACAAAAACACCGTGTGAATGATATGTGTCTTTCACACATTATTTTCTTGGTGAATTAGGTTGAGGTCGGAGCTATAAAGTCTTATTAAATTTCAAGTATTTGGGGGTGTAGCTCAGTTGGGAGAGCGATACGTTCGCAACGTATAGGTCAGCGGTTCGATTCCGCTCATCTCCACCACTTTTTGTCGTCCGAACACCCTGTGAAACTCATATATTTTAGTTTCACAGGGTGTTTCATACCTCTTTTAATATCCTCTGATATTATCAGTCAAAACGTTCACACCATTCACATGAGACTGAAACCCCATCGATTCGGTGGGGTTTTGTCATGTCCGACACTCTGAGGTCACATGGATGACCTCCCTGTTTGACGTACCCGTTAAGTGAGCAAAGGTCGGTGAGTTTGAGACAAACCTTCGCAAAGAGAGACAGATGGAAGGAATACAGAAGGCGAAGGAAAAGGGTGTTTATAAAGGACGCAAACCCTCCGTGAATGTGGAGCAGGTCAAGGAACTGCGTGATAGTTGAATGGGTGAGTCAGCAATAGCGCAGGAGATGGGAATAGGCAGAGCGAGTGTCTATCGGACACTTGGTTAGGTTCTACTGAGCACCCTTTGTATTTCTTACGGACACATTCACGAGCGAGTTTCTGTGCGGCAGAGAGGTCGGCAAGTGGTGTCCATTCACGCAGAGCAGTCGCGTAGTCACTACCTTGAGCAGCAGTTAGACCCTTTTGGTAATCAGCAGAAAATACAGAGTTCTCCACCAAGACGGTGAAGAGTAGGACAGGAAAGATGAGTAATCAGTTCATCTGGGGATGATTGGACGGATGTTCTGGGATGGGCAAGGTGGAATGGGGCGTGGGTGGTTCTGGGAACCCAGCGCATCGGTCCATCAGGCAAAGGGACGCAAACCCTCTGAGGGTACGCACCCCCTGCTGACCGTCCAGTTACAGGTCGTAAAACGTTATTGGATATCGAGTGGCGCTACTTAATTCCCAAGTCCCAGCGAGTTTTGAAACTGTTGCCCGCCTGCCAAGCGCCAAGAGCATCATTGTCTTGGCATGGGTGAGGGCAAGGAAGAAAGCAGATATCGGTGATCTGCGCCATAGCATCTCGTTTGAAATCGTCGCTAAAATTACCTTTACCCATGACGGCCTCGCTTATTGCCTAACAATAAATTTGTCAGAGAGTAATTTTCGCTTGTCTACGCTGACTTCAACCGACCAACTCCCCTTCAGAGCCTTTACGCTTGCCCATGTTCTCCAATGCATTGGACTCTCAACTGGCTGTTTAATACAGGAATATTGAACTTCATTGCGGTCAAAGCAGAAACGGACGTAATGCACAGGCGTAGTGCAACTTAGCTTAATAAAAGTGAATATGCGTTTGTCGTTCTGCGTAAAGACGGTACGCAAATCTATTGGTACTCTATCTTTAACGGTTCGAGAAATTTGCCAGTTGGTAACCAAGCAATCGTTAGCCATGGCTTCTTCGCTTATCAACAAGGTGCCGAGGACTAATCCCACAGCAACTTTACTTAGAAATTTCCAACGCAATTAATATCGTCCCCACAAATGAAAGAGTGCCTTGATTTTTTGATGGCCTCCTCCGGAGGCCTGAATTTAAAAATCTATCGACATGCTCGGAGAATTTTTGCATCACAGAAAGCGGATGTCTAGCCTTGTCTAACGTCAGCATCGGCTTGTCGTCCTGTGGAAGACCTTTTCCGTTAGCGTACATCTCACCCAGATTGGATTGGGCAGCGGCATACCCCTGTTCGGCAAGGGGTGTCCATTTACGCAGAACGGTTGCGGGGTCACCATCCTCGTATGCAGTAACACCCTTGTGGTAATCAGCACTCCACGACACCCCAGCACTTCCAAGAAGTACGGCGATCGTCAGGCAGATGGTGCCGGTCAGTTTTCTCAGGCGGGAACTCTGACAGAGTATGTCTGAATAGCCCCTAGATTAGTAGACGCCTTCGTCCCTAAATTTGATGCCAGGAGGTCATGATGGGCAAAGGTGATTTCAGCGACGATTTCAAGCGAGACGCTGTGGTGCAGATCGATGATCTGATAACGCTGCCAAGTAGGTTTTCCAACGAACTACCCTTACGATTGACCACCGCTGCAATTGATCACATCTCCGGTCACGAAGCTTGCGTCATCCGATGCCAGAAAGGCGACGGCGGCGGCATGTTCGTCGGGCACCCCACGGCGGTGCAGCGATTGCTGAGAGCGAATGTCGGCAACCATTTCCTGGCGAAATTCTTCGGCCTGTTCCTGTTCGAGGCCTTCGGCCATGACACCGGCACCAAGAAACTGCCGCGGCGTTATCCGGTCGGGAATGTCCGTGCCACCCGGCGACAGCGTATTCACCCGAATACCATACCGCCCATATTCCATGGCCAGTACCTTGCCGAGCGCCAGAATGCCGCCTTTGCTCGACGCATAAGGTGCCCGATAAAGCCCGCGCACCGACTGCGAGCCTATATTTATGATCGAGCCTGCTTGCTGTTCCATCATGATCGGCAATACGGCCCGGCAACCCCAGAGGGTCGGCAGCAGGGAACGCTCGAGTTCCAGCTTTACCTCTTCTTCGGTATACAGATGAAAGGGCTTCATCCAGATCGTACCGCCAACATTGTTGACGAGCACGTCGATCTGGCCGAACGCCTTCATCGCCAGGTCCATCATCTCCTCGGCACCCGAAAATGTGCTCAGATCGACGAGCGCCTTGATGGCGCCAACACCGTGCTCAGTCAGTTCGTCGGTTGTCTGGGTGGCGCCTTCATCGACCCGGTCCGCGACGACAATCTTGCCGCCTTCCTGACCCAGCCGCCGGGCAATTGCCCGCCCAATGCCCTGCCCGGCGCCGGTGACGATACAGACCTTGTTCTTTAACCGGCGTGCACCGGCAGCTCTTGGATCGAGTTCATCAGCCAAATTCAGCTCCATTGGTAGCGCGCCGCTGAAACCCCAAGGATGAGCGGGGCTGAGCGATGCTGTTATCCGCCCAGATCAGATCGATATATGGGCGACGCCCTTCCTGACCTTCATTGGGTCTCCCGGGGCCTCGTTGAAAGGTATCTCACGGGGCAGCTCGAACGAGGCGGAGCGTACCGCCTGCGAGGCTTCATCCAGGCCGGGCGGCGGTTTTCCCGTTTCCAGGTCGCGGGCGGCATCGTGCAACTGGTGTCGCGCCATGAAGATGGCCTTGTCGGTCATGACCAGGTTCTCTCCGGTGCGGTCCTGAACGGTGCCCATGCTTTCCTGCAGGGATGCGTCCTGCATCGCGATGCCTTTGACACCACTGAATGATGTCCGTGCCTTCTGCGCTTCACGGTCCATCATATAGTCGTTGTCCCTGTTCATCACCGGTCGGAACGTCCCTGGAATCAGCTCGACATGAAGGCTGCCACCGTCGCGCATAACGCCGAGTTCCAGATCATTCAGCGGACGCGATGGGTGATACGAAAAGGTCCAGGCAAAGCAGTTCTCATCGTCGATCGGCACCCAGGCATGACCGTGCAGCGGGTTGTCACCATAAGGCGGCACGATCGTATACCAGGGCATGATCCACGGTGTGACCCGCCAGTAGTAATTCTCGTTTCCGGCATTGCGCCGTACGCCGATGTTCAGACCACCCTGCGATTCGACGATTTCGAATTTTGGCGCCAGGTCGGCGAGGTGATAGTCAGATCCCTTTGATCCGTGGTGCAGGGGATCGCTCCGAAGCTCCCCGCTATGTAGGAAGGCGACGTGGCTCGAATCAATCCCGCCTTCCAGTGCCTGCAGATAATTGCATTCCTCGAGGCGTTTCGAATGGAAACGCTGGTTCGCGGGCACTGTGGCCCATTCGAATGCCGGCGGTGTCGGCTGTTCTTCGGGCGGGCCCATATAGGTCCAGATGATGCCACCCCGCTCGACACATGGATAGGATGTCAGCGCGATTTCCGCACAGAAACGGCTCTCCGGGGGCTCTGACGGGATTTCCGTACACTGGCCGGCGACGTCGTATTTCCAGCCGTGGTAGGGACAACGGATGCCGCCCTCTTCATTGCGGCCGAACCACAACGAAATGCGGCGGTGGGCGCAGAACTCTTCGATCAGTCCCAGCTTGCCATCGCTGTCGCGAAAGGCCAGCAACTGTTCGGACAGCAATTTGACGCGGACAGGCGCGCAATCCTTCTCGGCCACCTCGTGGGAGAGCAGGAACGGTATCCAGTAACGGCGGAACAGGTTGCCGGTCGGGGTGCCGGGACCGGTTTCGGTAACCAGTTTGTTCCTGTCATGTGTCAGCACGTGTTTCTCATTCCCCCGCGCACCGCGCGGCTCATTTGCATCGCCTCCGGATCGTCGCCGGGTCGGCATATTATAGAGCGACATGACAAGGTCGGCTATTCTGATTAGCTGAAATGTTCGGCAGATTTCACTCGTGCAACACACGATGTCCGGCAGCCTCGGAAGTCAGCGCGGCACCAGCAATGAGATATCGCCCTGCTCTCACCATAGCGAAAAGTCGGAAAGAACCGCGCGGGCTCCTCGGTCGAGAGTAATTGTCGGGAGCGGGTTCCGCGTTATCTGAAATCGGGGACCGGATTCGTCTTAGCCTGATGTCACTGTGACGCCGCTATTACGGGCTCTGCCAACTCGTGGGTATCGCTGCTATGACAATCGAGTAATCGGTTGCACTCGAACTCAATTCGGTTTCTCCGAACGCGGGCGGATTGAAACTCGCCATGGCATTTCGCAGGGCTTCGACATTTTCTGCGGCAAGCGTGTAGCCGTTACCGTCGTCCAGATCGAGCCGGTTGGATGTCCCGCTATACCATTCATCAACGGTAACGCTGTCGGTCGTCCCTATTACGGATACCTCCAGATCATTCCCGACCTGTCGGAACCAGAGTTGATCGTCGTCGATGGTCGACCCGAAAAGAACGAGGCCCATCAGCGCAAGATTGACGGCCCCGACGAGCAGTTCGAGTGTCTGGACGCCGTAAAATACGGTGCCGAAGTTTCCGCTATCTGCCAGATGTGCCAGGAATACGGCTGAGGGTACCAAGACGATTAGTACGTTTCCGACGATCAGCGGCATGCGTTTTTCTTGGCCGAAATCCGTGGGTCGGCCCAGCCTTTGCCGAGCGACATGCCTGTCGCTCCGATCATGATCAGGCAAGAAATCAGGACAATTATCTACTATAAAATGGCGTTTTCGACCGCAGCGATATCGGCGTGGCTGCCCAAGGTTTCCGATATGAGCGTGGACAGCCAGAACGTCAGAATCGTCAGGAAAGCGATGATGCCGGCGATTGCATGAATACGGATCTTAATCATTTCATTTGCCTTCCATGGGGGAGGGGCGCGCGTCCAGATAGTCCCTACAGAGCGCGTCCAGCGCCTCGAGAAGCGTAAATGCTTCGCGCAACTGGGCGGGCGGTAGTCCGGCAAAGGCTTTGTTGGCCCATTGCGCGTATACCTTGTCCGCCTGGTGGTAGGTTTTCTCACCCGCCAAGGTCAGGCGTATGAGCTTCGCACGTTTGTGGTGGGGGTTATCGTCAAAGATGATGAGATCTGCGGTGTTGAGATCGTTCGCGACCCGCTGTACAGCCTGACGCGACAGTCCTAGATTTCGGGCGATCTGGGGGACGGTAACATCGCTCTCCGACAGTACAATAGATCCCATGACCTGCCAGCGCGCACTTGTCAGATTGAATGGCTGAACCATGCGATCACCAAGTGCAATCAGGTGGCCGTGGAGCCGGAACGTGGCGGACATCGTGTCGGTTGCGGCGGTGGCCTGGGGACTGAGTTCGGATGTTTTAATGAGGCCCTCTTCTGACAATTGATTGCGATAATGACAATATATTGTCGAATCAGATTTATTCAACTCTTCAAAATATTTTGGACAAAAAAGGGGCGGATCAAAGATCCGCCCCAGAGTACTATATTGCCGATTTCCGCTATTTCATGCCGTCCAGATCGGCGATGATTTCGGCGGGGTGATCCGCCGGTTTTACCGCGTCGTAGGATGCAACGACCTTGCCGTCGGGGCCGATCAGCACCGACTTGCGGGGCGAACGGGGGCTGTCTGGCTCCGATACGCCAAAGGCGACTGATACCGCACCGTCCTCGTCGCTCACGAGGTCATAGGGAAAATAGAATTTTTCACGGAACGCACCATTATCGGCCGGGCTGTCATAGCTGACGCCGAGGATGGAAGCGTTACGGTCTTCAAAGTCCTGGATTCGATCACGGAACCCGTTGCCTTCGATCGTTCAGCCAGGTGTGTCGGCTTTTGGGTACCACCAGAGCAAGACGTAGCGGCCGGTGAAGTCGTCTTTCTTCACCGCAGCGCCGTCCTGGTTCGGGAGGCTGAAATCGGGCGCGTCAACGCCGGCGGCAATCAATGCCATTCAGGTTTCTCCATCGGTTAGGGTTTACGGGATGAGCCTATCATCTGCCCGCGGAGTCCGGAATGCAGTCATAAAAAAAACCCGGTGACAGGCACCGGGTTTTTTGTGGGTCGTAAATCAGAGGTTAGACAAAATCGGGTTCGCTGCGTTTCCGGCAGCGCAGGCACAAACGATTATGCCATCCCTCGCTTGCAAATTTTTCACTGCATGACATGCATTTGCGGTCGATCGGAACGTCCGTGGCCGCGCGGTGGTCCAAGACAATTTCTTCAGCATCCAATGAACCGGTGTTCGATTCGCTCATTTAAAGGCTCCCTCTTTGCGTCGTCAGTTGTAAGTCAGTCGTCAGATCGTCCGTTGTCCCTGCCACTTATTTTTCGTGGCATGTTCTTAATATCCGCACTCATCGGCTTATCGCCTTCGGCAACACCTTTTTCGATCAAATTTTAGCCGGACCGTCCCTTCTTGAGCCGAAGGGCGGTCGCTGTGGCATTGCTATTCCTTACTGTCCCATCCTGCCGTGTATCCGGTTAGATATCGTTTTCTGACGGAACACCCTGTAGCCGCCGACACCCCAATTTTTTGAGTGTACCGACAAAACACAGAATATCACGGGTTTAGCTTTGGGGGGTAATGAATCTGTAAATATTTCTGAATTTTAACCAAAATTGACCCTCTCAACGGGCCATACAAGGCAAATAATCCGGAGTCCGGGCCGGGGTCTGTGGACAACTGGTCGAATCATCCACAGGCTACTCCCCGTCTATCTCTCGACCAGCCCGACCTATGGTCGGTCAGAAACTCTGGCTACCCGGAATGGCGGCGATAGCCTCCATCGCGACTTCGCGATCCTGTTCGCCCGTGCCGGACCCGACGCCGACACCGCCAATGCAGTGACCGCCCACGATAATCGGCAGTCCGCCCGGCAGATTGATCCGCTGGCCGTCGGTCCCGAGGGCAAGCTTGATGGCAACGTCATCCTGCATTCCGCCTGTCGGCGCGCCATAGCACGCAGCCGTCTTTGCCTTGCGGAGCGATGTCTCGAGAGACATGTGGAACGCGCCGTCCATCCGCACGAATGCCAGCAGATGCCCACCGGGATCGACGATGGAAATACATTGCGGCTGGCCCATCGCGGTTGCCTTTGCGATTCCGGCGTTTAGGGCGGCCAGCGCGCCCTCATGGGACAGTTTCAGGGATGCGGATGTCTCGGCCATTGGGTCTCTCCTAAGTTATGTTGGGGAGAGTGTTCCAGTTCGTCATCGGTGGCGCAAGACGGGTGTCAGCCGGCTTTCTCGCCCGCACTATTTTGTTCCTCAACCGGGCGTGCGAGAGGTGCTTCGTCGATTCCCCAGTGAATGAGGGCGGCCGCGCCACCCAGTGCGATTGCGATCCACCATACGGCGTCATAGGTACCGTAAAGGTCGTAGAGAATTCCCCCAAGTGCTACGCCGGTAAAACTTCCAAGCTGGTGGCTGAGAAACACGATCCCGAACAGGGTTCCCATGTATCGCGGCCCGAACACCTGGGCAACGATCCCGCTCGTGAGTGGGACCGTGGAAAGCCATAGCAAGCCCATAATGGCGGCGAAGCCCAGCACCGTCACCGCGTTAACCGGCAGGTAGATGAACGTCATGAACAAAACCGCGCGGGCAAGATAGAGCAGACATAAAAGGTTTTTTTTGCTCCAGCGCGATCCCATGCGCCCGGCGATAATCGTGCCGACAATGTTAAACAGACCGATGGTGCCGAGTGCCCAGGCAGCGAGATAGTTATCCGCACCCGCGTCGTTCAGAAAACCGGGAAGGTGGGTGCCGACGAACTGGACGTGGAAGCCACACACGAAAAAACCCATTACCAGAAGCAGGTATCCACGGTGCCGGATGGCTTCGCGCAACGCGGTCGACAGGCTCTGATGATCTGGCTGCGCCAGGGTCTCAGCACTGCCGGCTTTCATCGAAAGGGCCAGTGGGATGGCGACAGCGACCATGATCGCCAGGATCACCAGCGCTTCCGACCAACCGAACGATCCGATCAGTGCGGTGCTGGTGGGCGCGAAGACGAACTGCCCGGCGGATCCGCCCGCGGTCACGATGCCGAGCCATAAGACCCGCGACTGCGCCGGCGCAACACGACCCACTAGGGCGAGCGGCAAGGTAAAGCCGACACCGGCCGCACCCAACCCGACCACGAAGCCCGCGGACAGGATCATGCTTTCCGGCGTCGTGGAAATCGAAATTAGTGCCATGCCGATTGCGTAAAGGGCGGCAGATACCGCGATGACACGTATCGGCCCGATGCGGTCGCCAATGGCGGCGACAAAGGGCGCGGCACAGCCCATGACGAGATTCTGGATTGCAATCGCCCAGGCGAATTCACTGCGGCCCCAGCCGAGTTCTGTACTGATGGGCACGATAAACAGGCCGAAGCTCTGACGTGATCCGTTGGCGATCAGGATAATCGCGGTCGCCGCGAACAGAACGAATACGGGGCTACGCCAGAATGCTGTCATGTGAGGGAATTCCAGGGGCGATCAGAATGTCTCAGAGGAGTATTCCATTCATACTTGCAAGGAGAAAGTGACGGTCAGCGCTGCCGTTCTGCATCCGATGGCAGGATCAGCCGTTGTCGCGTTCCAGCGTGTGAATTTCCGCGCCCGCCTCGATTTCATCCGCCTCGGCGCCTTCGCCAAGTTCGATCTGCTCGATCTTCTCGCCGCGACTGGTGACCTTGTTGGTCGAAATGGTGATGTCATCGATGTCTTTCTCGGCCTGCTTGAAGTGCTTTTTGAGGTTGCCAACGCGCTCGTCGATGCGCTCCACGTCGATCAGTATCTTGCGCACTTCAGTTTGAATGACGCCGGCCTGTTCCTGCATTGATGCGTCCTTCAGGACAGCGCGGATCGTGTTCAGCGTCGCCATCAGGGTCGTCGGCGATACGATCCAGACCTTGGCCCGGTGGGATTTCTCCACCGTCGCCTGGTGGTTGGCGTAGAGTTCAGCATAGACGGCCTCGGACGGCAGGAACATCAGGGCCGATTCGGCCGTTTCCTCCGGAACGATATAGCGATCTGCAATATCGCGAACATGCTTTAGCACGTCAGCCGCAAAGGCGCGGGAATACTGGGTCTTTGCTGTGTCGTCCGTCGCGTTACGCAGCGCATGATAGCTTTCCAGTGGGAACTTCGCATCGACGGCGATCGCGCCGGGCGGGTTGGGCAGCATCAGCAGGCAGTCGACGCGCTTGCCGTTGGTCAGGGTCTGCTGAAAGGAATAGGCGGATGGCGGCAGGGCTGATTTCACCAGATCCTGCAACTGCACTTCTCCGAAGGCGCCGCGCGCATGGCGGTTGGACAGCACATCCTGAAGCTGGACGACCTGTTCGGACAGCCCGGTGATGTTCTTCTGGGCAACGTCGATAACGGCCAGGCGTTCCTGCAGCTTGGTCATGGTCTCCGACGATTTGACGCTGGACTGCTGCAGCGAATCGCCGACCTTCTTCGTCACGTCCGCGAGGCGTGCTTCAAGCGTTTTGGTGATCGCAATTTCCTGGTTCTGCAGGCGTTCGGACAAGGCCTTCTGGCTCGCTGCATCGGCTTCGGCGATTTGTGACAGGCGTCCCGCAAGTTCCGACTGGGCGGCGATCAGCCGTTCTGTCGTCCGGGTCATCTGCTCGGTCTGTTCATCTGCCTGACCATCGTTGCGGCCATTGCCGCGCAGAAGGGCGAAAGCCGCGACGCCAATGGCGGCAGCGGCAATCAAAAGCGCAATAATCGTCACAGGATCCACTACAGTTATATAACACGAACCTGCAGCGCCGGGGCGAATCGGATCGGGGCGGGCGCACGCCTGCTGCCGGTATCACCGCCAACGTGAGGACAGACGTGCGGGCGGAACTGAGCGTAGACCTGAGCGCAGACTTGACCGGCTAGGCGCAACCGCATACCTAACGCGTTCTGTTAAAGAGGTAATTCGCTCCGATGGCCTTACTGCCCATCATCACCGCGCCTGATCCGCGCCTGAAGCTCGTTGCATCGCGTGTCGACGCCGTCGATGACGGGGTTCGGCGCCTGATGGACGACATGCTGGAAACCATGTACGAGGCGCCCGGCGTTGGGCTGGCTGCGCCGCAGGTGGGTGTGTTGAAGCGGGTGATCGTCGCGGACGTTGCGCGGTCCGGGGAGGCGCCGCAGCCGATGCTGATGGCCAACCCGGAAATCATCGAGGCGTCTCAGGAACGGGTCATGTTCGAGGAGGGCTGTCTTTCATTGCCCGAGCATTTCGCCGATGTAAAGCGGCACGAACGGATACGGATCCGGTATCTTGACCGCGAAAACGAGATTCGGGAACAGGATGTGGAAGGATTTCTCGCAACCTGCGTTCAGCATGAGATCGACCATCTCGACGGTGTCCTGTTCGTCGATCATATCTCGGGCCTCAAACGCGGGATGATTATGCGCAAGCTGACCAAGCTTAAAAAACAAGACGTCAAAGCCGACGCCTGAGGGAGAGGGCCAATGCGTCTGATCTTTATGGGGACGCCGGATTTCGCGGTTCCCGCGCTTGCCGCCCTGGTCGATGCCGGCCACGACGTGGTCTGTGTCTATTCGCAACCGCCGCGGCCCTCGGGTCGCGGCCACAGGGAGCAGCCGTCTCCCGTCCAGAAATATGCGCAAGCTCAGGGTATCGACGTCAGATACCCGGTGAGCCTCAAGGCCGCCGACGCCCAGGCCGATTTCGCCGCGCTCAATGCAGATGCGGCCGTCGTCGCCGCCTACGGGCTGATCCTGCCCAAAGCCATCCTCGACGCCCCGGCCCTCGGCTGTCTCAATATTCACGCATCGTTGCTGCCGCGCTGGCGCGGTGCGGCGCCGATCCAGCGCGCCATCCTTGCCGGCGATACGGAAACCGGCGTTACCATCATGCAGATGGATGAAGGGCTCGATACCGGGCCGGTGCTGATGACGGGAAAGTTTCCCATCGGGAATGAGACAACCGCATCCGATGTGCATGACGCGTTAGCCGCGCTTGGCAGAGAGCTGATTGTGCAGGTGCTGTCCGCCGATCTGCCGACACCGGAGCCGCAACCCGGAGACGGCTCGACCTACGCGCCGAAGCTCGACCGCGCCGAGGGCCGGATCGACTGGACGGAGTCTGCGGCCACGCTGGATCTTAAAATCCGGGCGCTCAATCCCTGGCCGGGGGTCTGGTGTGAGCGCGATGACGTGCGTCTTCGTGTCCTTGCCGCGAAGCCCGTTCCCGGCTCCGGCGAACCCGGCACCGTGATCGATGCGCCGCTGACTGTTGCATGCGGCGACGGTGCTTTGCGGCTGGACCGGGTGCAACGTGCCGACAAATCGGCGATGTCCGCGGATGAATATGCGCGCGGCAATCCGGTTCCGGCCGGCACGGTCCTGCAATGACACGTTGGCGGGTCCGGATCGAATATGACGGCGGCCCCTATGTTGGCTGGCAACGTCAGAAAAACGGCCGGTCGATCCAGCAATCGATTGAAGAGGCCGTATTCAGGTTTTGTGGTGAACATACGCGTGTCTATGGCGCGGGCCGCACCGATGCCGGGGTGCATGCGATGGGCCAGGTCGCCCATATCGATATCGAGCGCCCGACAACGGCAGACACCGTGCGCGATGCGATCAACGCGCATCTTCGCGATGAGCCGATTTCAATCGTCGAGGCCGTGGCTGCTGCTGAGGGGTTTCACGCTCGGATTTCGGCCCGCGAGCGGGTTTATCTCTATCGTGTTCTCAATCGTCGCCCGCCGCCCGCGATCGATCAGGGACGGGTCTGGCATATTCCGTGGGATCTCGATGCCGATGCCATGCATGAAGCTGCCCAATGTCTCGTCGGGACGCATGATTTCACAAGCTTCCGGGCAACCGTGTGTCAGGCTAGGTCCCCGGTGAAGACCCTGGACGTGCTGGATGTTCGAAAGGCTGGCGCGGAAATTCATTTTCACGCCCGCGGACGGTCGTTCCTGCATCATCAGGTCCGGAATATTGTCGGCACGCTCGAGCGGGTCGGTGCCGGCAAATGGACCGCGGCTGATGTCTCGACAGCATTGGATGCCCGGGACCGGGCGGCTGCCGGTGCGACAGCACCACCCGATGGGTTATCTCTGGTATCGGTGACCTATCCGGACGATTCGTAACCCGGCTTCTGGCAACGCCTTAAGCCCTGTCAGGTGACGCTCAGATAAAGCGACCGGCTGACCAGGCTGAGAGCGATGGCAATCGTCAGATCGATCACGACAACCAGAAAAGCGACCGGGGTCGTTACGTCCAGTGTCGTCTTGGCGATAAAGCCCTGATAGAAGAAAATTGCCAGCGTCGCTACAAGGCTTACGAGCCCGCCCAGACTGTCGGGCACGGTGCCGCTCGCTGAAAATGCCGATATGCCCAGGAAAAAATATGCCTGAAGCACGATCGACCAGTTCCAGGCAGTGATGAACCGGAAATAATTCCGGTCGCATTTCATGGTGTCCGTGAACGCCACCATGATCAGGGGAAACAGTACCCAGCCGATCGCGTAGGAAATCACTTCGACGGACAGGATGCGGAATGCTCCGGCGTCGACCGGGTGTTGTGTAAAACTCAGCAGCACCAGCAGCGCATAAGCCGGCAAGGCAAGCCAGGCGGCATTAAACGATTTCCAGAAGGCGTCCCGGGTATTGTCGAAGAACTGAACGGCCGTGCGGTCGAGTGTCGCGAAGCGCCAGGTACCGTAAATCACGACGGAAATTTCTCGGATGGTGACCATGCCGGCGCTTAGCCGTGTGCCGCGAAATATCCGTCGAGGACCGCAGCGTATATATCGGCCAGCGCGCGGATATCGGCAACCGCGATGCGCTCGTCCACCTTGTGCATGGTCTGACCGACCAGCCCGAATTCCGCGACCGGGCAGTAATCCTTAATAAATC
The DNA here is from genome assembly GCA_905181725.1 of Alphaproteobacteria bacterium UBA830. Classification (GTDB taxonomy): domain Bacteria; phylum Pseudomonadota; class Alphaproteobacteria; order MPNO01; family UBA830; genus CAXBCP01. The sequence goes on from CAJIYX010000052.1 coordinate 66,024, forward strand.
GCGCGTCTGACGTGCCGCCAGATGTGCTGAGCTCCGGCTCAATGCCGGTGACGTCCTTGACGACGCGTGCCATCAGCGCGCTGAAGTCTGCGGGCGGTGTCAGGAATGCTTCGCCCGATATCCGGATATCGAGATCGTATTGTCCGCCGATTGCTTTGCATTGCTCGTGCAGCCATTCCGTCAGGCTGGCGCCGGTATGCAGGTCATTGAACCGGATATTGAAACCGGCGGTCGCCTGTGCAGGGATGACATTCGTTGCCGGGTTGCCGGTGTCGATGGTGGTGAGCTGTAGGTTCGAAGGCTGGAAGTGATCAGTGCCGTCATCCAGTTTCGTATTGGCCAAGGCGTCGAGTATTGCGATCAACCGGAGCAGGGGATTGTCGGCAAGATGCGGATAGGCAGTGTGCCCCTGCACGCCGGTAACGGTAATTGTCGCGGTCATGCTGCCGCGGCGGCCGATCTTTATCATGTCGCCGAGCTTGAGCGGGTTCGTCGGTTCACCGACAAGGCAGACGTCGATGACCTCGCCGTTTTCGACCATCCAGTCGAGCACCTTCGTGGTGCCGTTGACCGCGGGGCCTTCCTCGTCGCCGGTGATCAGCAGGCTAATCGAGCCTCCGACCGAGCCCCCGACCGCGCCGGCTGCGATAATGCGCGATGCGGCATCTACGAATGCACCCACGGCACTTTTCATATCGGTTGCGCCGCGGCCATACAGCACGTCGTCGATGATCTCCCCGCCAAATGGATCGACCGACCATGAGTCCGGATTGCCGAGCGGCACGACGTCCGTGTGGCCGGCAAAGCAGAAATTCGGCGCCGTATCGCCAAACCGGGCATACAGATTGTCGATATCCGGCGTATCGGCATCGGAAAATTTCAGCCGGTGGCAGACAAAGCCGATCCCCTCAAGTGCTGTCTGCAATACATCCAGCGCACCGGCATCCGCCGGCGTAATGCTGGGGCAGCGGAGCAGGTCACGGGAAAGCTCGACGGCGTCAACGATGGCGATCAATCCCGCAGCAGGTCGTTGATCGACGTCTTGGACCGGGTCTGTTCATCTACCCGCTTGACGATCACGGCACAGTAAAGGCTGGGCCCTTCGCTGCCGTCGGGCAGCGGCTTGCCCGGCAGCGTGCCCGGCACGACGACCGAATAGGACGGCACGCGGCCCATATGGATTTCGCCGGTCGCCCGGTCGATGATCTTGGTCGACTGTCCCAGGAACACCCCCATGGACAGCACAGCGCCTTCCTCGACGATCACACCTTCGGCGACTTCCGAGCGGGCGCCGATAAAGCAGTTATCCTCGATGATGACTGGGTCGGCCTGTAGCGGTTCCAGAACGCCGCCGATACCGACGCCGCCCGAGATATGACAATTCTTGCCGATCTGCGCGCAGGACCCGATTGTGGCCCAGGTATCGACCATGGTGCCTGAATCGACATAGGCGCCGAGGTTCACGAAGCTCGGCATCAGGATCACGTTGGGGGCGAGATACGCGGAACGGCGAACGGTGCAGTTCGGAACGGTGCGGAATCCGGCGGCGCGGAACTTTTCTTCATCCCAGCCGGCAAATTTCGACGGCACCTTGTCGAACCAGGCGCTCTCGCCGAGGCCGGGGAACGTAGGTCCACCTGGAAGCGGCGCCATGTCGTGAATGCGGAACGACAGCAGCACGGCTTTTTTGAGCCACTGGTTGACTTTCCAGCCGTCAGCGCCTTTTTCGGCGACCCGCAGCGTGCCTGAATCGAGCCCTTCGAGGGCGGCTTCGATTGCGTCGCGCGCGGCGCCTGTGGATTGCGGCGTAATCGAATCGCGGTCTTCCCACGCCTGATCAATGGATTGTTCGAGTGCTGTATCGGTCATGTTGTCTGCGCCCTGTGCCTGGAAATTCGGCTGGAATATAGAGCATTATCGTCGCTGGTGGAAACGCGTCAGCCAGTATTTCCGACATTTTGTAGCCAGGCGGTCAGATCGTCGGTGATATGGTCGATATGATCCGTTTCGGTCACGTCTTTTGCCCAGCTTGTATCGGTCCGGACCCAGACGGTCGTCATCCCCAGTTCTGCCGCCGGTTCGAGATTCCGCGAGATATCCTCGACCATCGCCGCTCGCGTCGGGTCGACATCGTGCAGGTCGCACAGGCGGCGATAGGAATCGATGGCGGGTTTGGGCACGTAATCCGCGTCGCCGATATCGTAGACGGCGTCGAAATGAGCAGTGATACCGATACGTTCCATCACCTCACGCGTATGTTCCGTAAACGCGTTGGTATAGATGATCTTGCGGCCATCCAGTCTGTTCAGCGTATCTGCAAGCTCCGGATTGGGGGCGACGTCCGACAGGTCGAGCTGCGACAGGTGGTCGATATAATCCTGGGGGTCCAGCCCGTGTTCGAGCATCAGGCCACGAAGGGTCAATCCGTGGGTTAGGAAATACCCTTTCTGGATGCGCCGGGCCTCGACGCGGTCGACGTTCAGGAAGTCGCTGATGAAAGACCCCATCAAATGGTCGATCTGGGCCAGCATCTCCGGGCTGGTGCGGTACAGCGTGTTGTCGAGATCGAATATCCAGGTGTCGATGCCACTGGAATCAACGTTTTTCGCGGGTATGGGGCGGTTATTCTGCATGTGCCGAATGTGGCGTGGGATCTCGGGCGACGCAAGGAATCGTTAAGGCCCAGTTGTTAAGGTGGCAAACGGGTTCATCGCGAGTAGAACGGGCAGATTGAAACGAATGGCGCAGTCGCAGGCACAACCTGAATATGTCGATATGCTCAAAAGGAGCGTAACCGGTTCGTCGCGCTCGCTTTCTGTGCTGCGGATATGCTGTTTGAGGTCGATAAAGACCAGACAATTACCTATGTCGCCGGCGCCACCAAGGCGTTAACGGACTATGAACCCCACGATGTGATCGGCAAGCCTTTCGTCGATCTGATCGATTCGGCCGAGCGAGACTACGTTACCCGGCGGCTCGAAGGGCTTGGCTCGGCGAACCGTCTTGAATGGTTGATATTACGTGTTAAAAAGTTAATATATTCAATGGTTTATAAGTTGGAGTGTGTCGCACTGTACCGAAATGTGTCACACCCCGTGTCACAGTTTTAAGAGACGATCAGCAGGGAAGGTCTCTGAGGCTCCGCTGGGGTCTCGACCATCTCGAAGAGATCGGTTGGTGCTAGTGGTGCATGTACCGCTGCGTTGTCGTGATCACCTTGTGGCCAAGCCACTCTTTGATAGGTAGTGCGCTCAGTCCTGCCTGCGCAAAACGCGAGGCGCACGTATGGCGTAAGATGTGCGGCACATAGTTTGAGTTGTCGACCTCGCCAAGCATCTCACGGCCTTGCTGAAACCTGCGGTAATACATTGAGTAGCCCAGACCCTCGAAAGGTGAGGACAGCCCCAGCGACTTTTCTATTCCCGATCAATGGGCGCGTTCAATACCGTATCAGGACCGATAATGCCGCCAGGTCGTTCGACCGTATCGCGCGTTCCATGGCGTTCGTAGAAGGCGTTAGGCAGGGGGCGACCGTTTAGAGCTCGCACCCATATCCGCACCAGATGGCGTTTGCGATCCGGTTCGTCGCGGTCCTGATAGTCGAGGCGGGTGTGGAAAATGACATGGTTATTCAGAAATTGCATATCGCCGAGTTGGAAGCCCATTTCGAAGCTTTGTTCTTTTGCCGCGCTTTGGACCGTGTCGAGGGCTTCCTTTTGCGCGGGTGTCATCACAAATTCCGGGCCGAAACGGTGGGCTGATCCCATATATGTCGGCTCGATGGAGGAACTGAAATAGCCTTGGTGATAGTTGAACACCGGAAGTTTGTACCAAGGCTCCATGTTCGGTGGAATTTCGTCGCGGCGATCTCGATAGTAGGGCTCGGCGAGTGTCCGGACAATATCCGGACGGGTTTTCAGTAACTCATTGTGGACGGTGACGGAACTGGCGAGGTGGCTTTCGCCGCCGGAAATTGGTGTTTCAAGGCACAACAACCCGACAATGTCGCCACAATCGGCATGGAAGGGAATTTCTTCACGCGAATAGGGGCCGCGCTGGGACGGATTTGCCTTGGTTTGGCCGAGGTCAGTCACATGGCCGAGAACGTGGCCACGTTTGTTTTGTGATAACACTCCGTCGCCTAGATGTTGACTGATTGCCCAGAACGCTGCCACCGCGCCGCGTTTGCCTAATTCTTCAATTGGCAAACCGCGAAAGAGAATAAACCCGCGTCCATAGAGTAGCTCTTGGCGGATGTCGCGAAGGGTGTTCGCCAGGTGAGGCAGGGGAAAGTCGTCTCTGACCAATGGCATTAAGTCGACGCCATCCGCCGATAGCCCCGTGACCGCGTTGCGGATATCGTCAATTTCCAAATCGGTGAAATCGTGCCTCCACGAATTGGTCTTAGTCAATTCCGCCGGCGTCCATCCTGCCGGATCATCGATTGGTTCAAGTGGCATGGCGGGGGCGCGGCGTTCAATAAAGGGGTCGTTTGAATTTTTTACTACTTGCGTGGCCATTACGCGATCTCCGAAATTGGTGCCAACTTACGGCCTAATGGTGGCCGCTACACCCCCGGTCGTCCAGTTGAAACAACGCGGTGGCGGTGTAGCGGAGAATGGCGCTGGTGAACGGCCAGTGTGTGTCGGAATAATCTCCGCGTTTCTGCGCTTTATCATGCAGTCTGTTGTACCTGCTGATCGTTTCCTCGCGCATGAAACGCTCAAGGGTCTTCTGTTCTTCAAGGATTTTGGCTGCTTCAATCAAATCAAATCTCCGGTTTTTTGCGGTACAAGGTAAGTCTGTATTCCCAACTAATTGGTAGGGGTATAAATAAATAAAAACACCTGTAAAAACAGGGTTTTAGGTCGTTATATTGGTAGCCAAAAGGGGATAGAAGGTATCTGCCACATCAGAACCTATGATGTTGCGGATGTCCGGACCGAACGGTCCGACACCGCGATTGATGCAGACCGGCTATCATCTGCCTGACCTGCCCAGATCATTTTTCTTCGCGCTTCGGCTGATCAGTCAAGACGAGACGATGACGGATAACTCTGACCGCCGGCGCGATGCGGAGACCGGACTTCTTAACAAAGAGGCGTTCGCCGAATTCGCGACCCAGCGCATCAAGGACGCGGAGGCCGACGGCGAAGACCTGAAGGTCACGATGCTGCGTCTTGAAGACATGGGTGAGCTTCGTCCCCGTCTTGACGAGGAGGCCGATCAGGATCTGATGCGGACCCTGGCCCGGTGTTTCGACGATGGCGCCGGGAACCGGGACGTCGCCGCCAAGTTCGATGATGAGAATTATGGCGTCTTGCACGCCGACGTGTTTGATATCGGGGTACTTAGGAACCGCTTGGAAACCCACCTGAAGGGCGCGGACCCTAAAGGTATCGGGGTTCGCGTGAACAGCAGCACTGCGCCCGCGGATTTAAAACGCGTCGACCCCCAAGATGCCGTGAAGGCATTTCTTTATACGGTTAATCATTATTGCGCGGACCCGAGCAGTGAACTCGCGATCAAAAGCCTGGGCGAAAATCTCGACAACCTTCTTGCTGATACGTCAGCGAAGATGGTCGAATTCAAGAAAATGGTCTCAGCCGACAGTTTCAACGCCGTATTCCAGCCCGTCGTCGGCTTGCCGACGCAGGGGATCCATCATTACGAAGCGATTGCCGTGCTGGGCGGCACGGCGATGCGAAAAGCATTTTCTCTCTCCAGTGCAAAGGGCGTTGTAGCCCTGTCTTGGAAGGCCGGGTTATCGGCGGAGCTCGCGCATCAGCTGCAGCTTCGGCTTGCGAAAGTATTTCCATCGGAAACAATCAAGCCGCGGGGCGGGAATTACGGCATGTCCGAAAAAGACCTTGCCTGGCAAGTAGAGTTCTTCGGCGGCTAGCCCGGGACGTCAGGCTGCTATTTTTTTGCCCTGATCATGGTACCGGCGCCGTGTTCGGTGAAAATTTCAAGCAATAGCGCATGCGGCACACGGCCATCCATGATGACCGATGCCTCGACACCCTCTTTTACGGCGTCCAGACAGGTTTCGATCTTTGGGATCATACCGCCCGTAATGGTAGCGTTTTTGATCAGGGTCTTCGCCTGGCGTGCCGTGATATCGGTGATCAGCTCGCCTTTTTTGTCCAGCACGCCTGTCACATCGGTCAGCATCAAAAGGCGGGTCGCTCCGATCGCGCCGGCAATGGCGCCGGCGGCGGTGTCGGCATTGATGTTGTAGGTCGTACCACCCTCGCCGATACCGAGCGGGGCTATCACCGGGATCATGTGCGATCCGGCCAGCGTATCCAGTACCTTGGTGTTGATCGCGACCGGTTCGCCGACAAAACCGAGATCGACGACTTTCTCAATATTGGAATCCGTCTTCTGGCGATGCCTGAGCTTCCGCGCCCGGATCAGATTTCCGTCCTTGCCTGAAATACCGACCGCGGTGCCCCCGGCATCGTTGATCGCTGTCACGACCTCTTTGTTGATCGATCCGGACAGCACCATCTCGACGATCTCGACGGTCCGTTTGTCGGTAACCCGGAGCCCGTCGATAAATTCGCTTTCGATCTTGAGCTGCTGGAGCATCCGGCCGATCTGCGGGCCACCGCCATGCACGATGACCGGGTTTATACCGACCTGTTTCAGCAGAACGATGTCGCTCGCGAACTGTTCAGCGAGCCGGGCGTCACCCATCGCATGCCCGCCATACTTGATCACGAAGGTCTTGCCGCCGAATTCCTGGAGATAGGGCAGCGCTTCGGTCAGTGTTTCAGCAGTACGCAGCAACGATTTGATCTCGGAAAGGTTTTTGGGTTCGTGCTTCTTGGAGGCTGCCATCTTGTGCTCTTGGGCCGGAGAAGAGGATGAAACTGAGTTCCGCGTTTAGCGGATATCGGCGATCATTGCCAGTTCTGCGCGCAGAAATTCGATCCCCTGGCCTTTAACCGAACTGGTCTGGACGATGACGGGATGGGCAGCGACGTGTTTCGCAATCTGTGCCTTCGTGTCGGCCATCAGGCGGTCCATCGCCTCGGCTTTGACCTTGTCGCACTTGGTGAGCACGATCTGATAGGACACCGCAGCCGTATCCAGGTCCTTCATGACACCGATATCGCTGTCTTTGAGCCCATGCCGGGCATCGATCAGCAGGCAGACACGGCGCAATGGCGCCCGGCCCCGCAGATAGTCGAAGATCATCGTGGTCCAGCGCTCGATTTCAGTCTTCGATGCCTTGGCGTATCCGTATCCGGGCAGATCGGCGAGCATCAGCGCATCGAGAATCTGGAAGAAATTGATCTGCTGCGTACGTCCGGGCGTGTTCGATGTCCGCGCCAGCGTCCTGCGCCCGGTCAGGGAATTGATCAGGCTCGATTTGCCGACATTGGAGCGTCCGACAAAAGCGATTTCAGGGACCCGGGTGACCGGGACGCCGTCGTAATCGGCAGCGCCGGAGATAAATACGGCTTCCTGCGCAAACAGCCAGCGTCCCCGCTCCAGCGAAGCCGCGTCATGTTCGTGCTCGGTATCCGGCGCATCGGTCATGAGCGGGCTCCCTTTGCCGCTCAGCGTTTCTTACGCTGGCGGCGGGTTTTGCCCTTGGACGACGGCGGGGTCGGGCCGGGTTTTTTCTCCGGCTCTTCGCCGCCCTCGGATGCATCATTCTTTTTCTTGTTGCCGCGGGGCGGTGCCTTTGGCGGCTCTTCGTTGGTCGACTTGCCGGAGGCGGTGACGCCCATCCTCCGCATGATCACCCATTGCTGGGCAATCGACAGTGTGTTGTTCCAGGCCCAGTAAATGACCAGCCCAGCCGGGAAGCTGCCGAGCAGGAACGTAAAGACGATGGGCAACAGCATAAAGATTTTCTGCTGCATCGGATCCGCCGGCTGAGGATTGAGCCTTTGCTGCAGGAACATGGTGATGCCCATGATGATCGGCCAGATGCCGACATTGACGATCTGTAGGCTCTGCGGGACGTCCCAGTTGAACAGACCGAAGCCGATCAGCAATCCGAACGGATCGGGCGCGGACAGGTCCTGGATCCAGCCGAAGAACGGTGCATGACGCATTTCAATCGTGACAAACAGCACTTTGTAGAGGGCGAAGAACACCGGAATCTGGATCAGGATGGGGAAGCAACCCGACATCGGGTTTGCGCCTTCTTTCTTGTATAATTCCATCATCGCCGTGTTCTGGCGCTGTTTGTCATCCTTATTTTTTTCGCGGATCTCGACCATTTTCGGCTGTAGTTTCTTTAGCCGGCTCATGGACTTGTATGACTTGTTCGCCAGCGGGAAGAACGCGAGTTTGATCAGAACCGTCAGCAGCAGGATGGCGAGGCCGAAATTGCCCAGCAGCTGATAGAAATAATCGATCGCGTAGAAAATTGGCTTGGTCAGGAAATAGAACCAGCCGAAATCGACCATGCGGTCGAACCGCGGAATACCGAGTTTTTCCTCATAGGAATCCAGCAGCCGGACTTCTTTCGCGCCGGCAAACAGGCGGGTCGTGAAGGCCGCCGACTGACCTGGCGCCACAGTTTGCGAGGCTGCCAGGTAATCTGCCTGAAACTTGTCCTTGCCGCCCGTTGCCGTGTGAACGAACCGCCCGTTATTGGCGACCTTCTGATCGGGGACCAGAGACGTTGCGAAATACTTGGCGGTGATGCCGAGCCATTTGGCCGCGCCGTCGACTGCCCGGATGCCGTTTGGTTCGTCCGGCAGATCATCGTAATCGACCTCGGTCAGTGTTTCGTCAAAAACCCCGATCATGCCTTCATGCAAAATCCAGAAACCGGCGGTTTCCGGTGTGCCGCTTAGCGAAATCAGGCCGAAGGGGTGAATAACCGCGGTTTGAGTGCCGTTATTGATAATGCGCTGGTCGACGGCGAACATGAAATTCTCGTCGATCGAGATGACCTGCGCGAATTCAATACCCTCCGGGTTGGTCCAGCGCAGGGTTACCGGTTGACCAACGGACAGCGTGGACCGGTCGGACGTCCAGACTGTATCTGCGGTTGGTAGGGTCACGCCGGTCGTGGTCGAGGTCCAGCCAAACTGGGCATAATAGGGGTTTTCGGTGCCCAGCGGCGACAGCATGACGATATTATCGCTGTCTTTTTCCAGGGTCTGGCGATAGTTGAGAAGGGTCAGGTCGTCGATCAGCCCGCCCTTCAAACGGATCGATCCGATGACCCTGTTGGTCGTGATCTTGATTCGCGGCTCGGCGCCAACCACGGCATCGCGCGAAATACTGCGGGGCGCCACGGACTGGCCGGCGACAGGTGCGCCTGCACCCGGTGGCACGGCACCCGGCGTCGGCACGATCGACTGCCCACCGACACTTTGCCCGGGGAGGGGCGCGACACCCTGCCCCGGTATCGCGGGGTTGATTGTCTGGGCGGCTTCCTGGGCCTTCTGAGCCTCCTGCTGCGCACGTTGTTCCTCTACGCGCGGGCCTTCAATGAAGACCTGGAAACCCAACAGTATGGACACCGACATAACGATGGCGAGGATGAGATTACGTTGATCCATAATTTAGCGTCCGTCTCCGTCGGGCACGGGATCATATCCTTGACCGCCCCATGGATGGCAACGGGTAATACGCCGCAACGCCAGTAATCCGCCGCGGCCGGGGCCGTGTAGCCGGATCGCATCGATAGCGTATCCCGAACATGTTGGATGAAACCGGCAGGTTTGCGGCAGGACAGGCGATATCAGAAGCTGATACCCCCGTGCGACGCCAATAAGCAAAGCGCTTAATGTTCTGACGGTGAGTGTTGTTAGAGCGTTCATGCCGTTTCGTTTTCCTCAGCGGCCTGCCGGAACGCTCCGAGCTTGCGCAGACCAGTTTCCAAGTCGTTTTTCAGGGCGCCGAAATCCCGCATAGGCGTTCCCTGCCGCCCGATCAGCACATAGTCATGCGCTGTCAGGGCACAGTTCGATAGAACTTCCTCCGCCGCTGCCCGCAGACGTCTGCGGGCACGGTTACGTATCACGGCATTCCCGACACGCTTACTTACCGTGAGGCCGTAGCGAGGCCCTTCCGTTGCCGCCCGGTCTTCGGGTGGCTGGGGCGCAACCTGAAGCACAATGCCCGGTGCGGCCCATTTCCGTTTGCCCGCTGCCACTCTTAAAAACTGGCGGCGGGTTTTAAGGCGCTCAAGATGTGCGCCCATCGGATTAAGCGGAAAGACGCTTGCGACCCCTCGCACGGCGACGGGATAACACCCGGCGGCCGCCTACGGTTTGCTTGCGCGCGCGAAAGCCGTGCCGACGTTTGCGTACGATGACGCTGGGTTGGAATGTACGTTTCAAGGCTGACTCCGGCTACAATCTGGTCGAAAAACAGGCCCGGTATATAAAGTTTAGGTAGAGCCAAGTCAACGAAACAGCGACGTGATGGCCATATTGATGCGATTTGGGCCAAAGATGGCCCTGACACAGCGTTTTTCGGGGAAGCCCACGCTTTGTTTACAGGGTGTTGACTAGCCTTGGGGGTAGCCGAAATCCAGATATCGGGGACAGGAAGCGACGAAGAGTCGACAGGGCGACATAAAAAAGAGGGATTTGTTATGTTCACTGCAAATGCGACAACCCCAACCGAACCCCCGGCTGCAACCCCAGCTGTAACCCCAGCTGTAACCCCAGCTGTAACCCCAGCTGTAACCCCAGCTGTAACCCCAGCTGTAACCCCAGCTGTAACCCCAGCTGTAACCCCAACTGTAACCCC
>CAJIYX010000053.1 GCA_905181725.1 Alphaproteobacteria bacterium UBA830
ACGGGCAGGCAGACGGGCCGGCAGGCGCGCAGGCACCATCTCAGATGCGGTATCGCTATTCCGTAGAAAACTAAGCATGACGAAGATTTGACCTTTCCGGCCCTCGCATGAAAATCAACTTTTCTCGACCCAGAGACTGGTTTCAAGAGCCCCATCGATCAGCGGCAACTGCCCGACTACAGTGGCATCGACCGGTCCTGCCATGCGCGACGCCGCGTAATGACTGGCAAACAACAGTCTTGCCGCACCCGAATTCATCAGCGGCGCAACGCCGGACTGTTCGTTATAGCCCCGCCACGACCATGCCGCAGGATAGCCGTCCGGCAACAGCATGTCGTGAATGTGAACCACCACGCCGGACGGCAGTGCCGGCCACACGGTGTTAAGCAGATAATCGACATCGGTGCCGGGCATCAGAATATGGCTAGAATCGATAAACAGGATATCGCCCGGTGCCAGCGCCGCGAACACGGAACTGTCCGCGTCATGCAGCGTCGCCGCAATATGGGCAACGCCCAGATCAGCGATCGACGCCCGCGGGGCAGGATCGATAGCGGTGATCTGCGTATCCAGATTTCCATCGGCCACCGCACGCGCCATGAACCGGGTCGAATGGCCCGACCCGATTTCGATGATGCGTGCCGGGCGCCGTGTCCGCACCATGGTGTAGGCAGCAGCACCATCGAGCCGGGGAAACCAGCCCTGGTTCCAGCGTGGTTGCGGCGGCCTGTCCGGCCCGATGGCCCGAAGATCGTCGGCAAACCCGTCAATGGCGGCCAGAAAAATTTCCATGTCCGAGCGGGATGCGCTGAAAACAGGCTCAAGTGCCGGGTACCCGGCGGGCTCGGTAACCGTGTCGGCATATCTATAGGGAATGAACCAGCCCTGCGCCCGCCCGCCAAACAGGGTGTTCAACCCCATACGCGCCCAACGAAGCCGTTTACGGATTGGAAGACGGCTCAAGCGGGATGTCCGCTCACGGTTTCAGTATCATACCCTCACGGGCGACAAGCGAACCGGGCCGCATTTCGTCAACTGCAGCCGCGATACCATCCAGCTCCTCATCGGTCCGCTCGGGAAGATGGTGAAAAATCACGAAGGTGCCCACATTTGCAGCGGCGCACAGCCGCGCGCCTTCTTGCCAGGTCGAATGCCCCCATTCCTTGTAATCGGGGTATTCGGCATCGGTGAACATGGAATCGTAAATAACGATGTCCGCACCGTCGATCAGGCCGAGGATATTCTGGTCCGGGCCGTCTTCGAAATGTTCGGTATCGGTCACATAGCAGATAGATTTTCCGCCAAACTCGACACGGTAGCCTGTCGAATTCTGAGGATGATTGAGCATCGTCGTACGCAGGGTGACATTATCTACCAGGGTCAGCGTGTCACCGGCGCTGAAGTCATGATAGCTGACATCGGCGGCGAAAATATCGACCGGTACGGGAAACAGCGGTGGGGCCATGAACTGGCGCAGCACGTTTTCTGTCGTCAGGCCGCCTTCCAGATGACCGGACCAGACACGCAGCGTATTCTCCGGTTTGAAAGCGAAGGAAAAGAAGGGAAAGCCCGCGATATGATCGACATGGGTATGCGACAGGAACAGGTCGACATCGGTTATGCCGTCTTCAGCGATCGATTTGCCGAGATTGCGCAGACCAGTGCCTGCATCAAAAACCAAAAGCCGGGATCCGCAGCGGATCTCGACGCAGGGCGTGTTTCCCCCATAGATGACGTGGTCTGCGCCCGGACAGGCTATAGAACCGCGTACGCCCCAGAAGCGGGCTGAAAAGCCTCTATCGGGTGCCACTTGGAAAACCTGTTCGGGGTCTAAAAATGATAGCAGCTCTCCTGACCCCGAATGTTAGACAGTAGCCGGCTGGTACAAATCTAGGATCGAATTTGATTACCTTTTAACACCAAGAGTCTCATAGCGTGCCTGGATTGCGCAACCTTTTTGACAGAACTATCATCTAAAGTTAATGGATAAAAAATACAAGGGTAACGGTCTGGTCGGCGGGATAGGCGAAGGCCCCGCGCTGGTCACAACCGAAGGCATCGCGTTCAATCTGGGCGTCGACGAGGTCACGGGGGTCGTGATCGAAACCGGTCATGCACTCGAAGGCGAATGCGTCGCCGGACGCGTTGTGGTGTGCCGGTCGGGCAAGGGATCGACCGCGGGATCGTTCAGTCTGCTGCAACTTGCCCAGCGCGGCCTGGCCCCAGCCGCGATCGTGAACATGCAGGCGGACGCCGTGATCACCGCTGGATGCGTGCTGGCCGAGATTCCGCTGGTCCACCGCCTGGACACCGATATTGCCGGCTTTACGGCGGGCGAGAAGCTGCGCGTCGATGGTACCGCCGGAACGGTCGAGGTGATGGAATGAAACTGACCCCCGACCAACAGGCGATGCTCGACGGAGAACAGGGCTGGCCGTTGCAGATTGCCATGCAGATGCTGACCGCCGTGGGTGCGGCACTTGATGCCACGGATATGATTCCGGTCACGTCGACGCACCTGGTGATTGACGGCACAGCGCTCGGCGAAGCGGGCCGCGACTTTCTCGAACGGCTGGTCGACGAAGGCGGGCGCTTTGCGATCCCTGCGTCGATCAACGCCATCGCCGTCGACCGCACCAAGGCGGATATGAGCACCGAGGAACACGACCAGATCCGTATGCTGCAGGCCTGCGAAAAAATGGGCGCGCTGCCAAGCTGTTCATGCAACCCGTTTATCCAGGGCATCCTGCCAACCTTCGGCGAGCACGTCGCGTGGAGCGAATCCGCCACCGCCCCGTTTGTGAATTCCGTGCTCGGCGCGCGCACCAACCGCGAAGGGGCGACGGCTGTGGCCTCTGCACTGACCGGGCTGGCGCCACGCTGCGGCATGCATCTGGATAAAAACCGGCACGGCGAAATACTGCTCCGCGTCGAGACCGATATATCCGGCGTTGACCAGTTCAGCCTACTCGGCGCGCTGGCCGGGCGTCTGGCCGGTGACCGCATTCCCGTACTCGACGGCATCGCGACAACACCCAGCACAGACGAATACGTCGCCTTCGGTGCCGCCTTTGCCATCCACGGGGCGGCCGCGATGTTCCATGTCGCGGGCATTACTCCCGAAGCGCCCGATATCGGGACGGCATTTGGCGGTGCCGCGCCGGCGGAAGAATTCATCATCGACGAGGCCGCCATTGCCGCCGAACACGCGGCCACAGCGAACGGCACCGCAGGCCCGGTCGACGTCGTGTCGATCGGTTGCCCGCATGCGTCGCTCGACCAGCTCCGTGACGCGGAGGCGATGCTCAAAAACGGGCAGGCGAGCCGCGATGTTACGTTCTATATCCACACCAACCGATCAACCTGGGACGCCGCCGACGCCGAAGGCGTGATCGAGACGCTGACCGGCGCAGGCGTGTCAGTGACGGCGGACAATTGTGCCGTGGTCTCCTATGATCGAGTGCCGACGGGCACGCGCCTTGCGACCAATTCGGCGAAGATGGCGTTATTCGCACGGTCGGTATCGGACGCCGAAATTCTGTTCGGCACCACGGCGGACTGCATCGCCGCCGGCATTACGGGTACCTGGGGTTCAGGGACGGGAAATTCAGGGACGGGGTGAAA
>CAJIYX010000054.1 GCA_905181725.1 Alphaproteobacteria bacterium UBA830
GACAAGCGCCAGCAGCGCACTGGCGGCGACAGCCCATTGCAGGCCAATCGCCTCGGCCAGCCAGCCGATCATCAACGCACCCAGTGCCGGGGCACCGATACTGATCGACACATTCACGCTGATGACACGCCCGCGCATCTCAGCGTCGGTCGTGTTCTGGATCAGGCTATACGCGCCGACATGGCAGGCAAGCATCAGGAAAGAAGCGACAGCAAGCACGGCGATACCCGCATTCAGCGTATTTGTCGCCGCAAACACGGCAAGCATAACGGAGCCGCAGACGGCACCGCCCAGCATGATGTTCACAAGACCCCGCGCCCGCCCGCGAAACACCAGCAATAAGCCGCAGGCAAGCGCACCGAAACCGGCCGCCGCCGTCAACGCGGCCAGCCCTTCGGGGCCGCGCCCAAAAACCTCACCCGAGAAACCGGGCAGCAGCTCGGTATAGGGGCGCAGCAACAGACCACTGGTGAACGCGATCATGAACAACAGGCGGAGCGACGGCGTCTGGGCAATGTAGCGAAACCCGCCCGCGATCTCGGTCAGGAAGCTGCGGTTGTCGCGCGGATCTCGGGGTTCGGGCCGGAACCGGATAAACAGGATCATCAGTGCCATCCAGTAATTGGTAGCGGCAAACAACATGATCGATGCGCCGGTTCCCCAGCGTGTGATCAGAAACCCCGCCAGAACCGGCCCCAGAAACGTGCCTACCTGAAACGTCGTCGCATTGAACGCAAGCGCTGCCGACAGGTTTTCACGCTTGCAAAGCTGGGGGATCAGCGCCTGGCGGGCGGGAAATTCGGTCCCGAAGGCGACGCCCTGCAGGATACTGAGACCAAGCAAAATCGGGATCGTCGTCTCGCCATAGATTGTCAGGAGTGCGAGCGCGACACTAACCGAACCACCGAAGATGCCCGCCAGCATCGCCATCTGGCGGTGCCCGTGCCGGTCGGCAAGAACCCCTGCGAACGGCGATACCAGCGTCACCGGGATCATGCCGGCAAACGCGACGATACCGAGCCAGCCGGCGGACCCGGTCAGTTCCCAAGTCAGCCAGCCAATGCCGAGGCGGTTACCCCACCAGCCAAAAACATTCGCAATATGGCCGCACGCATAGAGGCGGTAATGGGGACTTGAGAGAGCCCGGGCAAAACCGCCGAACATTTGCGCGCCCTGAACCCGCCCTGCCTATTCCACCGCGTCGGCGCCAAGGCCGATATTGCGCCCGCCATAGCGGCGCAGGCGCAGATCCGCCTGTTCCTTGTGACCCCAGAATTTCTCGATGGCACACAGCCGCGAACAGTAATCGCCGATAACCACGCTCGCCTCCTCGGTGCACTCCTGATAGGTGCAGGTTTTCAGGAACTTGCCGACCCACAGCCCACCGGTATAGCGGGCGGCACCCTTGGTCGGCAGGGTGTGGTTGGTGCCGATGACCTTGTCGCCGTAAGACACATTGGTTTCCGGCCCGAGGAACAACGCGCCGTAATTGGTCATGTGCTCCAGGAAATAGCGCGGGTTTTCGGTCAGGATTTCGACATGCTCGGCGGCCTGGTTGTCAGCCTCGATCACAGCTTCTTCCAGACTGTCGACCAGGATGATCTCGCCGTAATCGCGCCACGCGGCGCTGGCGACATCCGCCGTCGGCAGACGCGTAAGCTGATCGTCGATTTCCGCCTGCAGGTCGTCGGCCAGTTTTTGTGACGTGGTGATCAGGATCGCCGGCGAGGTCGGGCCGTGTTCGGCCTGCCCCAGCAGATCGGTCGCGATGATTTCGACATCCGATGTCTCATCCGCGATCACCAGAATTTCCGTCGGGCCCGCAAAAAGATCGATCCCGACGCGCCCGTAGAGCTGGCGCTTTGCCTCGGCCACGAACGCATTGCCGGGACCGACCAGCATATCGACGGCGCCAACCGTTTCGGTGCCGAGCGCCATCGCGCCGACCGCCTGAATACCGCCCATCACGTAAATCTCGTCCGCGCCGCCAAGATGCATGGCAGCAATGGTTTCCGCATGGGGCTTGCCGTCGGTCGGCGGCGTGCAGGCAATGATGCGCTTGACGCCCGCGACCTTCGCGGTCACCACGCTCATATGCGCGGAGGCCACCATCGGATAGCGCCCGCCCGGCACGTAACAGCCGACCGAATTCACCGGAATGTTCTTGTGGCCCAGGATCACGCCCGGGATCGTTTCGACCTCGACATCCTTGATCGAACCGCGCTGGATCTGCGCGAAATTCCGCACCTGCGCCTGGGCGAACGTGATGTCGTCAATGGTTTCCGGCGGTACGCTGGCAACGAGATCCGAAATTTCCGCGTCGGACAGCCGGAAGCTCTCGGGCGACCATTTGTCGAATTTTTCCGACAACGCACGTATGGCGGCATCGCCGCGTGCCTCAATGTCGGCGAGGATGTCTTCTACGGTGCGGCGAACATTCGCGTCGTATTCGCGCGTTTCCGCTTCGCCGGTGCGTTCTTTCAGGTGCTTGGCCATAATATTTCCTGCTTAGTCGGAGACGGAAAGCCCCTCTCTCCGGCCGGAAAGAGGGGCACCCAGCTTAACGGTAACGCGTCTACTTGATGGCGATCGGGTTGATCGGCGAGCCGACACCGCCTGTGACCGGCAGCGGCGGAGCGCAGAAGAAAAATTCCCACACGCCGTCCTTTTCACAATCATCCGACAGCTCACCCATGACGAAAATCTCGCCCATGGTGATGCCGATCATCGGAATAACAACCCAGTGCCAGGGCTGCTGTGCGTCGGTGGTCTCGTTCGGGCGCACTTCGCAGCCCCATGTGTCGCAGCAGATCGCGGCAACTTCCTGTTCATGCAGCCATTCGGCGGTATCGAAGGATAGGCCGGGCGCATCGCCACCGGCATAGCCGCCCCAGCCGTCTTTCAGGCGTTCTTCCATCATGCCGGTACGGACCAGCAAAAAATCGCCCTTGCGGATTTCAACTCCCTGCGCTTCGGCACAGGCATCGAGATCGGTCTTGGAAATCGCGTCGCCTTCGGACAGGGCATCGACGCCGATATGCTTGGCGATGTCGAGCAGCACGCCGCGGCCAACCATCTTGTTTTTGACCTTTTCAATGCCGTTCTTCTTGGCGCCGGTGGAATCGACGAGCGCCGCGTCATAGCCGTTCCACATCTTATCGTCATAGAAGATATGGCCGAGTGCATCCCACTGGGTGCCGCATTGCAGCGGCAGCGAGACCATGTCGTCGGCATAGCGGATGCCGCCTTCGTCCTGGTTGCCGGAAATTGCATCGGTGCCGGTCGCCAGCATGGTGTGAATCGGGTTGAAGCGATTGCCCCACAGGCCCGATTGCGGACCCTGGTTGTCAAAATTAAGGCCGAGCGAAAACGTCTTGCCCTTTTTGATCAGACCGGCGGCGGCGATGATTTCCTCGGCGCCGATATAGTTCAGCGTGCCGGCCTCATCGTCCGGGCCCCATTTGCCCCAGTTTTTGCACTTCTCCGCGGTCTCGCGGAGGATACCCATGTCGAGCTTGCCTTCAGTATTCTTGTGAACCATTGAATTCCATCCCTTTTTTGCGTGTTCCCGTAGCACCACTCTAGCCCGGAACCGATGCGGTCCGTAAGCTGGCGGTTTATTTATCATCCGATAAGTAACAACCGTAATTTGGCCGATGGCCGTCCCTTATGTCAATCTGTGTGGACACATATACAGCCATGCGCAAGAAGCAGGAGAACCGATAAGATGACCGGCACTATCGTGACCGACGCCCCCCTGAAGACACCCGATATGCGCCTCGACGGCAAGACCGCCGTTGTGACCGGTGCGGGGCGCGGTATCGGGCGGGCCTGTGCCTGTGCGGTCGCCGGGGCCGGTGCGGAAACCGTGCTGGTCAGTCGGACCGAAAGCGATCTCGATGCGGTCGCGGCGGAAATATGGGCCGCCGGTGGCATAGCTAAAACCCTGGTCTGCGACGTCAGCGATCTGGCGCAGATCACCGACAAGATCGGCGGACTGGACCGCATTGATGTTCTGGTCAACAACGCGGGCACCAACGCCCCCCAGATGCTTGTCGACGTGACGGAAGAAAATTACGACAAGGTCATGGACCTCAACGTTAAATCGGCGGTGTTCGTTGCCCAGGCGGCAGCGAAAAAGATGATCGACCAGGGAACCGGCGGTTCGATCATTCACATGTCGTCGCAGATGGGCCACGTGGGCTCGCCGACACGGACGATCTACTGCACATCCAAACACGCCATCGAAGGTCTGAACAAAGCAATGGCGGTCGAGCTTGCGCCGCACAATATCCGGGTCAACGCCATCGGTCCGACCTATATCGAAACCGCCATGACCGCGCCCAATTTTGCCAACCCGGTATTCCGCGCAGACGCGTTGAGCCGCATTCCCATGGGACGGATCGGCCAACTGGAGGAAATCATGGGTGCTATCGTGTTTCTCGCGTCACCGGCATCCGGGTTGATTACCGGCAGCAGCCTGACGATCGACGGCGGCTGGACGGCGCAGTGATCCGGGTCATTGGGTTAAAGCGATAAAATACACTCCCCCTAATTCCCCGGTCCTTTGCCGGGGGTCCATTACGGACATATCGACTGACGTAAAAATAGACCCCCGGGTCAGGCCCGAGGGAATAAATTCTGAGGTTGGGCGAACGCTGCCTACCGAAACACGACCGTCTTCGATCCATTGATGAGCACCCGGCGTTCCAGCACGTAGCGAACGGCGCGGGCCAGTGCCACGCTTTCAAGATCACGGCCGATGGCGATCATGTCATTGGGCATGGTCGTGTGGTCGACGCGTTCGACCGCCTGTTCGATGATCGGGCCTTCGTCGAGATCGGCGGTCACGAAATGCGCTGTCGCCCCGATCAGTTTCACGCCGCGGGCAAACGCCTGGTGATAGGGCTTGGCGCCCTTGAAGCCCGGCAGGAAGGAGTGGTGAATATTGATCGCGCGTTTATCCAGCTTCCGGCACAGATCGTCCGACAGCACCTGCATGTAGCGCGCGAGCACCACCAGATCGGTGCCGGTTTCCTCGACCAGCTTGACCAGAGCTGCCTCGGCATCGGGCTTTGTGTCCTTCGTGACCGGGATGTGATGATAGGGAATGCCCGCCGCGTCGGTCAGCGGCTTGGCATCCGGATGGTTGGACACGATGGCCGTGACCTCCATCGGCAGCGCGCCGATGCGGTAGCGGTACAGCAGATCATTGAGGCAGTGATCGAACTTCGACACCATGATCATCACCTTGAGCGGTTTCGAGGTGTCGAAAATTTCCCATTCCATGTCGAACTTGTGGGCGACCTGGCCGAACCACGAGCCTATCATCTCCGCCGACACGTCCCCGCGGTCGATGCGGAAGACCGAGCGGCCGTAGAACCGACCGGATTCGGGATCGGAGAAGAACGCCGCGTCATCCACGGAGCAACCCGAATCCGCCAGAAAACCCGAGATCGCGGCGACGATGCCCTGTTTATCGGGGCAGGCGGTGGTCAGAATATAGGGCGTTTCCATGGTATCCAGCTTTGTTAAAATGCAGTTTAAGGTCGGCGGGTGTTTAGGCCCGGTTACCGGCGCGATCAAGCTCTCATCCGCGCTATCGATGCGCTACACTACCGCGCCATGACCAATATTTTGCCCTCCCTACCGCAGACCGCCTCCGCATGAGTAACGCCGGTGATACCGCCTTCGACGTCATCGTTATCGGCGCCGGTGCCGCCGGCATGATGTGCGCGATGACCGCTGGTGCGCGCGGGCGGCGGGTGCTGCTGATCGACCATGCGGATGCGCCGGGCAAGAAGATCCTGATTTCGGGCGGGGGGCGTTGCAATTTCACCAATCTGTATGCGGAGCCGGAAAACTTCCTGTCAGGCAATCCGCATTTCTGCAAATCGGCGCTCGCGCGCTACACCCAGCACGATTTTATCGCCCTGATCGATAAACACGGCATCGCCTGGCACGAGAAAACACTGGGCCAGCTTTTCTGCGACGGCTCGGCAAAGGCCGTGATCGCCATGCTGCTGGCCGAATGCGACAGCGCCAGCGTGGATATGCGCCTCAACCACCGGGTCACAGACATCAGCAGGTCTGAGATCGGCAGCCAGGAACGGTTTCGCGTCACGACAGATAAAAGCAACTTCACGGCGGAGTCCGTGGTGCTGGCGAGCGGCGGGCTGTCGATCCCCAAGATGGGTGCTACCGGGTTCGCCCATGACGTTGCCCGCCGGTTCGGCCTGAAACTGTGCGACATCCGCCCGGGGCTGGTGCCGCTGACCTTCACCGATGGTGAGCTGGATATGATGCGCTCGTTGAGCGGCGTGGCACTGGACTGTGTCGCGACCACCAGCGGATTGTCGGGCGGCCGCACAGACTTCGCGGAGGCCATGCTGTTCACCCATCGCGGCCTGTCCGGCCCGGCGATCCTGCAGATATCGTCCTATTGGCGGGACGGCGCGGAGATCGCGCTGAACATGCTGCCGGACGGCGATGCCGCTGCCCTGCTGATCGACGCCAAGCGCGACCGGCCGCGGGTCGAGGGAAAAACCGTTCTGTCCGATCTGGTGCCGTCACGCCTTGCCGCCGCCCTTGCCGAGAAACACCTGCCCGCGCGCCCGTTGGGTGAGATGCCCGACAAGGTGCTCGCGGCCCTGGGTACGATGCTAAACCACTGGGTTTTGCGCCCGGCCGGCAGCGAAGGCTACACCAAGGCCGAAGTCACCCTCGGTGGGATTGACACGGACGGGCTGTCGTCGAAAACCATGGAATCCAAAACCGTTCCCGGCCTGTTCGCCATCGGCGAGGCGGTCGACGTCACCGGCTGGCTCGGCGGCTACAATTTTCAGTGGGCCTGGTCGAGCGGGTTCGTGGCCGGGGAAGCGGCGTAGCGGCCACGCGTCAGCTCACACGTCGGCTCACGCCGCACTCCGCCGGTAGATGATCCGGTAAACGACCCCGACGAACAGGCTGCCGCCGACAAGATTGCCCGCCGTCACCATCGCGAGATTCCCCACGGTCCCCGCCGCATCCGGCGGAAGTCCGACAAGCAATCCGAGTGGCAGGAAAAACATGTTGGCGACGCTGTGTTCGAACCCCAGCGTGACGAACGCGGTGATGGGAAAGACGACGGCGATGGCCCAGTTGCGCAGCAGCGCTGCAGTCCCAATCAATCCGTCGCACCGGGCAAGAATGATCAGGTTGTTGCCGGTAAAAAGTTCGGCGCCACCGACAACGATCAGAAAGAGCCCAAGGGAGAAGGCAACACCACCCAGCGAAAGTCCAACGCCGGGGCCAAGCTGGAACAGCACAGCCAGATAGAACACGGCACCGAAGGCACCGGCAAGGGTGAACAGCAGCACCAGTGGCAGCGTCGCTTTCGCGACACCCGCGATCGCCGTACGCTCGGCCACCCGCGCCGGGGCGTAGGCATCCAGCGCGGCGCTGAGGGCAGCAGTGTTATCGCAACGTTCGCCAGTCATGCCGGCAGTGTGGCGGGACTAAGCCCGATCCGGATTGATGAGGATCAAGCTGTCAGAACAGACCGTCTGGCTTAAAACTGTGCCGTCCCGGATGGCAAGCCGAGCGAGACCCGTCCATACAGCGTGGAGCACATGTCCCAGTTCAGGCTGATATGCTTGGATGCTCCGTGCAGGTCGCGCCAGAAGCGCTGGGTGATGCTGGCATTCGACAGGCCGGCGCCGCCGACGCTTTCAAACAACAGGTCCGTCGATTTACGCGCCATTTTGACCGCGAAACTCAGATTTCCCTTGTTGCGGGCGCGTTCCTCGGTCGTCAGTTCGCGGCCTTCGGCCATCACGCTCATGATGTTGTTGCAATCGCGCGCCACGAGGTTCTGCGCCGCATCGATCGCCGCGGCAGCTTCGGCGACGCGTGCCTGAATAGTCGGAAAATCTGCCATGCTCTGCGGCTGGCTAAGCGCAGCACCCCGGGTTTTACGCACGGCGATCTGGTCGATATAGGTCTCCAGCGCGCCCTTCGCCATGCCCATCGCCGCACCGCACAGGCAGAGCGAGATGGCGGCAAAAAACGGCACCTTCCACAAATCGTTATCGTTCACAGCGGACCCCGGCGGCTTGCCGGACAACGCCTGTTCAAGGGTCAGCATCCGGTGGGCCGGGACAAACAGGTCGTCGATGAGGACATCGTTACTGCCGGTGCCGATCAGGCCCATGACGTCCCAGTTGTCTTCCACCGCGTATGCGGCTTTTGGCACCAGGATATAGCCCTGGGTATAAGGATCGGATTCTGCATCTTTCGCGATCCGCGCGCCGAGGATCATCCAGTCGGCATTGAGCACGCCGGAGCAGTAGAGCCACTTGCCGGTGATACGATAGCCGCCTTCGACCTCGACCGCGGTGCCGCCCGGCGAATAGGACGACGCGGAAATCGCCATCGGATCGTCGCCCCAGACCTCGTCCTGCGCTGCCACGTCATACATGCCGATCTGCCACTGATGCTGGGCTGCCGTCGCATAGACCCAGCCGGTCGAGCCGCAGCCCGCGCCGATTTCGGTGGCGCAGCGTACGAACGTGCCAATATCGAATTCATAGCCGCCATAGCGGGCCGGCTGCTGCACCTTGTAGAGCCCCGCCGCTTTGAGGTCGGCCACGGTCTCGACCGATACCCGGCGGTTCAGCTCGGTCTCGCGCTGGCGGTCGCGCAGCACCGGTTTCAGCGCGGCGGCGCGGGCCACAAGTTCATCAGGCGTGGTCGAAATATCGGCGCGCTCGATGGTGTCCATGGCGGAATCCTCTATCACAGTGGGGGGTTGTGGTATCCCGGATCATGCGGGAGGACGGATTTCTTGTCCAATGACATAAACGCGCACCTGCTCACCGCCGGATGCTCGGAATTTCACACCGGCGATTATTTTTTCGGAGGGGTGCCGCAAGGGTGCCGGCAAGTTTGACATCGCCCGGCGACAGGACGGCCCCGGGCAGACGACCTCGGGACAGCACTTATGCAGGTTCCGGTTTATTCGGGAGCGGGTCCGTAATAGCCACTGAGGCGGTAGCGCTCGCCCTCCTGGGGTTGGGCATAGCATGCCACCTCGCCGATGCTGCTGTAGCAATAGGTCTGGTCGAAACCCGTCGGGCGCGGCTTGAACGTCGTTGCACTCAGAACGTTTTCCTCGTTCGGCAGATTGCGCACAACGTATTCCTTGTCGAAGATAGTGTCTTCGAGCATCGCGTGTTCGCACCCGGCAACAAGCACCAGGGCGGCAAGGGTCGTTGCTATACGAGCAGTCTGTCTGAGCATCTGGCTTTCCCGATCGGCGTATATTCGTCTCGACCAGTATCGCGGATCAGCCTTAACCGGTCGTTAAACCGGCCTGCCGCAGATCTACCAAACGGGTGCAGAATTATGGTTAATATTGGTTAACCATAACGGCCCTTAAATCGTGACTTCGGCATCCAGACCACCGCGCCACTGGAAGTGCATTAGGCCATTGTATGTGCGTAGTTCCAGGCAATGTCGGACGGCGCTCGCCCCCGAGCGGGTCCATCGCCCACTGAATTCCTATCCGAGCACTTCAAACGCATCGTCCTCGGTTGCCGCGCCGACGATATGGCGCTGATGCCACAGCGCGAAAAACAGCAGCGTCCACGCGGCAAAGAGTTCGCGTTTTCCCGACGCCGTGAACAGGGCAGTCACGGCCTCTGGGCGGCAGCGCTCGACGACACCAGCCTGGGCTGCGACCAGCGGGCCGATGCGCGCACCTTCGGCGGCGATCCATTCGCCAACGGGTACGGTGAAGCCCTTTTTCTTCGCAAAGGCCTGCGCCGCGGGGGCTGCACCTTCGAGCCATTTCCGCAGGATCCATTTGCCGAGCCCGCTTTTGACCTTGAGCGAATCCGGCAGGCGGAACGCCGCATTGGCTACTGCCGGGTCGAGGAACGGCGTGCGTCCCTCGACGCCATGCGCCATCAGGCAGCGATCGAGCTTGGTCAGCAGATCATTGGGCAGCCAGTCAGCGCAGTCCACCGCCTGGGCGACCTGCAGACGCGACCGGACTTCAGTGCGCGCGACGGCCTCGGCGCCTGCGATACCGTCGCGCCAGGCAGGGTCGGCCTGGCGTAGCACGTCGAGCCCATCAAGGACGCCGCGACGGCGCATGCCGCGCCCGCCCAGCCACCACGGGCGCATCAGGCTACGGTAACGGCCATAGCCGCCAAACATCTCGTCGCCGCCCTCACCCGAGAGGATGACCTTGTGATCCTTTGCGGCCACTTTCGCGAGTTTCCATGTCGGCAGGATGGCGTAATCGGCGACCGGCTCATCCATCGCCGCCGCAATCGCCGGCAACAGCGACCAAAAATCCGCCGCCTCAAACGTCACCTCGACATGCTCGGCGCCGAACGATTGAGCGACGGCGCGCGCATGGGCGCGTTCATCAGCGGCATCCGTGCCGGGAAAACCGGCGGTATAGGCGCGCACCGGCGTGTCGTTGAGCCGCGCCATCAATGCCAGGATGGCGGACGAATCTACCCCGCCAGACAGGAACATCGCGTAGGGCACATCGGCACGCTGATGCACATCGACACTGTCGGTCAGAGCGACCTCCAGCGCTTCAAGCGCCGCGGTCTCGGACAGGCGCTGCGGGCCGCCCGACGGCAACGCGGCGCGGCGGCGGCGATCAACGATGCGGCCACCAGCAATGACGATGGTCTCGCCCGGCAGCACGCGCTCTATGCCTTCAAATGGCGTATGGGCGCCGGTCGTGAACTGAAGCTGAAGCAACTCACCGACGGGCTGGTCGCGCAGTTCCCGCGCGCCGAACCCTGCTGCCAGCAGGGCCTGCGCCTCTGACGCGAAGGCCACGCCGTTGTCGATCAGCGCGTAATAGAGCGGCTTGATGCCGAACGGGTCGCGCGACAGCACCAGGCGGCGTTCCTGCGGATCGTAGAGCGCCAGCGCATACATACCGCGCAGCCATTCGGCAAAATCCAACCCGTGGTTCTGGTAATAGTGCAGCACCGACTCACAATCCGAATTGGTGGCGAAATCGAAGCCCATCAGCTCGTCGCGCAGCTCGACGTAATTATAGATCTCGCCATTCGCGACTAGCACCGAGCCACCGGGCCCGAAGAGCGGTTGGTCCCCGGTTTCCAGATCGATGATGGCAAGGCGGGTATGCACGAGGCCGGTATCGCCCGAAATCCAGACCGCGTCGCCATCCGGCCCGCGGTGGAGGAGCGCATTTTTCATCACCTCGAGCGCTGCGGCATCCGGGGCCGAGCCGTCGGCGGTCATGATGCCCGCGATGCCGCACATCAGCCGAGAACCTTTTCGAACAGGCCGAGGAACTTCGCGACCACGGCGTCCTCGGTAAAATCAGCTTCGAACCGCCGTCGCCCCGCCGCCACCAGCCTTGGTGCGAGTTGCACGTCGGAAACCAGTCGGGCAATTGCCTCGCCCAGCAGGTCGGCGTCATCGACCGGGGTAAGCAGCCCATCGATGCCATCCTCTATCAGCCAGCCCGGTCCTTGCGCTGCGGTGGTTACCACCGGCAGGTTCCGCGCCCAGGCCTCTATCACGACATTGCCGAGGGGTTCGATCCGGGACGGACAGACCAGCATATCCGTGGTCGCCATCAGATCGGGGATATCGGTCCGCCAGCCGAGGAAGCGCACGCGGTCGGCAACGCCCAGCTTATGTGCCAGTCCTTCGAGCGCCTTTGCATCAACCCCGTCACCGGCGAGCAGCAGGTAGACATCTTCTGTACGCTTCATGGCGGTGAGCAACACGTCGAAAGCCTTGTTCCGGTGCAGCCGGCCTGCGGCCAGCATCAGCGGTGCGCCGTCGGGAATATTGAATTGGCTTCGCGGCAGCGGCGTGCCGGGCACAGCCGAGACGAAGTTGGGCACATAATGGGCGCGGTCCTGTGGCCAGCCTTCGCCCACCAGATAGCGCACGATGTCCGGCGTGTTGCCGATCAGGTGATCGCAGCCCGCATAGTACTTGAGATCGTAATACCCGCCCTGGCGGCCGATCAGCAGCGGGGAAAAATTAGCTTTCCGCACCGCCCTGCCCGCCAGATCGCTTGCCCGGTTCATCCAGGACAGCACGACGTCCGGTTCAGTACGGTCGATCTCCGCCGCGAGGGCGGGAACGGTTTTGCGATCAAGGAACCCGCCGAACGGCAGCTCAATAACGTCGATACCGGCTTCTGCGAGCCGCGGGCCGCGCGTATCGTTGGGCCGGGCGATCACGGTCTGGGCAATGCCGCGCTCGCGAAACGCGATGGTAAGACGGACAAAGAATTCCTCGGCCCCGCCGACCGCACCGCCCGCCATGGTCTGCATCAGCTTCATGCGGGCACGAAACGCTCGAACGCCGCTGCAGCGTCGTCCCAGCTCCAGTTGCGCTGCCGGGCGAGAGCTTCCTCGTGCTGTGCCTGCCACAGCGCGTTATCGGACAACAAGGCAATCGCGCGTTCCACAAAGACCGCATCGTCGGCTGCGACAAAACCTGTCACGCCATCGACCACGCGCTCGGCAACACAGCCGATATCCTGAACGACACTGGGGATCCCGACCGCTTGGGCCTCGCCCACCGCCAGGCAATAAGTCTCACCGGGATCGCCGCGATAGAGTAGCGCGCGAAAGCCTGCAAGTTCGGCTGCCAGCTCAGCCTTCGGCAGAGGATCGCGCAACACCACGCCCGCACCGGACAGGGCGGATGCCCGGTCGAGCACCGCATTCATCTGGGCTGCGCGCGCATCGCCGTGATCGCCATAGGTCTTCGGGCTGGAAAACACATGCAGCTCCGCCGCCGGCAGACGGGGATGTATTTCCGCCGCCCACAATTCCATCAGCCAGTCGAGCGACCGCAACGGGCTGGAGGTGAAGACAACACGCGGCGCGGGCGGCACAGCGGGCGGCGTGGCGTCAAGAAAGACACTGGAAATCCCATACGGAATAGTCGCTTTGCCACCCGATGGCAGCCAGGACGCGAAGGACGCGGCGTGGAATTCGGACGAAAACACGACCGTCGGCCGCCAGCGGAACAGTTTGGAGATGTAGCGCCATTTTTTGAGATAGCCTGCCGGATTATGGATCCAGAACACCCGCGACCGCGCCGCAGGCACCGCGGGCAGCAGGCGATCGCCGCGATTAGCGATATACAGACCGGCCGCATCGGGCAGGCCTTTTTCAAGCGGCTCCCAGTTAACGCCGGAGCGGGTCATCGGCGCGCCGCAGCGATTGTGAATCGTGACGTCATGTCCACGGGCGGCAAACGCTTCGGCCAATGATATGAACGCTGTCTCCGCACCCCCCAGCGGGCCGCGCGCCAGCGAATCACCGTCAAAGACGATGCCGTCATCTGCCATCACGATGACGGCCATCAGTTCTCCTCCAGCGTCGCTTTCAGGTAGGACAGGATCGGGTACAGCCCGGCAAATATCGCGATCATCACGCCATATTTTCCTTCGCGGTATCCTTTGCGCGAAACATAGCACTTCCACGACCGTGAGAAGATACGCCGCAGGTTTCGTGCATAGGTGCCGCCATCGCCGTTCTCGCGGATGTCCCGGGCGCGGGCCGTCGTGTAGGAATCGAGGCGGCGTATCATGTCGGAGATGTTCCGATCGACGTAATGGTCTATCCGGTGGGCCAGCGGCGCGCCTTCAGTACCGATAAATGTCAGCGCCGGGTGAACCCGCTGGCGCCCCCAGACCTTGGCACCCTTGCGATACAGACCGGGATACTGGTTTTTGCCGTAGGATGCACCCCAGCCATAGCGCACCCGCCGCTCACCGACATAGTTGTCGACCCTGATGCCGTGCCAGTCGCTGGTACTGGTCGCGATGGTCGCACGGATTTCAGCGGCCAGAGCGTCCGGCACGCGCTCGTCGGCATCGATCTCGAATATCCACTCGCCGCGACAGGCCTCTATGCCGGCATTCCGCCGGTCGCCCTCGACCGTCCAATTGCCGTCGATCAGACGGTCGGTGAACCGCGCGGCAATATCGCGCGAGCCGTCGGTGCAGTCATCGAGCAGCACGACAATCTCGTCAGCAAAGGAAAGCCTCTCCAGGCAGTCGGCAAGCTGAGCTTCCTCGTTGCGAATGGAGATAACGGCGGACAGGACACATTTTTCAGCGGTCATGCGCCGAGTTATAGCCGCAAGACTGGATAAATCCACGTCAAAGCTCTAATTAGCGGGGAGAAGGAAGTATCAGCCATGAAGATGAAAGTTCACGTACCCCTGTCGACGCGCGGTGTTATCGCAATTTCGGGCGAGCCGGCCCGGGATTTTCTGCAGGGCCTTATCACGAACAATATCCAGCGTGTCTCGCCGACCTGCGCGATCTACGCGGCCCTGTTGACCCCGCAGGGCAAGTTTCTCCATGATTTCTTTATCGTCACGCACAAGGACCGCCTTCTGCTCGACTGCAAGCTGGACCGGATTCCCGACCTGATCAAACGACTGACCATGTACCGCCTGCGCTCGAAGGTCGACATTGCCGACGAATCCGATAAATGGGACGTCGGTGTGATGCTGGCCGGCGACGATGCCGGAGAACTACCGCCCGCAGGGACGGCCAAAACCCGCTTCGACGGTGTTTCCTACACCGATCCACGTCATGCCGGCATGGGCGAACGGACGATCCGCCAGGTTGACGAAGACGACACCTTCCCGACCGAAACCGTTCAACTGGAAAATAACCGTGCCACATACAATGCCCTTCGCATTTCGCTCGGCATTCCGGACACGGGCACAGATCTGATCGCCGACAAGTCGATGCCGCTCGAATCCGGTTTCGACGAGCTTCACGGCGTCGATTTCGAAAAAGGCTGCTATGTCGGCCAGGAGGTCACCGCCCGGATGAAGCACCGGAACCTGGTGAAGAAACGCCTGTTTCCCATCACCTATGACGGCAGCATCGCTGCCGGTGCAGCCGTAAAATGCGGCGACGTGGAGGCCGGTAACGTCCGTTCGGCGCAGAAAGGCCGGGGGATCGCGCTGCTGCGGCTCGATCTGGTCGAAAACGGCGGGCTGACAGTCGACGGCGCGGCGATTACGCCGGAAAAACCCGATTGGGCCGCGTTCTAGTTCTCAACGTGATCGCATCTGGGTAGTCTCCCGAAAAAGAACCTTATTCCCCCGGTTTTGTCCCGGGCGCATTAATCCATAGATCGATAACCTTGTCTCTTAACGGGCGAGACTGCGTCAGCCGCGCGCCTTCATCGCCGTCTGGGCTGCCGCGAGCCGGGCAATCGGCACGCGGTAGGGCGAACATGAAACGTAATCGAGGCCGATCTCGGCGCAGAAATGCACCGATGCCGGATCGCCGCCATGTTCACCACAGATGCCGAGCTTGATGTCGGGCCGCGTCGCACGGCCGCGTTCGGTGGCGATCTTGACCAGTTCGCCGACGCCGTCGACGTCAATCGACACGAAGGGATCGGTCTCGAAAATACCGCGCCGGGCATATTCCTTGAGCAGACCGGCGGTGTCGTCGCGCGACAGGCCGAACGTGGTCTGGGTGAGATCGTTGGTGCCGAAAGAAAAGAACTCGGCGCCTTCAGCAATATCGCCCGCCAGCAGCGCCGCCCGCGGCAGCTCAATCATGGTGCCAACGAGATACGGCACCATCATACCGGTCTCCTCGAACACCTCGGCGGCAATGGCATCGATGCGCTCGCGCAGCATGTCGAATTCTTTTCTGTCCGAGACCAGCGGGATCATCACTTCGGGCTCGACCGGCGCATCTGCGGTTTTGGACACTTCTATCGCCGCCTCGAAGATCGCACGCGCCTGCATTTCGGAAATTTCCGGGTAGGAGACACCAAGCCGGCAGCCGCGATGTCCGAGCATCGGATTGACCTCGGCAAGTTCGTCCGCCCGAATTCGAAGCTTTTCGACCGACACGCCGGATGCGTCCGCGACCTGCTGCATATCTTCGGGCGTATGCGGCAGAAATTCGTGCAGCGGCGGGTCGAGCAGACGAATGGTCACCGGCTTTCCCACCATGATCTTGAACAGCTCAACGAAGTCCTGGCGCTGCATCGGCAGGATTTTATCGAGCGCGGCACGGCGCCCCGCCTCGTCGCTTGCCAGGATCATCTCGCGCACGACGATGATCCGCTCGGCATCGAAAAACATGTGTTCAGTCCGGCAGAGTCCGATACCCTCGGCGCCAAAATCGAGCGCGGTCTGGGCATCCAGCGGGGTCTCGGCATTCGTGCGGACCTTGAGCTCGCGGATTTCGTCGGCCCATTCCATCAACGTGCTGAAATAGCCGGACAGTTCCGGCTGGCGCGTCGGTACTTCACCGGCCATCACTTCACCGGACGCACCGTCGATGGTCATGATGTCGCCCGCCGCGATTTCGCGCCCGAGAACGGTCATTTTCTGGACCGTGTAATCAATCCGCAGGTCGCCCGCGCCGGAGACGCAGGGCCGGCCCATGCCGCGCGCGACAACGGCCGCATGGCTGGTCATGCCGCCACGGCTGGTCAGGATGCCCTTTGCGGCATGCATGCCGTGAATGTCTTCGGGACTGGTCTCGATACGCACCAGGATCACCGCCACGCCCGCCGCCGCCATCGTCTCGGCTTCATCGGCGGAGAACACTACCTTGCCCGATGCCGCTCCCGGCGATGCCGGCAGCCCCCGGGTCAGCAGGTCGCGCGGCGCATCGGGATCGAGCGTCGGGTGCAAAAGCTGGTCGAGGGATTCCGGATCTACTCGGGAAACCGCTTCTTCCTTCGTGATCAGCCCTTCGGCGACCATATCGCAGGCAATTTTCAGGGCGGCCTTGGCGGTGCGCTTGCCCGACCGGGTCTGCAACATCCACAGCTTGTTCTGCTGAACGGTGAATTCGATGTCCTGCATGTCGCGGTAATGTTTTTCGAGGTTGAGACGCACCTCGTCGAGCTGGCCGAACACCTCCGGCATGACTTCTTCCATTGCCGGCAGGTCCGAGCCCTGGGCGTCCTTGCCCGCGATCGTCAGATGCTGCGGCGTGCGGATGCCGGCGACGACGTCTTCGCCCTGCGCATTGACCAGATATTCGCCGTAGAAAATGTCTTCACCGGTGGACGGATCCCGCGTGAAGGCGACACCGGTCGCGCAGTCCTGGCCCATATTGCCAAAGACCATCGCCTGTACGTTGACCGCCGTGCCCCAGCCATCGGAAATGCCGTGCAGGCGGCGGTATGTGTTGGCGCGGTCGTTCTGCCAGCTGCCGAAGACTGCCGTGATCGCGCCCCAGAGCTGGTCGCGAGGATCCTGCGGGAACGGCTTACCGGTCTCGTCCTCGACACGTTCCAGAAAGCCCGTGGCAACCGCTTTCCAGTCATCGGCACCGAGATCGGTGTCGAGCGCAAGGCCACCCATCATCTTCTGGGTGTCGATGATTTCCTCAAAATTGTCATGATCGACGCCAAGCACCACGTCTCCATACATCTGGATAAAGCGGCGGTAGGAATCCCACGCGAAGCGGCCATCGCCGCTTTTCTTCGCCAGTCCTTCGACGGTGACATCGTTGAGACCGAGGTTGAGGACGGTGTCCATCATGCCGGGCATCGAGACCCTGGCGCCGGAACGCACCGAGACCAGAAGCGGGTTGTCGGTGTCACCGAAATTCGCGCCGACGGTTTCCTCGATAAATGCGAGCGTCGCATCGACCTGGGCTACGAGTTCCGCCGGGTATTTCTCGTCGTTATCGTAATAGGCCGTGCACAACGCGGTGGAGATCGTAAACCCGGGCGGCACCGGCAGACCCAGCGACGACATTTCGGCCAGATTGGCACCCTTGCCGCCGAGCAGGTTCTTCATGCTCGCATCGCCTTCGGCAATGCCGCCGCCAAAACGGTAAACCCATTGCGTGTCGGTCATGGCTTAACTTTCAATACGGGAAAAATCGGCAATCTGGCCGAGGGTGGAGCGGAACTGTGACAACAGCCGCAGACGGTTGGCACGGATATCGGCGTCGTCGGCATTGACGGTAACCTTGTCGAAGAACAGATCGACGGGCGCGCGCAGGCTCGACATCGCCTCCATGGCTTCGACGTATTTCTCGGCATCGATGGCGGCATTTGCACGTTTCGCAGATGCGCTCAAGCCATCAACCAGCGCGCGTTCTTCGTCCTGGGCCAGCTTATCGATGGCAATATCGCCATCGAAGGATGCTCCGTCCTTCTTTTCCTCGATCGCCACTATGTTGGACGCACGCTTGAAGGCCGCCACGAGGTTTTCGCCGTCATCACTCGCAAGAAAACCGGATAACGCATCGACCCGTGCGATCAAGCGCACCAGGTCGTCTTCATTGCCGAGCGCAAAGACGGCTTCGACATGATCGTGACGCACGCCGCGCTCGCGCAGATGAACCTTCAGACGGTCGGCAAAGAATTCGAGCAATTCGCGCTCAACGATTTTCGGCTTATGCCCGCCCTCCAGCGTGGCTACGAAACCCGGTACAGTTTCGTTATAGCCCCAATACGCCCTCATCAAGGCTTCGCGCAGCGGCAGACGCAGGCCGTTTTCAAGCACGAGACGGATGATACCGAGGGCGGCACGGCGCAATGCGAAGGGATCGCGCGAACCGGTGGGCTTTTCGTCTACCGCGAAAAACCCGACCAGCGTGTCGAGCTTGTCGGCAAGGGCCACGGCGACCGAGGCCGGCGCGGTCGGGCAGTCGTCATTCGGCCCGGCGGGGGAATAGTGTTCGGCAATCGCACCCGCGACAGCGGCGTCTTCGCCGTCATTCAGCGCATAGTACTGCCCGATAGTGCCCTGCAATTCGGGGAACTCATAGACCATCTCGGTGACCAGGTCGGCCTTGGCGAGATGGGCAGCCCGCATTGCCTGGTCGGCGTTGCAGCCCGGAATGTAGGGTGCCAGTTCGCCCGCCAGCGCGGTGATACGCTCAACCTTCTGCGCCATGGTGCCAAGGTTGGCGTGAAACACGCTGTCGGCAAGCTTCGACACACCGTCTTCGAGCTTCTTTTTGCGGTCCTGATCCCAAAAGAACTTGGCGTCCGACAGGCGCGCGCGCAGGACACGCTCGTTGCCGGCGACTATAGAGGCACCATCATCCTTGGTTTCGGTGTTCGCGACAACGACAAAACGCGGCGCCAAACTGCCATCCGCATTCAGCAGCGAAAAATATTTCTGGTGTGAGCGCATCGACGTGATCAGCACTTCGTCCGGCACGTCCATGAATGCGTCGTCAATCCTGCCGGTCATCACCACCGGCCATTCGACCAGCCCCGTCACTTCGTCCAGGAGACCGGGATCGTCTCGCAGCATCAGACCTTCGGCCTTGGCAGCCGCCACGGCATGTTCGGCGATATACGCCATGCGATCTTCGCGGTCGAGCACGACGAAAGCGTGACGCAGCTTGTTCGCGTAATCGGCAAAACCATCGACCTCAAACGGGTCCGGCGCGAGGAACCGGTGGCCGGACGTCGTCTTGCCGCAGGGAATTTCGTTACGGAGCACAAGCGGCAGAACGTCGCTGCCGAACAGGCACAGCACGCGCTCCAGCGAGCGCACCCAGCGCATGTCGCCATCGCCCCAGCGCATGGATTTCGGCCACGGCAGATCGCCAATGGCTTTTTCCAGCAGCCCCGGCAAAACATCCCGGGTCTCGGCACCGGTCTTTTCGACCACGGCAAACAGGAACGTGCCCTTTGGGAGTTCGCGTTCCTCGCATTGAGCGCGCGTCAGCCCGTTGGCTTTCAGAAACCCTTCAATGGCTTTTTCCGGCGCATCGACCTTGGGGCCGCGTTTTTCTTCGCGCAGGCCTGGCTGTTTTTCGGGCAGGTCCTCGACCACCAGCGTCAGGCGGCGCGGCGTGACATAGGCGCGGGCATCACCGTGTTCGAGCCCGGCATCGTTCAGACCGGCCGTCACGAGACGTTTCAGGTCGGCAGCGGCACGTGCCTGCATGCGGGCAGGAATTTCTTCAGAGAAAAGTTCGAGCAAAAGTTCAGCCATGATTATTCCGCCGCCTCGGCCTGATCACTGACACCGACCCAGGCTTCGCAGCTTCCCTTGGCCAGCGCACGGACGCGGCCAATATAGGATGCGCGCTCGGTCACACTGATGGCGCTGCGCGCATCGAGGAGGTTAAAGACGTGGCTTGCCTTGATGCACTGGTCGTAGGCCGGCAGCGCCAGATTCTTTGCCAGCAACGCGTGACATTCCTGTTCGGCGAACGCGAATTGTTGGAACAGCAGATCTGTATCGGCGTGTTCGAAATTATAGGCGGAAAATTCCTTTTCGGCGCGCAGGAACACCTCGCCATAGGTCACACGCTGATCTCCGGGGGCACCGTTGAAGTCGAGATCGTAGACGTTCTCAACCCCCTGAATATACATCGCCAGGCGTTCCAGCCCGTAGGTCAGTTCAACGGCCACCGGATTGCACTCGATGCCGCCGACCTGCTGGAAATACGTGAACTGGGTGACTTCCATACCGTCGCACCAGACTTCCCAGCCCAGCCCGGCGGCGCCGAGTGTCGGGCTTTCCCAATCATCCTCAACAAACCGGATATCGTGATAGTTCGGATCGATACCAAGCTCGCGCAGAGAATCGAGGTACAGGTCCTGAGCATTCGCGGGGGACGGCTTCAGGATAGCCTGATACTGGTAGTAATGCTGCAGCCGGTTGGGGTTCTCGCCGTAGCGCCCGTCGGTCGGCCGCCGCGACGGCTGCACATAGGCTGCTTTCCATGGGTCAGGACCGAGCGCACGCAGCGTCGTTGCCGGGTGAAACGTGCCAGCCCCGACCTCCATATCATAGGGCTGCAGGATCACACATCCCTGTCGCGCCCAGTAGGCGTGGAGCTTTAGAATGAGCGACTGGAAGGACTTGTCGGCAGCGTCTGTCTGCGACATGCGGGGTACTCTGTTCAGATGCAATGTTGCGCTGCAAAATACGGGTCGCGCGCCGGGAGAGTCAACGGGGCGCGGCGACTCGCTTGTTTGTGGTTAATTGATATGCATGGCTCCGGGTAGAACAGAAAACGGGATGGTAAAATACCGTATGGCACAATTGCAGGAATGCTCGCCCAGGAACCCGAGGTGGAATTGTCAACGATGATTAAGACGCCCTGTCTGCGATATCAGGGGGATTTCGTGGCCATGATGTTCGAACAGGAAGACTAGCTGATCGTCAAACTTCATGCAGAGCGTGTGGACGCGCTGATCTCCTCGGGTGTCGGGCCGGAATTCAATTTCACGAAAAAAACGTTCAAGGTATGGGTTCTGCTTCCCTGCCGGCTCGAAGATGAGTTCGAGGCCTATATCCTGGAAGCGCTGGATCATGCGAAATCACGAAAGCAGCCGAACTCAAACACTCCTGCGATCTGAATTTCAAAATCCGAAATAAACAGCTCAAAGCCAAAACAGGCATCGTCGGCCTCGGCGCGTGGGGCGAAACCGCTTAGCGGGTGCCGCCACAAGACGCTATCAACGACGTCCGTGCCCTCGAAGCCATGCTGAAAGCCAGACGGGCGGACGGGGCGAAGACCGCTCTCTAGGGCTGTCTCCGCCCTATCATGAAGATCGCGGAAAACGGATGTGACTGCACTACGGCCGTATTGCGAACCTTTAGCGATCTTCGCAAACGGAATATGAGCGAGACGGCGGCTCTGGACAGTGCGGCAACTGAATTCCGGTTCCATCACCCGGAAGTCCCGGAGGTGGATGCCTTCAAGACCGCCGACGAGTGGATTGACGCCTGAGGGTTCCCAAAACGCCGGAATTCTAATCACAGGTATCTCAGTAAGGGCAGCCGGCTTTCCTGCAATCGCCCTGTTCGGGCGTCACGAACGTCCCGCACACGCTGCACGCTGTCATGTCTTCGACCGATTCTTTTCGCTTGCGCTGATCTTCCGCGGTCTTCGCCTTGTTGCGCCGGGAAATGGCCTTGAAACCGAACCAAACGGCGGCGATGATCCCCGCCAATACCAGGTATTTCAATATCATTTGATCACCCTCAAAGCCCGAAGCGTTTCCAGTGGGCCCAGTCGTCCAGGGCGCCGATCACTTCGCCCGGATCGATGCCGATACGGCCACCGCTGGCACCGCCGCGCAGACGGCTGAGCAGGCCCCGGCGGACGCCGGACCGCTGGAATTTCACCTTGTCGCCGTAACGTTTGCGCATCTCTGTGCGCATATCGGCGAGCCCGTCGATCAGCCCAACCTCGACCGCCTGACGGCCGGTCCAGATATCGCCGGTGAACAGCGCTTCATCCAAAGCGCGCAGACGGTCGCCGCGGCACCGGCGAACATGGTTTTTGAAAGTCTCGAAGATATCTTCATGCAGTTCACGCAGACGGTCGATATCTTCCGATTTTTCATCCTGGAACGGATCGAGCATCCCCTTGCGCGGCCCGGTCGAATAAACCCGCCGCTCGATGCCGATGCGCTCAATCAGGTCGACAAAGCCGAACCCGGCGGAGATTACACCGATGGAGCCCACAATCGAATTCTCGTCGGCAAAAATCTCGTCCGCGGCGCAGGCCAGCCAGTAGCCACCGGAGGCTGCGACGTCTTCGCAGAACGCGACGACTGGCAGATCTTTTTCGTCGGCTAGATCACGGATGCGTTTGGCGATCAGCGCGCTTTGCACGGGGCTGCCACCCGGCGAGTTGATGATCAGCGCCACCGCCTTGAGCTGCGAATTGTCGAACAGTTTGGCAATGGCTCGCTCGTGGCTGTCGAGCGAAAGCCCATGCCGCCCGGGCCCGGCGGACCTGCCGATAATGCCATCGAGACGCATCACCCCGACCACCGGGGCTGGGTTACGGAAGCGGTCGATCGGCAGTTTGGCGAGCAGGTTGCGGAAGCGCTGCTTGAGATCATCGATTGTCATGGCAGCTTTATATCACGTTCAAATCAGGTTGGGACCGCCACGTAGAATTTCATCCGCCGCCGCCGTATAGGCGCCGTTCTCTTGATGCATGACCAGCCCGGTCGACAGGCTCATCGGCGTGCGGATGCCCTTGCGCGCACGCACAATGACCCGCTTGGCGGCGCGGCCCTGCTTGGGCCAGATCGGGAATACCGTCACCTCCCCCGCCTGGCCCGCCAACAGTACTAGGATATCGTCCAGCCGGTCGGCGCGATGGATAAGTGTGATTGTGCCCTTGGGGCGCACCATGCGAAGCATGAAGGAAAGCCAAACGTCCAGCCCCGCTTCACCCTCGACATTGGCCGCGGCGCGCCCGAGCTCGGGCGAGGTATCTGCCCGCGTAGCTTCCAGATAGGGCGGGTTGGCCATGACGTGATCGAACCCACCGGCGGCAACCCGCGGTAACGGACGGACCAGATCGCCGATCATGACCTGTACCGATCCGGCCAGGTCGTTGAGCCGCGCATTGTCGTTGGCGAGCCGGACCAGGTCGGGTTGAATTTCGATGCCGGTAACGCTGCAATCGGGCACCCGCCGCGCGAGACAAATCGCCGCAGCGCCATGACCGGCGCCGGCTTCTAGCACCCGGTGCCTCGGGGCCGCATCGACAGATGCCGCCAGCAGCACGGGATCGATTGCCGCACGATAACCGTCCAGCGGCTGTCGCAGGCGCACCTGACCGCCAAGCAGCAGGTCTTCCGAAAACCGGTCCGCGACGCCCGGCACTGCCGGCGGATCAAGGGGCTTAAAGGCCTCAGACAACGCGGTCTCCC
The DNA here is from genome assembly GCA_905181725.1 of Alphaproteobacteria bacterium UBA830. Taxonomy (GTDB): domain Bacteria; phylum Pseudomonadota; class Alphaproteobacteria; order MPNO01; family UBA830; genus CAXBCP01. The sequence continues at coordinate 23,670 of CAJIYX010000054.1, forward strand.
TCGCCTGCCTCTTCGAGCAGACGTTTGGCACGTTCGTAATCTTCGTCCGCCACCATGACCCGACGCTGGATCGCGCCCGCGCTGCCTTCAAGCACGCTCATGTGACCGTCGAGGGCGTATATCTCGATATCTTCGGATTTCAGCAGGGCTTCAACCCACGACAGGAAGACGATTTCGTTGCTTCTGAGAAGTTCTCGCACGTCCGTTCCACCTTGACCGTGATTGTGTCAGGACTATGTTCCGATTGTGGAACGCAATCGTCAAGAATCGAGGAAAAGTTGAGCGTCGCAATCGATCTCGACCGCGAAGGTCAGGACCGCCCAAACCCGTCAATCGACGCGCTCACGGCGCTTACCCAGGACGATATCCAGAAGGTTAATCAAGCCATTATCGCCCGGATGGACAGCCCGGTGATCCTGATCCCACAGGTGGCGGGCCACATCATCGCGGCCGGCGGCAAACGACTGCGCCCGATGCTGACGCTAGCCTCGGCCCGCATGTGCGGCTACGAGGGCGACCGCCATGTCGGTCTCGCCGGCTGCGTCGAGTTCATTCACACCGCGACGCTGCTCCATGACGACGTGGTAGACGAGAGCGATCTGCGCCGCGGCGCCGCCAGCGCCAATGCGGTCTGGGGTAATAAATCCAGCGTGCTCGTCGGCGACTTCCTGTTCAGCCGGGCGTTTGAGCTGATGGTTGAGGACGGCAATCTCGACGTGCTCCGTATTCTGTCGCAGGCCTCGTCGATCATCGCCGAGGGCGAGGTGCTGCAGCTCGTCACCGCAAACGATACCGAAACCACCGAAGACGATTATCTCGAGGTCATCCGCTCAAAAACCGCGAAGCTGTTCGCCGCCGCTGCCGAAATCGGAGCCGTCGTCGCCGAACGCCCGGAGGACGAATGGCGGGCACTGGATTCATTCGGCCATAATCTTGGCATGGCATTCCAGCTGGTCGACGACGTACTCGATTATTCAGCCCGCCAGGCGACGCTCGGTAAGGCCGTCGGCGATGATTTCCGCGACGGCAAGATCACCCTGCCCATCGTGCTCGCCTTTAACGCCGCCGATGATGAAGAAAAAACGTTCTGGCGCCGCGCACTGGAAGACCAGGAACAGAAAAAAGGTGATTTCCGCCGTGCGGTGGGCATGCTCGAAAAATCAGGCGCGCTGACCGCCACCATCGAACGGGCCCGCGACTACGGCGCGAAAGCCCGCCACGCGCTGGAGCCATTCCCCGAAAGCGAGATCAAGACGGCACTGATCGAAGCGATCGAATTCGCAATCCACCGGAATTACTGACCGCCGATAGCCGCTACTTACCCTTGAAGTCCGGCTTCCGTTTTTCCATGAACGCGGTCTGGCCTTCCTTGTAATCTTCGCTGGCGAAGCAGGCGACTATCTGGGCCTGCACATCTGCCATATCGCGACCGCTTTCATCCATCTGCGTATTGCGGATCGATGCTTTGACGGATTTCAGGGTCAGCGGCGCGTTGGCGGCGATGGTACCGGCGATCTCGCGCACAGTATCTTCCAGGTCGGAATAGTCCACGACGCGGTTCACCATGCCCATGCGCAATGCATCGTCGGCACCGTAACGGTTGCCGGTAAACAGCATTTCTGCGGCATAGGCCGGGCCGACCAGCTTCACGAGGCTGTCGACCCCGCCATAGCCGAAGCCGAGCCCGAGCTTCGCCGGCGGCGTGCCGAATTTGGCGTTATCGGCGGCGATACGGAAATCGCACAGCATCGCCGTCAGCACGCCGGCGCCGAGACAGTAACCGTTGATCATGGCGCTCATCGGTTTCGAGAAAGCTTCCATGGCCGCATTCGCTTGCGACGAGGCCTCGTCATACATCTTGCGCGCATCTTCGGATGACCGCTTCGCGCCGAACTGTGAAATATCGGAGCCGGAGATAAACGCCTTCTCGCCCGCGCCTGCGATCACGGCGACGCGCACGTCGTCATCCGCTTCGAAATCGGCCATGATTCCTGGGATCGCGCGCCGCATGTCATAGGTGACGGCGTTGTATTTGGCCTGCTGGTCATAAATCATCCAGCCGATGCCGCCCTCTTTCCGGGAAATCATCGTGCCCGCAGGGGCCGTTTCGGCTGCGGCGGTTTCTGCCATATCGCTTTCCTTAACTGTTTAACGACACCCGGTGCGGGGCGCAGGTTCGGTCATGCGCATCGTAGCCGAAGCAACCGGGCGAACCACCCCATCAATAATCGCTATTCGGGCCGCGCATTCGCTTGCCGGGCGCAGCCGAGGGGGGTATAACACCGCCCGTTCCGGTCGGAGTGTAGCTCAGCCTGGTAGAGCACTGCCTTCGGGAGGCAGGGGCCGGAGGTTCGAATCCTCT
>CAJIYX010000055.1 GCA_905181725.1 Alphaproteobacteria bacterium UBA830
GTGCGTTCAACTTGTCTTAATTTTTATTTGAAATCATTCAATTCTCAACAATCATCTTGATGCGATAGCGCCGCACAAGATTCCCGCGTGAACCGGCTTGGCATCCGACGCGGATCAGGCGACAACATGCTGACAAAAATTCTCCTCCGCCAACGAAACTAGAGAGCGTTACGTACATGTCGGAAAACTACGCCACGATGCACGAGATCATCGTTGCCGCCCGCAATAACACCAGCCGGTCGGTCTGGAACTATGTAACCGGAGCGGCCGAGACCGAAACCACGCTGCGGCGCAACCGGCATTGCCTGGATTGTCACGCCCTTCGCCCGCGCATCCTGCGCGACGTGCGCGAAATCGACACCAGCCGCACCTTTATGGGCCACAAGCTTCGCATTCCCTGCCTACTAGCGCCGATCGGCTCGCTGCAAACGATCACGCCCGAAGGCGGTATTGCGGTCGCGAAAGCAGCCGCTGAATTCGGCACCATGAACCTGGTCAGTACGGTCACCGAGCCGGCGCTCGAAGAGATTGCGCAGGCAACCAATCATCCCAAAATATTCCAGATTTACATTCGAGGTGACGAAGCCTGGGTCGACGCCCTGATCGACCGAGCCCGGGATTCCGGCTACGCGGCCATCTGCCTGACGGTCGATTCCGCCTATTACGGCCGGCGCGAACGCCAACTCATTACCGGGTGGCGGCCACCGAGCATCCAGCGATACGGTGAAAGTGCCCGCGCACTGCAGGCCGGACTGACCTGGGAATGGATGGACCGGATGCGCGAACGCGGTGGATTACCGTTCATCCTGAAAGGTGTGCAGACCGCAGAAGACGCAGAGATCGCCCTCGAGCACGGGGTCGATACGATCTACGTCTCGAACCATGGAGGGCGCCAGCTCGACCACGGTGACGGCACGCTCGAAATCCTGAAAGAGATTGTCGAAGTCGCAAAGGGTAAGGCAGAAATCGTGGTCGATGGCGGCATCGTGCGCGGCACCGATGTGCTCAAAGCGCTCGCCGTGGGCGCCGACGTCGTTGCGCTCGGCCGCTACCAGGCCTGGGCACTGGCTGCCGGCGGCCAGGCGACGCTGGTCAGGGCGCTAGAAATTATGGAAACCGAGATAAAGAACGCGATGGGTCTGACCGGCGTCTCGTCGCTCGACCAGCTCGACCCGAGCTACGTGAAAGAAGTCCGCGCCGTAAGCCAAGCTCACGAACTGTCCGCCTTCCCGTTCCTGCCAGACGAAATTCGCGGGCCGAACTGAGCGATTTCTTAGGCTAATTCGTAAGGCACCTGGTTCGGGCCCGGAAAACGCGTCTTTGTGCCGTCGTCGTTGTGACGGTACTGCTCGAACGTGCCGGACCGCTGACTGCGAACGATAACAGCAATGGTCTTTTCGTCACCGGCGTATTCTGCGTGAATGCGCCAGGGCGGCACGATATCAACATCACCGGCACCGCATTCGCTGGCCTCACCCTGTTCGAAGCCGTTTTCACTTGGTGTCATCTGCACGATCCGCTCCCCACCGGCGAGGACGCCATACACCGTCCACGCCTTGCCATGATCATGCGGTACGGCAAGACCACCCGGATTCTTGATCAGCCCGTTGATGACGAACCGGTGGTCGGGATCTTCATAGAACAGCAGATTGTCGACTTTCTTGCCGTCAAATCCCCCGACTGGCCAGTCCTGCGCATGTTTCTGCAGGTCCGGGTCCTTCAGCAGGTCCGTCAGCAGTTCTTGGCAACGAACCCACTTTTCGTCGCCCGCGATCGTCTCGCAGGTTTCGCGCATATCAGCGACAAATTTTTCGACCGCTGGCAGCATCTGTTTGCGCTCCATGTCGTCGTTCCTCCTATTTGTGCTGGCAGATCGTATCGATCAGGGCAGGTTTACCCAGTTTCACTTGTTCAATTGCCCGTTTCAGCGCGCCATTGATGTCGGCGGGGTCTTCAATCGGGCCCTCCGACCACCAGCCCATCGATTTCGCCGCCAGCGCAAAATCGGGTGCCGGCCCGTCGAGGTCCATACCGATATAGGCGCGTTCCTCTGCGGTGCCCCGGGCGTGGGCCACATGCTTCTGGTGATCCCAGTCGTTGTAATAGGCGCGGTTATTATACATCACGACCAGCATCGGAATTTCGTACTTTGCGGCAACCCAAAGGGCGCCGAGATCAAACATCAGATCGCCGTCAGGCTGCAGATCAACCACCAGACGGTCGGTTCCCTTATTGGCCAGCGCCACCCCAAGTGAAATACCGAACTGGGTTGCCGTGCCGAGCGACCGGCCGGGATGGCGGTACGGCTTATCGAAATTCCACAGCTTGCGCGTCCAGTTACGCAGTTCACCCGCCGTCAGCACCCAGTCTTCATCCTGAATGACATCCCACACTTCTGATGCGAGCCGCGGCAGCGTGACCGGAGATGCATCCCAGTCGTCTTTCGCGTCCACCGCCCATTTGGCGAACAAGGCGTCATGGCGCTTGCCGATTGCGGCGCTGCGGTCCGCGATCTTCTTTTGCAGGGCTGCATCGCCGGCGATCCGGTCACGACAGATTTCCGTCAGGATAGGCAGCGCCGACACAACGTCCGATGTCACCCGCACATCCCAGTCCCGGTGCTTGTTATAATCCATCGCCCATTTGCTGATTTCGATATCGCCAAAACCGATATCGATCCATTTGCTGCCGGGCACCGTCTTGTCATGAACCTCCCGGGTTACGGGATCGACGACATGTGTGCCCCGTGTCCAGTCGCGTACATCGAGGCACAGCACCAGATCAGCGCCCTCGAACGCCGTGCCATCCATGCTGAGATTAAGCGGATGTCGGTTCGGAAAGTTCAGTCGTTTGTAAATATCCGACACGCCCGCGCCGACGGTTTCGGCAAAGTCGACGATGTATTCATAGCCGTGCGGCATACGCCCCGCATATTCCACAAGCACCATCGGGTTTTCAGATGCCAGCAGGTGATCCGCCACCTGTTCCAGCGCCGCGCGATCCGGCGCCAACGGCGTGGTCACACGAACGGCGGCACGTGACGGCAGCTTGATGTCTTCGGTCAGCGGCGCTTCCTGAATGCCCGCGTCGTAGCACATGTAAATCGGGCCTTGCGGCTCCGCCATCATGATCGAATAAGCCCGCGCAAAAGAATCCGGAATACCGTGCACGCTGCCAGGCTGATAATCCCATTTTGTATAATCCCGCACCGCGTTACCCTGCACGGCTGCCGTGTGAATCCAGTCGATAAACGGCCGGCGGATGCCTTCATCGGTCGGCCCCGTCGCGCCCATGATGAAGACCGGGGCTCGGTCGATATAGGCATAATAGATCGCCAGCGGCGCATGCAGCAGACCGACCACATTGTGGACGATAGCGATCATCGGCTCACCCGTCGCCTTGGCATAGCCATGCGCCATCTGCACCGCGATTTTCTCGTGGTTGCAGATCATCATCGGTGGATCATTTTCGCCATAATTGACCAGTGAATCGTGCAGGCCGCGATAACTGGCACCGGGGTTCAGGGAAATATGCTTGAAGCCATACTGCTTGACCAGATCGACAATGACATCCGACTGATACTTTCTGTCCGATTTCCTGATTACCCCATCCTCAGACATGAATTCCCTCTCCCGACACGATTGTTTTAGGTCTTGTGAATAGCCTAAGCTAACCACGGAATAACCATGAATAACAGCACCGGCGGAGACCGAAATGACAACACTCGTAACGGGCGCCGGGCTGATCGGCACGGCCTATGCGATAGAAGCGGCGAAACGTGGAGAGAAGGTCGTTTTTCTCGACCCACTGCCCCGCGCGGACTATGTCGCCGCGCGCGTCGGCGCTGCAGATTATGAGATTATCGCCGACGACGCCCGCAGCCTGCCTGCGCTGATCGACGCCATCCAGACCCACAACGTGGATACGTTCGTGCATACTGCCGGTCTGATCGGCAAACGCGTCTCCAAACCGCTGAGCACCGGCTACAGCCTGAATGTCGGTGGCGCGATGGCGGTTGCAGAGGCGGTCAAGCTGACCGGCGTAAAGCGGCTGATCCATATCTCGACCTTCGGCGTTTATGACTGGCGCCAGCCAACGCCGGATAAGATCGATGAGAGCTTTCACCGCGGCAGCGGGGCCGCCTATTCCAATTCGAAAGCAGCACAGGAACTCATCTTCGAGGCCTATCAGGTGGAATGTGGATTTGAGCTGGTGCTATTACGGCCCGCCAATGTGTTTGGTACCGGCCATTTCTGGGCCGGCTCAGGCGGCGGCGAAAAGGTTCAGACCCTGGTCGAAGCCGGCATACGTGGCATTCCCGCGGTCATCCCGGAAGAACAGACCATGGCGTTCGAATATATCTACGCAAAAGACATGGGACGCGCCGTCGACCTGGCCGCCACGGCCACGGGTCTGCCGGCGAAGGCCGTCTACAATCTTGCCTATGGCGAAGTGATTTCGTTTGAGCGGCTGGTAGAAGCGGTCAAGGCCGCCGTCCCCGGGGTCGAAATCGAGATCACACCGGGGAAGGTGCCAGTTTCGCGCGACACCCCGCTAGATGTCAGCCGCGCCGCAAACGAGCTTGGCTGGACACCCGAATTCTCGCTCGACGCCGCAATGGTCGATTACGCAGATGATCTACGTAAAAGAAACCGGTGAGCAGGGCCCACCGGTTTCATAGCTTTACAGATCGCCTTACCGGGTTCTTCCCAGGCTGACGACGCTACAGCGGCTAACGCCGCTTAGTGGTCTTTTTTCATGGCCGCGGCGGTATTCACCATCGAGTGAATGCTGCGGGCATAATTGAGAGCGCCCTGATCGTCCATATGTGGTGCCGAACGCAGGTATTCCTTCAACCCAAGGATCGCGGGGCGCGGGCGGCTGGTCAGCAGATCGCAGAACCGGTCAACGTCTGCGTCCAGCGTCTCCGCGTCGAACACCTCACTGATCAAACCATACGTCAGCGCACGTTGGGCATCGATGAAATCGGTGGAATAGGCCATCCACAGGATTGCGTTGCGCGGCATCCGATCGTAAATCGCCGACATCACCATCGTCGGCATAACGTTGTGGCCGACTTCGGGAATATTAAAGGTCGCCGTGCTGCTCGCAAAGGCAACGTCGCAGACCGCCGTCACTGCCGTCCCGAAGCCCATGCAACGGCCTTCAATCACGGCAACCACAGGCACCTGAGCGTCCTTGATGGATCGGTAACAGCCGAAGATCCTATCGTATTCCGGACGGCGGCTATAAGCTTCCGGCGACGGTGGACCGGCACTAGCATCCCGGACACGGCCGGTACAGAAATCGGGCCCGGCGCTCCGCAGCAGAACCATATCGGACGTCTCATGGGCCGAAAGGATAGCCTCGGAGAATGCCCCCGCCATGCTGTCCGACACAGCGTTATCGGGGGCCGTGTTAAAGGTCGCGCGCAGGATTCGTCCGTCCTGCTCCAGCAGAATATCATCGCTCATTTCTGTCTCCCCTTGGTCGGTTTAATATTTGTCATCTGGTTTTCTCAAAGAGCGCCGCTTCGATGTCACGAGCCCGGATAGGCAGTTCGTTAATTTCAATATCGAATGGCGCCAGCGCATCGTTGACCGCAGACGCGATCGCCGCCGGAGCGCCAAGGTAGCCCCCCTCGCCGGAGCCTTTCTGACCCAGCGAAGTCATCGGCGATGGCGTGCAATGCTCGGAATCGACGACCGGCGGTATTTCATGCGCCGATGGCAACAGGTAGTCGACAAAGGTACCGGAAAGCAGCTGGCCGTCCGCATCGTATTCGAACTTCTCATACAATGCCGCACCAATCCCGTGAGCAACACCTCCGATAATCATGCCGCGCACGATATCCGGGTTAATCGCCGTGCCGCAATCGTGGCCGATGAAGTAATCATGAACCTTCACCTTGCAAGTATCCGGGTCAATCTCGACCAGCGGCACATGCGCCTGAAATGAGAAGCACGGATAAAGCGGCACTTCGTTATTTTCATCCGGCAATCCGCCTGCACCCGGCACCTGCTGGACCGCGTAGGACTGAAGACCCAGTTCATGGCCGGGCGGCATCCGGTGATACTGCTTGTGCGCAATATGGCAGATTTCCGGCCAGGTCAGCTTGCTAGCCGGATTTCCGCGCACGCTAAACTCTCCGTCCGCGTATTCAATCTGATCTTTCTCAACGCCGAGATCATGGGCAGCGATGGTGATCATCTTCGCCCTGATGTCGCGCGCAGCCTTTGACGTTGCGGTGCCAAGGACAATCGCCATCCGGCTTGCCACCGGACTGCGGGTCGGCAGGGCCTCGAGAGAATCTCCGTGAAGGACGCGGATCGTATCGGGATCGCGTTCAAGTTCTTCGCCGGCAATGGTCGACACCAGCGTCTCGTGCCCTTGCCCCGACGTCGTCGTGCACATGACCGCGGTGATCGCCCCGGTCGGTTCGACCTTTATCAGGACGGATTCAACAAAGGTCGTAACCTCCAGCTTCGGGTTGAACAGATATTCAAAAATATTGTTCCCGCCGCCGGGCTCAAGGCATGTCGCGATACCGA
>CAJIYX010000056.1 GCA_905181725.1 Alphaproteobacteria bacterium UBA830
TCGCTTGTCAGGTCCAGCGCCGGTGTTCCGCTGCGGGACAACTCGATGACGGTGCAGAAATGACCGCCTTCCACCAACTGTTCTGCCAACGCGCCGCCGATGGCCCCGGTCGCGCCGACGACAACGGCAACACCGTCCGGCGGGAACGAGGTTCGATCGCTGGTACGTTTTCCGGCATCTTTTCCAGCGGTGGCCGGAGCGGGTTGGGGGTCGTTCATGCCGTCTTCCCTCTTCAGGTCTATGGATCCGGTAGCTGAACAGGCGGTCAGGCGAGCGGCGCGATCCCGTGCCAGTGAGACCCATTGAGCCAGACTTGCGCCTCCATCCCGCGCATGATCTTGGCGATGGGATCGTTGCCGCCGATCCAGGATGCTTCCATCCGTCGGATACCGGCTTTCCGCCCGCGCCGAACGGTTTCATTGACCAGCCAGGCGGCAATACCCAGGTGACGATAGGCGCTGTCGACGGACACCGCCATTTCTGCAATGTCTGGGGGTCTTCCATTTGTCGAGTTCGCACTATCTTGCGTGTGCGCCCCGGCTTCCCAGCCAAGCTCGGCGATGCCTATGAGGGTATCGCTCTGGTAAAGGCCGGTCGCGATCATGCGCGACCAGTCGAACCCGGCGACATAACGGTCTATCCCATCATCGGACATGGCGGAGAAAAAACGGCTATAGCGATCGAACTCGACCAGGCGTTTGAGGTGGGCCGCTATCGCCGGTGCGTCTGCGGCCGACAGCCTCTCCAACGTCAGCCGGCCGACTGTCAGTCTGTCGGTACCTTCAATTCCGGTTAACTGAATTATCTGCATTCCGTCGTTCCTCAACGCCTGACGGCCAAAATACTGACTGGCCAGTGTATATTTAAAGTTACGCAGTGGCGTCGGCGTTGGATTTGCACCAGAACAGGCAGAACCGGTGGATATCGATCCATTATCGCGGCAATCCCGATTTAAGGCTGCCGCCGGTAATCCGATACCGCTTCGCAGCCGTAATAGAGGGCGATATAAGCGCACCCCTCCAGCAAACTCATCCGGCCCTCAGGGCTGCCCGGACTTTTTCGAAGAACGGACCAACGACATGAAGATCGCCGTCATCGGCAGTGGCATATCGGGACTTTCGGCGGCCTATCTGCTGTCTCAGCACCACGATGTGACTTTATATGAAAAAAACGACTATCTCGGCGGCCATTCGCGGACGGTTGTCGCCCGACCGGCGCCGGATTTGGAAATTCCCGTCGATACCGGTTTCATTGTCTTCAACTATCGGAACTATCCGCTGCTCGCCCAGCTATTCTCGGAACTCGATGTGCCGGTACATAAATCTGATATGTCGTTCGGGCTGACGGCGGATAACGGCTGGCTCGAATACGGTACGCCAAAGCCCTGGAACGTGTTCGCCCAGAAGCGGAACCTGGTGCGCCCCGCCTATTGGCGAATGATGCGCGATGTCGCACGTTTCTTTCGCCAGGCGCCGAATTATCTGGCCGGCGGAAAATCGGCGCGTGATGGCATCACTCTGGGCGTTTGCCTTGACGAGATGCAGCTTGGCGAATGGTTCAGGCGCTATTTCCTGCTGCCCATGGGGGCCGCGATCTGGAGCTGCCCGACATCGACCATGCTGGATTTTCCTGCCGAGAGCTTTCTGCGGTTTTTTCATAACCACGGCCTATTATCGGCGACCGGCCAGCCGCAGTGGTACACGGTCACCGGCGGCGCGCGGGAATATGTCAGCCGGCTTACCGCGCGCTATACCGACACGTTCGGCGGCAAGATCGTCCGCCACGGCGCGACGCGGGTGGAACGCAGCGATGCGGGCGTTTTCGTCACTGCCGATAACGGCGCGCGCTACGCGGCCGACGAGGTCGTGTTTGCCTGTCATGCCGATCAGGCGCTGGCCCTGATCGATAATCCGACGGATGCCGAGCGAGATGTGCTGTCGGCCTTCCGGTTTGAGCCGAACCGCACGTATCTGCACGGTGATGTATCGTTCATGCCGAAGCGAAAGGGCGCGTGGTGTAGCTGGACCTATCTGCTAGATTCCCGCGATGCCGTTTCTGTCGGTGCAGAGCCGCACATTACCATGAGCTACTGGATGAACCGGTTACAGGCGCTCGATGCCCGCTATCCGTTGATCGAAACGCTCAACCCCGCGCGGCCGCCGGATCCTGCACTTGTCTATGATAGCTTCGAATTCGACCATCCGATCTTCGACCGGGAAGCGGTTTCCGCGCAGGCCCGGATCCCGGATATTCAGGGCACGAATAACACGTGGTTTTGCGGCGCCTGGCAACGCAACGGCTTTCACGAAGACGGATTATGGAGTGCAGTTCGCGTGGCGTCGGCGCTCAATGCCGCGCCGGCCTGGGAGGGCGTTGAAATGGGACCTGGCCCGGGACCGGCCCGGTAATCCATTACCGTTGTCCGTGCGTACATGAACAGGTGCCGGAATGTCGTGACCGGCGCGGAAGACGATACCGCAGAGTATCGGGTGTAAAAACGATCCAACGGGGTCCGGAAAGGGTCCGTTGCGGTGATACTAGGCGGTAAAGATGCTCTTTAAGAAAATTGAAAAAAGTTTCCTGACGGTGCTTGAAAGGACCGAGACGGGCCACTTTACTTATGAAAACCAGGATGGCAGAATCTGGACTTTCGGCGGTCGGAATCCTGGTCCGCACGGTCATCTCAAAGTCCATTATCCGGATGTGCTTTGGAATATGGTTATCGGCGGCGATACGGCCCTTGCTGGGGATTACCGGAACGGGAAATGGGAAAGCGAAGATATCGCGTCGCTGGTCGATTTTGCCTTCCGCAACGAAGAAGTAATGCGCCCGTTTGTTGCGGGTAATGCGGTCAAGCGGGCGCTTGTCGGTATCGGCGCGTTACTCAAACCCAATACCCGCCGCCGTGCCCGCGCCAACGTGATGGCGCATTACGATCTCGGGAATGATTTCTACAGTCTATGGCTGGATGACACGATGAGCTATTCGTCGGCGCTGTTTGCCGACGACGACGAGCCACTTGCCGACGCCCAGCTGCGGAAATACGACCGCATCATTGACCGCCTCGGCGACACACCCGACGATGTCCTCGAAATCGGGTGCGGCTGGGGCGGGTTCGCCGAGCGCGCAATCCAGCGCGGCGATCACCGGGTCACGGGCCTGACCCTGTCGCCTGCCCAGGCGTCCTTTGCGCGCGACCGGCTGATCCCGATGGCAGACCAGGCCGATATCCGGCTGGAAGATTATCGCGCGCCGCGCGGCAAATTTAGTTCTATCGTCTCGATCGAAATGTTCGAAGCCGTCGGTGAACGTTACTGGAAAACCTATTTCGAAAAACTCGGCGCCCAGCTCTCGTCGTCGGGCAAGGCGGTCATCCAGACGATCACGGTCGATAACGACTATTTCGACAGTTACCGCAAAGGCGGCGACGCCGTGCGCAGTTATATTTTCCCAGGCGGTATGCTGCCCAGCGAATACCGGTTCGCGGCAGAGGCAAACCGGGCAGGTTTGCAACTGACCGACACGCATCGCTTCGGGCAGGATTACGCGACGACGCTGGATCACTGGCTCGCCCGGTTCGACGCACGTATCGATGACGTCCGCGCGCTCGGCTATGACGAAAAATTCATCCGCCTCTGGCGGTTTTATCTCGCGTCCTGCGCCGGGGCGTTCCGCTGCGGGCGAACCGGTGTCATGCAGGTGGAGTTACAACATGCCTAAGATGATGTTCGCCGGAATTCTGGCCGCGGCGCTGCTGTGGCCTGCCGCGTCAGGCGCGAACCCCGATGTCGCAAAGAGCTACATGCCGGATGCCAGAAAAATCGGCGACGGCGTCCTTACATATCTGTTCTGGGATGTTTACCGGGCGACGCTGTATGCGCCTGGCGCAGGCTGGCGCGCCGATGCGCCCTTCGCATTGTCGCTGGCCTATCTACGCGATCTTAAAGGACGCGATATTGCCGAGCGCACGATCTCCGAAATCCGCGACCAGGGTTTTGGCGACGAGACAAAGCTGGCGGCCTGGTTCGTCCGGCTGGCAGCGTTGCTCCCTGATGTCGCAGAAGGCGACAGCCTGACCGCCGTGCGCGATACGGCAGGGGGGACGGTCTTTTACAGCGATGCGCATCGGATCGGGGTGATCGACGATCCGGCATTCGGCCGGCGTTTCTTCGATATCTGGCTTGGTAAAAAAACGTCGGAGCCCAAACTGCGCCGCGAGCTGCTCGGCGGCTAGAAGCCGTGTCCGATCCCGCCGCCCACCGCGGCACGCCGTCGGGATTACCGCCAAAAATCGGTCGTCCTGATCTGTTCCTGTACGGGTCGCTGGCCCTGCCGCTCGCTTTTGCCGGTTTGCCGGTTTATCTGCATGCGCCGGATTTCTATGCGACCTCGTATGGCGTTTCGCTGGCGTCGCTTGGCGCCGTGCTGCTGGGCCTGCGGATCGTCGATGCGGTGCAGGATCCGCTGATCGGTGCTTTCAGCGACGCCTTTGCCGCGCGCCGTAAAATGATCCTGCTGGCCGGTGCGTTCATGCTGCTGGCAGGCTTCGCCGGGCTGTTCAATCCACCGGCCTTGCCGGTTGGCGGGCACCTCGCCTGGTTTGCGGTGAGCGTGTTTATCTGCACGACCGGTTTCAGCATCCTGTCGATCAACTATCAGGCGCTTGGCGGCATCTGGCCGGCATCGTCATCGGATCGCACCCGCATCACCGGCACTCGCGAAGCGCTGGGTCTTGTCGGCATTCTGATGGCGTCGGTTCTGCCCAGTGTTCTGCGCAACACCTACGATGCCGCAGCCGCCTTCCAGGTTGTCACGCTGGCGCTGGCGGTTCTGCTGATCGGCGGCGGGTGGCTGTTTCTGCGCTGGTTCGCAAAAGGCCATTTGGCGTGCGCGCCTTCCTCCACCGACAAACCGCAAACCGGTCCGGCATCCGGTGGTTTTAGCAGCCTGCTGCGCGGCGGCTGGGCACGCCAGTTCTACGGCATCTATTTCATCAGTAATTTTGCCAGCGCCATTCCCGCCGTGCTGGTGCTGTTCTATATCCGCGATCGGCTTGCTGCGGAATCCTGGACCGGGCTTTTCTTGCTGGTCTATTTCCTCAGCGGGGCGGCCTCGATGCCGGTCTGGCAGATGGTGGGCCGGCGTGTCGGCACGGCACGTGCCTGGGGCATTAGCATGATCGTCGCGGTGATCACCTTCGTGTGGGCTTTTACGCTGGGCGCCGGCGATATCGTGCCGTTCGTCATCGTCTGCGTTCTGTCGGGCAGTGCGCTCGGCGCTGATCTCGCGCTGCCGCCCGCCCTGCTTGCCGACCGTATCGAGCGGGCCGGCGATCAGGCCATCGCGTCGCGCTATTTTGCGGTTGCCACGTTTTTTGCCAAGGCATCCTTTGCGCTGGCCACCGGTCTGTCGCTGCCCATGCTCGATGCACTGGGTTATGTGCCCGGTCAGCCGGCAGTGGCGGAGGTCGGACTTTATCTCAGTGGGGTTTATGCGCTGGCGCCCTGTGCGATCAAAATCGTGGCGGCGGTGTGGCTTTTAAATTCACTGAACGTCGTCTCTGAAAAAACGACACCTTAAAATCTAACGCGGCACCTTTGCCCCTGCCATGGCGGCGAGGCGCATAAGGGAGCGTTCGCAGACGGCTTCGTCCGGCATGCCGGTAGTTTTGCAGTCGATCTCGGCCTGGATCAGCTCGGAACGCGCTCGCGACAGGGTCTGCGGCCGCCAGCGCTGCAGCTGGTTGCGAAAGTTGTTCTGCTGTTTGAAAAACACCGGCGGGCGCAGGCTTTTCATCGCCGAATTCGCATCGGCGCCGCCGGTCATGGCGGCGACCGCTTCTTCGAGCCGCGACAGGTGACGGCTGGCGGCGCGCAGGATGGCGATCGAGGCGACGCCTTCGAACCGGGCGCGGGAAAGGGCGACGGTCAGCCCTTTCAGGTTGCCGCCGGTCGCGGCATAAACCACATCATCCAGCGTGA
>CAJIYX010000057.1 GCA_905181725.1 Alphaproteobacteria bacterium UBA830
CTTCGAAGCCTTCGGCGCCGATCTTGAGGCGGCTGGGGACCGCGTTGAGCAGCCATTCGTCATTGGTCCGCAGGTGAAAGGCGATGACCTGTCCGTCGCCGCCGCGGGCCGCGCCTTCACCGCCGGAGCCGCCGATCAGCTCTTTCTGGGTGAACTGGATCGGCATGGCCGCTTCCAGTACCTCCACCGGTACCGCCGCGACGCCGGTCGGGTAGCAGGTGGCACCGAGGCCGTCCTTGGTCCGCCGTGCGCCCATGCCGCCCGAATAGTTGAACATGGCGCTGGTAAACGGATCGCCCGCGTCGTTCTTGCCCTGTACCTGGAACGTCCAGACAGCGCCGGCGCCTTCGGCGAGCACCCGGTCGGGGACGACCTGATACAGCGCTTTGAGGATCGGCATCGGCACATACATGCCCACCACGTGGCGCGCGGCCACGGGGGACGGGTACTTCGCGTTGACGATGCAGCCTTCGGGGGCACTGATGGTGATCGGCTTCAGGCTGCCGTAATTGTTCGGCAGGTCCGGGTCTAGCGTCGAGCGCAGGGCGAACGTCGCATAGGCGTGGGTATAATTTAGAACCACGTTCACGCCGTGCGGGCTGGCGCCGGACGATCCGTCAAAATCGATATGGACTGAGCCTGCCTCGGCGTCGATGGTCATCGCGCATTTCAGCAGGATTTCCGCGCCGCCCGGGATGTCGAACCGGCTTTCGCCGTGATAGGTGCCGCCCTTGAGCTTGCGGATCGATTCCCGCGTCGCGATTTCAGAGCGTTCGATGATTTCCGCCGACAGATCGTCGATATCATCCAGATCATGGCGGTCGCACAGCAATTGCAGGCGTTCCGCGCCGACCTTGCCGGAAGACACCTGTGCCGCGATATCGCCCATCACTTCGTCTTTGGTGCGCACGTTGTGGCGGATGATGTCGAACAACACTTCGTTGGGCTTGCCGGCCTCGTACAGCTTGGCACGCGGGATCCACAGGCCTTCTTCATGCACGTCGCGCGCGCCGGCACCGACGCCGTACCCCCCAATATCCGTGTGATGAATGGTTGAGCCGAAATAGGCGATGACCCGGCCTTTGCGGAATACCGGGGTGATCACCGTGATGTCGAAGAAATGCCCCGCGGACAGCCACGGATCGTTGGTGATCAGAATATCGCCTTCGTCCAGGCTGTCGGTCGGGAATTTTTCGACGAAATGGGCACCTGCGGCCGCCAGCGTGTTAATGTGGCCCGGCGTGCCGGTCACGGCCTGGGCGATCATGCGGCCTTCGCGGTCGAGCAGGGCGCAGGCAAGGTCGCCGGCCTCGCGCACAACCGGGCTGAAAGCAATGCGCTGCAGGGCGCGGGCCTGTTCGCTGGCCGCGCTGACCAGGTTGCTCCACAGGATCTCGAGTTCGATACCGTCCATTGCCATCGTCTTATCCCTTCCGCTCTGCGGTAATACAGCCGTTTTCCGCTACCGAGGCCGTCCAGCCCGGCAGGATGAAGATCGTTGTTTCACGCTCTTCGATGATCACTGGACCGACCATGGTCTGTCCGGCGGCAAGTGCCGGGCGGTCATAGACCGCGACCGGTTCTTCCGCATCGTTGATAAAGACGGGGCGGTGAGCCTTTGGTTCGTTCGCGCTGGCCGCCAGCTCAGGGAGGCCGTGGCGCTCGACCGCGGGGCCGTTGGCACTGATCCGCCAGGCGACGACCTCTATCTTCATGTTGGGCAGGCGCAGGCCATACTGAGACTCATACGAGATCTCAAAGGATTCGCGCATGGAATCGATGTCCTGCTGGCCGGTCGGGTCGCCGTCGAAATCGATGGTGACCTCGTTCTGCTGGCCCGTATAACGCATGTCGGCACCATAGATGTAGTCGATTTCGTCTGGTGCGCAGCCCGCGGCTTCCAGCGCAATACCGGCTTCGGACGCCATTTCTGCATAGGTTTTGCCTGCCTGTTCCCAGTCGATCCCGCCGGCGGTACCGCGCGCGAGGTCGAACCGCACCGGTGTGACCAGGGTGCCGAAGGCCGACAGAACGCTGGCGAGCGGGGGATAGATGACCGTCGTGCTTTCGAGCAGTTCGGCCACATGACAGGCATGCACGGGTCCGGCACCGCCAAAGGCAAGCACCGGCATGCCGCGATAATCGATGCCGCGGTCGGTGGCGTGGGCGCGGGCCGCTGCCGCCATGGATTCGTTGACTACCTGGAAGATGCCACGCGCGGTCGGCTGGATCGACGTGCCGAGCCTGTCGGCCAGCGGCTTGATCGCGGCTTCGGAGGCGGCTTGGTCGAGTTGCATGTCGCCGCCGAGGAAGTTATCGGCATCGAGCAGGCCGAGCACCAGATCGGCATCGGTAACCGTCGGGTTTTCGCCGCCGCGCCCGTAACAGGCGGGGCCGGGCTCAGATCCGGCGCTGCGAGGCCCGACCTTGAGCAGGCCGAGCGCATCGACGGAGGCAAGCGAGCCGCCGCCTGCGCCGATTTCGATCATATCGATCGCCGGGATAATCACCGGCATGCCGCTACCCGCCTTGAAGCGGTACATGCGGTCGACCTCGAACAGGCCGGTCACGGTGGGTTTGTGGTCTTCGATCAGGCAGGCCTTGGCCGTGGTGCCGCCCATGTCGAAGGAGAGCAGCCGGTCGAGACCGAGCCGTTCGGCGTAATAACTAGCGACCAACGCGCCCGCCGCGGGGCCGGATTCCATCATGCGGACGGGGAAGCGGCTGGCCGTCTCGGTGCTCAGCACGCCGCCATTACTCATCATGATCAGGGGTCTGCTGGCATAGCCACGTTTCTTAAGTTCTTGTGAGAGCCGTATTAGGTAAGGTTCTGTAATCGGTCGTGTATATGCATTTAGAGCTGTCGTTGCCGCGCGCGGATATTCGCGGATCTGCGGGGCGACCTCTGACGAGATCGATACATACATATCGGGGGCATGCTGGACGAGAATGTCGCGGATGCGTTGTTCGTTGGCGCCGTTTACATAGGCGTTGAGCAGGCACACCGCGAGGGCGGCGACACCTTTGTCTTTCAGCTCCCGGGCGAGGGCGACGATCTGCGCCTCGTCGATCTCCGTCTCAACCGTGCCGTTGGCCAGTGTGCGCTCGGCTATGCCCCAGGTGAGGTCGCGCGGCACGATCGGGTCGGCATATTCGATCTGCGGGTCGAACATATCGTAGCGGTGCTCGTCACGGATATAGAGCACATCGCGGAAACCCTCGGTGACGAACAGGGCGGTTGGCTGGCCGGATCGCGTCAGAACCGCGTTCGTGAGCACGGTTGTGGCATGCACGATGACG
>CAJIYX010000058.1 GCA_905181725.1 Alphaproteobacteria bacterium UBA830
GGCTCAGATCGTCATCAATCAGTGGCTCAGACAGTACAATCACACCCGTCCGCATCAGGCCCTGAACATGCGCCCGCCAGTGCCGGAAACTCTAATCAGCAATGGCACAGAACTTGGGGGCTAGACAAATCTGAACACTCTTTTGGCATTCTATATTGCGTCAGGGCGCCTATCGCCACCATGGGAATGTATATTCAGCTTGATTAATCCGTACACGGATGATTATATTTGGCTGGAATACCCCGCAGGCGATGGTGCTATCATGCTGCCAAAGCCGCGATCAGGAGGATGAATGATGAGCCGCGCTTTGCACGAAAAACCCGCAATGACCAACACCCGCGCCGATTTCTACGGTCGCATGGCCGAAGAAAACATGACCCCGCTATGGGAAGTGCTGCACACGCTGCTCGCCGAAGAACCCGTGACCGCGGCGATCCCGTATAAATGGGATTATGACGTGTGCCGGCCCTATATCATTGAATCGGCGGGCGTGATTTCGGCGGAAGAGGCCGAACGCCGCGTGCTGGTGCTGCAGAACCCCGGTCTTGAAGGTCGTTCCAGCATTTCGGAATCGCTCTATGGAGGGCTCCAGCTCATCATGCCTGGCGAAATCGCGCCGGCGCACCGTCATTCGCCCTGCGCATTGCGTTTCATCGTCGAGGGCACCGGTGCCTATACCGCCATCAACGGCGAAAAGGCTTATATGGAAGTCGGCGACCTGATCCTCACCCCGTCCTGGGTGTGGCACGATCATGGCCATGACGGCGACGTCCCGGTGGTCTGGCTAGACGGGCTCGACATCCCGCTGGTCCGCCAGCTCGGCCCGGTCTTCGCCGAACCCTATCCTGACGCCGAATTCCCCAAGGGCCGACCGACCGGCGACAACATGGCACGCTACGGCGGCAACATGCTGCCCTTCGGCGAAACTTACAAATCCGAAAACTCGCCGGTGTTCCACTATCCCTATGTCGAGACCCGGGCGACGCTGGACCAGGTGTCCAAGTCCGAGGACATGGATGCCCGCCACGGCTATAAGCTCGAATATATCAACCCGACGAATGGCGGCCCAGTGATGCCGACCATCGCCACCTATATGCAGAAACTGCCCAACGGCTTCGCCGGTGACGACTATCAGACCACGGCGGCCTGGGTCTATCACTGCGTCGAAGGCAGCGGGCGCACCCATATCGGCGACGAGACTATAGAGTGGAAGGCGAAAGACACCTTCATCGTGCCCGCATGGTACAAACACCGCCACGAAGCCGACGCGGATTCGTTCCTGTTTAGCTTCACCGACCAGCCCATACATCAGAAGCTTGGGCTGTTCCGGGACAATATGCAGGGGTAATTCCCGACGCTTATTGAGCGCGCCGGGGACGGGGCGGACAAAGATCAAACGCCGGTGCGGATTTCGCACCGGCGTTTTTTTAGTGTCTAAGCGCCCGTGCCCGGATTCTCCGAAGTGCTGCGCTAACCCCCGTGCAGCTTCGCCAGCAGCGCAATCAGCTGTGTCCGTTCTGCCTCGCTCAACGCCGCCGCGACATCGGCTTCGTGGCGCACCGCCAGGTCTTTGAGCGCTGTCAGTTCCGCCTCGCCCATATCCGTCAGCCGCAGCGCGTGCGACCGGCGGTCGGTGGGTGAGACATGGCGGACAACCAGGCCACGGGCCTCGAGCCGGTCGATGATCTGCACCAGGGTAGAGCGGTCGAAGCGCAGCGCTTCGGCGACGGCGCTCTGACTAATATCGGGGTTGGCCTCGATCAGCAGCAGCGTGCCGAATTGCGGTGCTGAAATGCCTTCCTTGCCCACTGTCGCACCGAAATGCTGGAACAGGGTGAGCTGAGCGCAGCGCAGGTTGAAGCCCATCAGGTCCGGCAGCAGACCCATGTCGACGTTGTTGCGCTTCGCGTCCGCGCTCTTGGCCCCGGCCTTTTTGGGTGCCGCCATGCTTGTCTCTTTTCGGGTCCTAGTTCGGGTATTGCTTCGGGTCTTTAGCCGAAGGTCTTCTTGAAATCGTCGGGAATGACCCCGGCTTTGAGCTTGGTGTCGTCCTCGGGGTCGAACAGGCCCCAGATACGGATCTCGGTGCCTTCGACGGCGATCTCACCGTCGTTCCAGACATTATGTGTCACGGTAAAGCTTTTGCCGCCGAAGCGCGAAATAAAGCTCTCGATCTCGACATCGTCGGTCCAGCGGCAGCGGCCCCGGAACGATGCCTGGGCATCAACCAGCGGCAGCCCGGCGATGTTGCAGGCATCGATCAGCTTGTCATAGGGCTCGCCGCCCGCTTCGAGCAGCTTGTGGGTGCCGATATCGAACCAGCGGAAATAGTTCGGATAGAACATCTGGCCCAGCGGGTCGCAATCGGCCCATTCGGCGCGGGTCTGGTATCTGTTCGTGAAAGGCACGGTATTAATCAGTCTTCGAAATCTTTGCGGGTCAGGATCGAGATCAGGCGGATGCCTTCTTTTTTGAAGGTCTCTTCCGCGCCTTCGAGCCGGTCGACCACAGTGACGACAACCGGTACATGCCCATCGCCTTCGCGGCGCACGGCATCGACCGCCTGCATGGCGGAGCCGCCGGTGGTGGTCACGTCCTCGACGATCAGCACCTGACCGCCTTTGACCATATTACCCTCGACTTGTTTCTCGGTGCCGCGTTCCTTTACTTCCTTGCGCACCAGGAAGCCCGGCAGCGGGCGGGCCCCGCCGGACGATGCCATGGCGACGGTGGCGACAATCGGTACCGCCCCGAGCGCCATACCGCCGACGCAATCAAGCTCGATATCGGCTACCGCTTCGAGGATCAGCTCGCCCGTCAGCCGTGCGCCGTCGGGGTCCATCACGCTCGGCTTCATATCGAAGTAGTAGGCGCTCGTCACACCGGAGGCGAGTTTGAAGTCACCCCCGCGCGAAAGCGATTTTGCGGCGATGATGTCGCGCAGCTGTTTCTTCCGGTCGTCCATACGTTTCCTGTTCCCCAAATATATTTGTCTGTGTCTGGTGTTTTACGCGGCTTTGCCGCCCCGCCGCGTCACGCGGCTTTGCCGCCATGCATAGCCTGCCACACCTTCATCGGTGTCGCCGGCATCTCGATATCTTTCACGCCGTATTCGGCCAGCGCATCGACAATCGCGTTGACTACCGCGGCGGTCGATCCCACCGTGCCGGATTCGCCGCCACCCTTCACTCCCAGCGGATTGGTCTGGCATGTTTCAACGAAATCGGCGGTTTCGATCATCGGCAGATCGTCGGCGCGCGGCATGCAGTAATCCATGAACGACCCGGCGAGGATCTGGCCATCCGAATCGTAGGTCACGTCTTCCATCAGCGCCTGGCCGACACCCTGCGCGACGCCGCCATGCACCTGGCCGCCGAGCAGCAGCGGGTTGATGACCTCGCCCGAATCATTGACCGCGATATGGCGAACCAGTTCGACAAACCCGGTATCCGGATCGATCTCGACCTCTGAGAAATGCGTACCATTGGGCCAGTTGGGACCGGTTTCCGGCGTCCACGTGCCTTCGGCTTCCAGCCCGAGACCGAGATGGCCGGGCCATCCCATCGGCATGTAAGACATCGGCACCATGTCGCAGATATGGATCGATTTATCGGTCCCGGCGACCGTCAGTTCGCCCTCGCTAAACTCGATATCTTCTTCCGCCGCTTCGAGCACATGGGCGGCGATCTTCTTCGCCTTCTCGATGATCTTGTCGGCGGCGGCGCGCAGTGCCGAGCCGCCAATGGTCATGGAGCGGGATCCATACGTGCCGCGCCCGTAGGTGACGGTGTCAGTATCGCCCTGTACCAGGCGGATTTTCTCGAACGGCACACCGAGCCAGGAATGGATCATCTGGGCATAGGCTGTCTGGTGACCCTGTCCGTGGCTGTGGGTACCGGCGACGACCGATACCGCGCCGGTCTCGTCAAACCGGATTTCCATCCGGTCGTTAAACGGCGAGGCAAAATCGATAAACGAACACACGCCGATGCCACGCAGCTTTCTGCGGGATGCGGTCTCCGCCTTGCGGGCAGGATAGCCCGGCAGGTCGGCGACCTCGGCCGCGTGTTCGGTGATGCCGGCGAAATCGCCCGAATCGTAAACCGTGGGCACCAGCGTGGTGAACGGCATCTTTTCCTTGGGGATGTAGTTGCGCTTGCGGATCTCCACCGGATCGATGCCCATCTCGTCCGCTGCGATATCGAGCAGGCGTTCGACCACGTAGACCGCCTCGGGGCGTCCCGCGCCACGATAGGGCCCGGTCCAGGTGGTGTGGCTGAACACGACGCGGATATGGATATGCATCGCCTCGTATTCATAGACATTGGGATACACCATCGAGCCGATACAGGCGGGCACCGGCGCGGAGGACGACAGGTACGCGCCGAGGCCGTAATCGGCGAGCACGCGGATGGCGATGATCTTGCCGTTGGCATCCAGCGCCATTTCGCTCAGGCATTCGGCATCACGGCCATGGGTGTCGCTGACCAGAGATTCCGACCGGGTCGCGGTCCATTTAACCGGCCGGTGCAGGCGCATTGCCGACCAGGCGCACATGGCGTCCTCGGGGAACACGCCGCCCTTCATGCCGAACCCGCCGCCGACATCGGGGGCAACCACGCGGAACGCGGTGGCCGGTTTGTGGAAAATTTCGGCATAGGCCGCGCGGTGCTGATGGGTGCCCTGGCTCGACATATAGATCGTCCAGTTCTGCTGAGACGTCCGGTATTCGGCCAGCGCCGCGCGCGGTTCCATCGCGTTGGCGGAAATCCGGTTGTTGTGCAGATCGGCTTTGACCACATGGGCGGCCCTGGCGAAGGCGGCATCGGTCGCTGCGGCATCGCCACGGTCCATCTCGAACCACAGATTACCCTTGTTCTCTTCCCAGACCTGGGCAGCACCATCCTTGACGGCTTCCCGGGTCGATCCGACCGCGGGCAATGCTGCGTAATCGACCAGGATCATCTCGGCGGCGTCCTGCGCCTGGTTGGCGGTATCGGCGACGACAAAGGCGACGCAATCGCCGACGCAGCGAACGCGGTCGCTGACCAGGATCGGGTGGGACGGGGTCGGGGAGGCCGGGCCGCCAAACGCCATTGGCGGCACGTGGCAATGGATCGCGCCGATCCCGTCGGCGGCGACATCCTTGCCGGTCAGGACAAGCTGGACACCGGGGGCTGCCTCGGCGGCGGCCGTGTCGATGGATTTGATATCGGCATGGGCATGCGGCGAGCGCAGCACATAGCCGTATAGCTGGTCGTGAAGATTGATGTCGTCGACATATTGTCCCTGACCCATCAGAAATTTCGGATCTTCCGTGCGCGGCACGGGCTGACCAACACCGAATTGCATGCGTATATCCCTTTGATTTGGGGGTTGTCCCTGTATCGGCAGATATTTACGTAAACGCCGGGGCGAGTCGAGGGGCGGGGGCCTAAAACAGTGGACTTCGACCCCCTTCTGGCCATATTACCCGCGCTATGACCGAATTGGCTTTCACAAAGATGCACGGGCTCGGCAACGACTTCGTGGTGATTGATGCGCGCACCGGGAAACCGGGGTATGGCGTGGCGATTGATGGTGTGCGCGCGGCGGCGATTGCCGACCGGCGCACCGGTGTCGGCTGCGACCAGTTCATCATCATCGAAGATGCGCCGGATACGGCATCGGACGCCTTTATGCGCATCCGCAATGCCGATGGCGGCGAGGTCGATGCGTGTGGCAACGCGACCCGCTGTATCGGTGCGGTCCTGCTGGATGAGACCGGCAGCGATGAGGTCCGTGTGCGTACCGGCGCCGACCTGCTGACGGTATCGCGCGCAGGATATGGGCTGGTGACCGTCGATATGGGTGTCCCGCGCCTTGGTTGGGAAGATATCCCGCTCAGCGCCGAGGCTGATACATTGCACCTTGATCTGTCCTGCGGCCCGCTCAGCGACCCCGCGGCGGCCAGCATGGGCAATCCGCATGCGACGTTTTTTGTCGAAGAGATGGGGTCCGTGCCGATTGCGCTGGTCGGGCCGGAACTGGAACACAACCCGGTTTTCCCCGAACGCGCCAATATCGGCGTTGCCCAAATACTGGCGCCCGACCGGATGCACCTGCGCGTCTGGGAACGCGGTGTCGGGCTAACATCGGCCTGCGGCACCGGAGCCTGCGCGGCGGTGGTGAATGCCAGCCGGCGCGAGCTTGGAAACCGGCGCATGGTGGTAGTGGTCGATGGCGGTGAATTGCTGATCGACTGGCGCGAGGACCGGCCGTTGGGCGCAGGCCGTGTGTTTATGACCGGGCCTGCCGAAACCAGTTTCTCCGGCACAATCCCGGAAGGGTTACTGGGCGATCTCCCGTCATGAGCGCGCCTAAAATCCTCACCTTCGGCTGTCGTCTGAACGCTTTCGAATCGGAGGTCATGCGCGGCCATGCCGAGGCGGCGGGCATGACGGACGCCATTATCGTCAACTCCTGCGCGGTGACCGCCGAGGCCGAGCGCCAGGTCCGCCAGTCTATCCGTCGTGCCCGGCGTGAAAACCCGGAATCGAAGATCATCGTCACCGGTTGTGCCGCCCAGATCGATCCCGACAGGTATGCGACGATGGAAGAGGTCGACCGCGTCATCGGCAATGAGGAAAAACTCGCGGCCGACACCTGGCAAATCAAAGACGATACGCCGCGCGTCTCCGTCAATGACATCATGAATGTGCGCGAAACAGCGCCCCACCTGATTGCCGGTTTCGAAGGCCGTGCGCGTGCCTTTGTTGAAATTCAGCAGGGCTGCGATCACCGCTGTACATTCTGCATCATTCCCTTCGGGCGCGGCAATAACCGCTCCGTACCGATCGGAGTAATCGTTGAACAGGTGCGCCTGCTGGTTGCCGAGGGCTACCGCGAGATCGTGCTGACCGGGGTCGATATCACCGATTACGGCAAGGACCTGCCCGCCACGCCGCGCCTCGGCGAGATGATAAAACGTCTGCTGACCCTGGTGCCCAACCTGCCGCGCCTGCGGTTGAGCTCTGTCGATCCGGCGGAGATCGACGACGCGCTGTTCGATCTGATCGCCCATGAGCCGCGCCTGATGCCGCATTTTCATATCAGCGTGCAGGCCGGCGACGACCTGATCCTGAAGCGGATGAAGCGCCGCCACAGCCGCGCCGATATCGAGGCCTTTGTCGACAAGGTCCGCGCGCGCCGGCCCGATGCGGTGTTTGGTGCCGATTTCATTGCGGGCTTCCCGACCGAATCCGACGCCGCCTTCGCCAACTCGGTCTCGCTGGTCGAGACCTGCGGGCTGACCTGGCTGCACGTGTTTCCCTATTCCGAACGCCCCGGCACGCCGGCGGCCAAGATGCCCCAACTGCCCGGCAACGTGCGCAAGGAGCGCGCGGCGGCGCTGCGGGCGGCCGGTGACGTTCAGGTAGGCAGGTTCCTCGATGCACAGGTTGGGATAACGGCGGACGTGCTGGTCGAAAAGGATGCCGGCCATGGCGGGGAAGGCCGCTCGCCGCATTTCGTCCCGGTGCGCATCGAAGGTGCGTATGAGCCAGGGACTATCGTGTCGGCCAGAATAGTCGGTCGTGACAACGACACGCTGATCGCGCACAAAGCAGCATGACCGAACAGAAAAAAGGCTGGCTCGCCCGCCTCCGCGCCGGACTCAGCCGCACGTCGTCCCGCCTGTCCGACGGCATTTCGGGCATTTTTACTGGCCGCAAGCTGGATGACGCGGCGCTTGAAGATCTCGAAGATCTGCTGATCACCTCCGACCTCGGTGTCGAGACGGCGGCGAAGCTGTCAGCCGAACTCGCGCGCACGCGGTTCGACAAGGAAGTCTCGGCGGATGAGATCCGCACCGCACTGGCCGCCCAGGTAACGACGATCCTGGAACCGGTAGCGACGCCGCTGGTCGTGGACCCGGCGCATCGCCCGCATATCATTCTGGTCACCGGGGTCAACGGGTCGGGCAAAACGACGACCATCGGCAAGCTCGCCAAACAGCTGAAGGAAGATGGCAAGTCGGTCATGCTGGCGGCGGGCGATACATACCGTGCCGCGGCCATCGAGCAGCTCAAAATCTGGGGGGAGCGTTCGGGCTGTCCCGTGGTGTCGACCAGCCAGGGCGCCGATGCCGCAAGCCTCGCGTTTGAGGCGATCGACCGCGCCCGCGCCGAGAACATGGACGTGCTGATTATAGATACAGCCGGGCGCCTGCAGAACCGCGAAGATCTGATGCAGCAGCTTCAAAAAGTCGTCCGCGTGATTACCAAGCAGGATGAAACAGCGCCGCACGATACATTGCTGGTGCTCGACGCGACGACCGGCCAGAACGCCCATTCGCAGGTCCAGACCTTTCAGATCATGTGCAACGTCACCGGGCTGATTGTCACCAAGCTGGATGGATCTGCGCGCGGCGGCGTGCTGGTGGCGCTAGCGGAAAGGTTTGCGCTGCCGGTCCACGCGATCGGTGTCGGCGAAGGCGAAGACGACTTGCGGCCGTTCGAGGCCGAGGCGTTCGCGAAGTCGCTGGTGGGTCTGGCCGACTAGGCCTGCCGCCCGCCCGCGCGCAGAAATTCCAGCCGCAGGTCGAGCTTCTCGCCCATCCAAAGCGGATACCAGGCGTGGTCCCTGAACGCGTCTTCCGCGTCGGGATGAAGCAGGATCGTCAGGTCGTCGCGGTTATACATCAGCCACGGCACGATCTCGGCAAACAGGTCGTGGTCGAATTCGATCTGGTACATCGCCTGCGGGTGTGGCCCCACGGCGGTGTCGCGGAACCGGCCCATGCGGACCTGACCCGGCCATTTTGCCCACGCCTTTTCGCGCAGCCGGGATGCTTTTTCCCGAACCGCGTCGTCATCGCCGTAATAGATGTGGGCGTGGTAGTAGTTGATCTTGGTCTCGTCGCCGTTCTCAAACGTCTTGTCTGTCGTCTCTGGCATCGGTTCATCCAGGTGTGAGGCTCTGTGGCGTCAGGATACATGCTTCGGGACGCGCCACAAAGGCACTCGGGCTCAGGTTATTTCTCCAGCCTCATTGCCTGGTCGCGGGTGGAGATCGGCCATTGGCACAGACAGGCCGTTGGCCTGAACGATACGGACATGGTTGCGGTTCAGGCCGCGTGGTTCATCAACGCCGCAGGAATGGGCGATAATCTCGACCTCGTGGGTGATATTGCGCCAATAGCTCGCCACGCGCTCCGACTTGTTCTCGGGTTTCAGGCCGCGTTGCAGGCGGGGATTATGTGTCGTGATGCCGGTCGGGCAGGTGTCGCGGTTGCATTTCAGCGCCTGGATACAGCCGAGCGAGAACATGAACCCGCGTGCCGAGACGACGAAATCCGCGCTGGCGCAGAGTGCCCAGCCGACCCCGGACGGCGTGATCAGCTTGCCGGAAGAAATCAGGCGGATCCGTTTGCGCAAATCATGCCGTGTCAGGATATCGTCGACCATGGGCAGGGATTCCCGGAGCACAAGTCCGACATTGTCCATCAGCGGCATGGGCGCCGCCCCTGTGCCGCCGTCGCCACTATCGACCGTGATGAAGTCGGGTGCGGATTCCTTGCCGCGTTCGTGAATTTTCGTGCACAGCACATCGAGCCAGCCATAGGCCCCGACGACAAACTTTATGCCCACGGGCTTGCCGATGACATCGCGGATCTGTTTGATCATCGTGAGCAGATAGTCGACCGAGTTTATTTCCGGATGGCGGTTTGGCGAAATAGATGCCTCACCTTCCGGAATACCGCGAATGGCGGCAATTTCGGCACTGACCTTGTCGGCGGGCAGTATGCCGCCCTTGCCCGGCTTCGCACCCTGGCTCAGCTTGATCTCGAACATCCGGACCTAGCCGTGGGCTGCGACCTCCGGCAGTTCTTCCCGGTCCATCGCAAAGAAATACTGACGAAAGAATTCCCCCAGGGCCATAAACACATAGCGGAACCGCCCGACTACCGGATAGTTTCGGCGGATCGCATCGCTGGTCTGGGAGATGTCGATCACGAATAGGACAATAACGACCAGGGCACTCAGCCCCACCGCGAAGATGAACAGCGTGGTCAGCCAGCTGATCCCGGTGAGCGTCACCTCGCTGATCAGTGAAATTTCTTCCATCAACATTGTTTTTTCCTTGAATCTTTCAGGCGACTTCCCGGGAGGTCAGACCGTGTCCGATGTAAATCTCCACGGCGAGCCTGACGCATAAATGCTTCTACCTTCTATATCGGGTGGCGTCGTGCTTTCCCTGAGTGGCTGACGAATTTGTTACCGGTAAGTGGCGTTATCTGTGATGGGACCGGCCATAGACTGCCATTGACACTCCCCGACCCGCGGTTTTAGCTCTCTATCAAAATCAACCGAACAAAATCGGGAGGAAACGATGGCAGTCAACGGGTTTGAGGTTTTTGACGGCGACGGGCATGTGCTCGAAAATGACGATGAGATCGCCGAATATTTCGAAGGCGATTTCGCCAACCTCCAGCGCTTCAAGACCTTCGGCGTGTGGCCGAGCCTCGATGGCTGGGCGCGCGGGTTTATCATGGCATCGAACGATGGCGAGCCGCGCCGTTACACCCATACCGACGCCAAGGTCTGGGGCGAGATGCTTGAAATCATCGGCGCGAAAGGCACCGTGCTGTATCCCACGGCCGGTCTTGCCGCCGGGCTGATCTCGGACCCGAAATGGGCGGTCGAGACGATCAAGGCCTATAACAACTGGCTCGAAGATCGCTACACCTCGAAGGATGAGCGCCTCTACGGTGCCGGAATTGTCCCGGTGCAGGACCCGGAAGCGGCGGCGATAGAGATCGCGCGCTGTGCCACCGAGCGTGTGCGGTTCCCGGCGATGATGCTGCCGTCGCAGACATATCTTGGCAAAACATACGGCGATGAATTTTTCTGGCCGATTTTCGAGGCGGCGGAAAAACACAATATGCCGCTCGCGATACATGGCGGGCCGAGCCGCGGCATGGGGTTCG
Source organism: Alphaproteobacteria bacterium UBA830 (assembly GCA_905181725.1). GTDB lineage: Bacteria > Pseudomonadota > Alphaproteobacteria > MPNO01 > UBA830 > CAXBCP01. The sequence continues at coordinate 10,970 of CAJIYX010000058.1, forward strand.
ACCATTTCCGTGAATTCGTGAAGGTGCACACGCTGGAACATCCGTTCCCGCTGATGATGCAGCTCACCGATATCGTGTTCTCAGGGGTGTGGGATGCGTTCCCCAAGCTCAAGATAGCCTTCCTCGAAGGTGGCGCGACCTGGGTGCCGTTCATGATGGACCGGATGGATTATGAGTACGATTCCGTGTTCGGCGCGGCGAGCCGACAGAAACTGAAAAAGCGGCCATCGGATTATCTGCGCGAAGGCGACAATTTCTGGGTGGCGATGGAACTGGGGGAGGCGAACCTCAAATACACCATCGATGCCATCGGCCCCGACCGCATCCTCTATGCGTCAGACTATCCGCATGAGCCGACCGAGGACGATCTGACGAGCGAACTGCCGGACTTTCTCGAAACCAGTGACTTCTCAGACGAGATCAAGCGCAAGCTGGTCCATGACAACATGATCAGTTTTTACAATCTGGGCTGATGCGGCGGGAGCCGCGCCGAAAATAGGAAAGAAAACAGAAAAAGGGACGAACCAGCTGGTCCGTCCCTTTTCCAGAACCGGTCAGACCGCGCCTGGGGGAAAGCGGGGTCGGTGACGGCAAATAGTCGATCAGTCGATCCGCGCAGAGATTTCTGTCTCGGTGAAAGCACCTGAAGGCGCAGCGCTGGTCTGTACGTATTCAGGTGCAATCCCGGATGCCATCATCTCTGTGCCCCGGTCCACCCCGGCGGCGGCGGCCGCCCCAAATAGGGTGATCGTGCCAAGGGCAGCGAGGGTAAGTCTGATCGTGGTTCCTGAGCGTTTCATAATCTTTGTCCTGACGGCCCGGTCGCCGCCCTGTCATTCCATCCGGTGCTGTTAAACATGTGGGGTGCTGCGTACCGGTTTAAAGGCTGGAAATAGGGCAATTGTGTGACATGGGTCACATGAGCTTGCGCGGAGACGGGAGAGCTTTGCAGAGAGTGGGGCGGGAAAATCGGGGCTGTAATTACCGTCGGGATTACGGTGTCAGACAGACAGGCTTTCGACCGGTTCCTGGCCCGGTGTGATCGCTGCGGCATGCAGCGTGCCGCCAAAGCCGCATCCGCCGTCGATGCTCAGGGTAAATTCGGTCTCGACGACGCCGCGGTGCTCGGGGTCGAGACCGCGCACCACGCGTTCGGTGCCGAAAAAGGCCGCGGTCATTCCCTCGAACCCCGCCGTGTTCCACCACAGAGAATCACCCTGTGCATCCAGCGGGCGCGCCGGGTCCAGCCCGGCATGGACGAAGACCAGCGCCCCGTCCGCCGTATAGGCGGCATGTTTCAGCGATGACAGGAATTCGCGGTGGCCGGGCGCTGCGTTCAGCCCGGCCCGCAGGCTCTGGGTCCAGCGCGTCACCGCCACGGCGCCCTGGGCGGTTGCAACCTCGCCGTCGCGCGCATTGCCGCCATAGGCCTCGATCGTCGGGCCGGCGCCCTGGTCCACCATCCAGTGCAGCACGTCGCGTGGGTTCACCGCGAATTGCAGTTCCAGCAGTTTATGCAGCATTTCCTCCTGTCGACCGCGCAGGATGGCGTAGTCGCCGATGCAGTTGCCCGGAATGCTCAGGAATTCTCGCCGAAACCGCAAAACCTCGTCCACGGTTTCACGCACCGCGTCGCCGCGCCCCATGACATTGCCGAGATAGACCAGTTTGTCGCCCACCCGCAGTTCCGGCTCCAACAGGTCGTGAAGGGCGCGCAGCTTTGCGACTTCGCCCCGGATCGCGCCGATGGCCCAGACGCGGCAGGGCGTTGGAAACCGGGCTATAGGGCCGGAATTGGCGTTAGGAGACGGGGTCGGCGTGCTCATCCGCGGACCTTAGTGGAACCGGCGCGAATCGCCCTACTGTGAGATCCGCAGAATTGCTTGACCTTACGGCCAAACCCTCCTAATTTCCGCCCCGCCCAAGACAGAATCAGTCTTCCAACGCTTACGGGTGTTCGTCAGTCCGCGCAGATGCGCTCACTGGCGCTTTTTGCGTTGAGCGGTTTTTGACGTGATTTTCGATGTGGTTTTGTCGCTGGGCAGCGACTTTTGTTTGCGGTGACTTTTGTTTGCGGTGATTTTTGTTTAACGACTGAACGGAGTGCTTTGCGCACATGTTCGACGGGCTGACAGATCGTTTTGGCGAGATATTCGACCGGCTGAAGAAGCGCGGCGCATTATCTGAGGCCGATGTTACGGCGGCGATGCGGGAAATCCGCGTTGCGCTGCTGGAAGCCGATGTCGCGCTGCCTGTGGTCAAGGATTTCATCGACGGCGTACGCGAACGTGCGATCGGCGGAGAAGTGCTGCGCTCGGTCACGCCGGGTCAGCAGATCGTCAAGATCGTCAATGACTACCTGACTGAAATGCTCGGGCCCGAAAGCGAAGAATTCGAGGTTCGCGCCGCCGCCCCGGCCGCCGTGATGATGGTCGGCCTGCAGGGCTCCGGCAAGACGACGACATCGGCCAAGATCGCCAAGCGCATTCAGGAACGCCAGTTCAAGAAGGTTCTGATGGCGTCGCTCGACGTGCGCCGCCCGGCTGCCCAGCAGCAGCTTGAAATACTCGGCAAGCAGGCAAATGTGGCGACGCTTGAAATTGTGCCGTTCCAGACGCCACGCATGATCGCCGACCGGGCGATGGATACCGCGAAGAAGGAAGGCTACGACGTCGTCATCCTGGATACCGCGGGCCGTCTGCATGTCGATGATGAACTGATGGCCGAGGTCGCGGATGTCCGCGACGGCGCGCGTCCGGCGGAAATTCTGCTGGTCGCCGACGCCATGACTGGCCAGGACGCGGTCAATGTCGCGCAGTCGTTCAATGAAAAACTGACCCTGACGGGTATCGTGCTGACCCGCGTTGATGGCGATGCGCGCGGCGGTGCGGCGCTCTCGATGAAAGCGGTGACCGGCACGCCGATCCGCCTGCTGGGTACCGGCGAAAAGCTTGAAGCGCTGGAAACCTTCCACCCGGACCGTATCGCGTCACGCATTCTTGGCATGGGCGACGTTGTCAGCCTGGTCGAAAAAGCGTCCGAACTGGTCGAGCAGGACGAGGCCGAGCGCCTCGTCAAGAAGATGGAATCGGGCCGCTTCGATCTCGATGATTTCGCGTCCCAGCTCCGTCAGCTCCGCAAGATGGGCGGGCTGAACGGTATCATGGGCATGCTGCCGGGCGTCAAGAAGGCCCAGGCCCAGATGGCCGCCGCCAATATCGACGACAAGATGGTCATCCACCAGGAAGCGATTATCGGCTCGATGACGGTAACGGAACGCAAAAAGCCCGACCTGATCAAGGCGTCGCGCAAGCGGCGCATCGCGTCGGGCTCCGGCACCACCGTCCAGGACGTCAACAAGGTCCTGAAGCAGTATCAGGAAATGACGCGGATGATGAAGAAGATGAAAAAGATGGGGAAAAAGGGGCTCATGCGCTCCGGCCTCCCCGGAATGATGCCCCCCGGCATGCCGCCGGGACCCGGAATGCGATAGGGGACTGAAATAAGGGCATGAAGAAACGAAGCTTACGCTAACGAACGGAATTTATTTATCTTATCAATGATGTTTCACGTGAAACATTGCGATCAAATGGAGGGTTTAGAACCTAATGTCGCTAAAACTCAGACTATCCCGGGGCGGTGCGAAGAAGCGTCCCTATTATCGAATCGTTGTTGCCGATTCCCGCATGCCGCGCGATGGCCGCTATATTGAACGTGTCGGCACCTATAACCCGATGCTGCCGCAGGAACATCCCGACCGTATCAAGCTCGATAGTGACCGGATCAAGCATTGGCTCGGTGTCGGCGCTCAGCCGTCCGACCGTGTTGCCCGTTTCCTGGGCCAGGCCGAAATCATCCCGATGCCGGCCATTAGCACAACGCCCAAGAAGAGCGCCCCGCGCGCCAAGACGGTTGAGCGTATGAAAGAAGCCGAAGCTGCTGCCGCAGCGAAGGCCGAAGCCGATGCGGCTGCTGCCGAGCAGGCTGCTGCGGAAGCTGCTGAAGCAGCAGCGGCCCCCGCCCCCGCTGAAGAGGCCCCCGCTGAAGAAGCTGCGGCCGAAGAAGCGCCAGCTGAGGAAGCTGCTGCAGAAGAGGCCCCGGCTGAAGAAGCTGCAGCCGAAGAAGCGCCTGCGGCAGAAGCTCCCGCTGAGGAAGTGCCTGCCGAGGAAGCTGCTGCAGAAGGCGGCGAAGAAGAGAAGAAGGAGTAGGTCTCACGGCCAACAAGTCGGGCAACACCTCGGGCAGCAAGTCGCGCGGCACAGCGTCGTCGGCAGTCGTGTCATCGGCACAGGTTCCGGGCGCGGCGGATCGCGATCGGGTCTGTGTCGGGGCCATTGCAGGTGCGCAGGGCGTCCGGGGTGCGGTAAGGATCAAACCCTTTACCGATGCGCCGGAAGACGTGGCGGCCTACGGTCCGGTCTCGGACGAGGCGGAGAACCGCCGGTTCGAAATCGATATCCTCGAAGTGCGCGGCGGCATGGTGATCGCCGCGCTCGACGGGGTCGGGGACCGGAATGCGGCGGAGGCTATGAAGGGCCTTAGGCTCTATGTGGCGCGCGCGGTGCTGCCGGAGGCTGATGACGACGAATTCTACCATGCCGATCTTCTCGGGTTGAAGGTCGTGATGGCGGAAGGCGGGGCCGAGGTCGGCACTGTGCGGGCAATAATTCCCGCCGGGGCGACCGAGGTGCTGGAGATCGACCGGGGCCCTGGTCAGCACACGCAGCTGGTGCCATTTACGCGGGAAGCGGTACCGAAGATCGATATCAAGGCCGGCTGGCTGAGTATCGATCCGCCCGGTGAGACAGAGGCCGAGACCGAAGAAGAGCGACCCGAAGACGACGTAGCTGGCGATGAGCGACAAGACGCAGATCGACAAGACGCAGATCGACAAGACACGGAACGACAAGACACGGAACGAACAGATAACGCTGAAGACGAATGACGTTTAAGACCAGAACGGAAAGAAAGATTAAGTGACCGCAACACGCGACATATGGACGGCGAAGGTGCTGACGCTGTTCCCGGAAATGTTTCCGGGACCGCTCGCCCATTCGATTGCCGGCAAGGCGCTGGCCGATCGCCTGTGGTCGCTGGACGCGGTCAATATTCGTGACTTTGCGACCGACAAGCACAGCACCGTGGACGATACGCCGTTCGGTGGCGGACCGGGCATGGTGATGCGCGCCGATGTTATCGATGCGGCGATTGAAGATGCGGCTCTTGTGGCTGCTCCGCTGGTGTACCTCACCCCGCGAGGTGCGCCGCTGTCGCAAAACATCGCGGCCGAGCTTGCCGACGGTCCGGGTGTGACGCTGATCTGTGGGCGTTACGAAGGCGTCGATCAGCGGGTCCTCGACGCGCGCGACGTGACAGAGATAAGCCTCGGCGATTTCGTCCTGTCGGGCGGAGAGCCTGCGGCGCTTGCCCTGCTCGATGCCTGCGTGCGGCTGCTGCCCGGCGTAATGGGCGCACAAGCGTCGCTCGAAGAAGAGAGTTTTGCCCGGGGATTGCTCGAATATCCCCATTACACACGGCCCGCCGAATGGTGCGGCCGCAAAGTGCCGGACGTGCTGTTGTCCGGCCATCACAGGAATATCTGTGCCTGGCGAATGGAACAGGCGGAGATGATAACACAGGCCCGACGGCCCGACCTTTGGGATCGGTACCAAAAAGACCTGACGAACCAAAAGGAACAATGACATGAACGTGATTGAGAAAATCGAAAAGGGCGAGATCGAACGCCTGGTGGCCGAGCGCCCCGTGCCGGAATTCGCCCCGGGCGATACGGTCCGTGTCCACTTCAAGGTGGTCGAGGGTGAGCGCGAGCGAGTCCAGATCTACGAAGGCGTGGTCATCGCCCGCACCAACAAGGCACTGAACTCGTGCTTTACCGTGCGTAAGATTTCCTACGGCGAAGGCGTGGAACGTGTGTTCCCGCTCTATAGCCCGCGCATCGAGAAGATCGAAGTTGTCCGCCGTGGCGCCGTCCGCCGCGCGAAGCTTTATTACCTGCGCTCGCGTCGTGGCAAGTCCGCGCGGATCGCCGAAAAGGTCGACCGCCGCTTTGGTGCCGCCGCAACCGGCGGCAAGAAAACTTCTCCGGCAACTGCCGCAGAAGCCGTCGAGATGAAAGACGAAGCGATGGACCAGGCCAACGTGTCTGCCGCGCCGAAAGCGAGCGGGGATACGAAGGAATCCTGATTTCGCTTCGGCGAACGGGACAGGACGACCTCCGGCAGCTGCGGCGGCCGGAGGGGAAGACGCGCCCGGTGGCTTTGTCACCGGGACGGGATGAGACGCTAAAAGGGATGTATGATGGCCGAACCGAAAACACTGTTCGATAAGATCTGGGACTCTCACCTGGTCGAGGAAAAAGATGATGGCACCTGCATCATCTATATCGATCGCCAGATCATTCATGAAATCACCAGCGCGCAGGCCTTTGACGGGCTTCGCGAAAGCAACCGCCCGGTCCGCGTACCGGATGCGCATCTGCTGGTTGCCGATCACAATGTGCCGACCAAGGGTCGTGCCGACGGGATCAAGAATGAAGAATCACGGATTCAGATCGAGCTGCTGGAAAAGAACGCCAAGGAATACAACCTTCCCTTTATCGACTTTCTCGACGTCCGCCAGGGCATCGTTCATGTCATCGGTCCGGAGCAGGGTTTCACCCAACCCGGCCTGACCCTGGTCTGCGGCGATTCCCACACGGCGACCCACGGTGCGCTTGGCGCGCTGGCTTTCGGCATCGGCACGTCCGAGGTCGAGCACGTACTGGCGACCCAGACGCTGCTGCAGAAGCAGGCGCAGAACATGCGTATCACCATCAATGGCGAACTGCGCCCCGGTGTGACCGCGAAAGACATGATCCTCGCGATCATCGGCAAGATCGGCACGGCGGGCGGCACCGGCTGCGTGATCGAATATGCCGGCAAGGCGATCGAAGATATGTCGGTCGAAGGCCGCATGACCGTCTGTAACATGACCATCGAAGCCGGCGCGCGTGCCGGTCTCATCGCGCCCGACCAGAAGGTGTTCGATTATCTCGAAGGTCGGCCGATGGCCCCGAAGGGCGCTGCCTGGGAGCAGGCGGTCGCTTACTGGAAGACGCTCACATCCGACCCGGGTGCCAAATACGACGTCGAGGTCGAGATGGACGCCGGCGATATCGAACCGCAGGCATCCTGGGGTACCAGCCCCGAGATGGTCGCCCCGATCGGCGCCGTTGTGCCGAACCCGGCAGACATCGAAGATCCGGCCAAACGCGAGACCGTCGAAGGCGCATTGAAATACATGGACCTGACCGCGGGTCAGAAGATGACCGACATTTATGTCGACAAGGTGTTCATCGGCTCCTGCACGAATTCGCGCATCGAGGACATTCGCGCCGCCGCCGCCGTCGCCAAGGGGCGCAAAGTGGCCGACAGCGTCTATGCGATGGTGGTTCCGGGCTCGGGGCTGATCAAGGAACAGGCCGAAGAAGAAGGCCTTGACCGGATACTGATCGACGCCGGTTTCGACTGGCGCGAGCCGGGCTGCTCCATGTGCCTCGGCATGAACGGCGACATGCTGGAACCGGGCGAACGCTCGGCCTCCACGTCGAACCGTAATTTCCAGGGCCGCCAGGGTCCTGGCGGGCGAACCCATCTGGTCAGCCCCGCGATGGCCGCGGCCGCCGCGGTTATGGGTCATCTGGCCGACGTACGCGAGCTCGTCGACACCGAAGCCGCCGAATAAGGGAGAACAGGATTATGAAAAAATTCGAAACCTTCAGCGGCGTTGCCGTACCGTTCCCGGGTCACAACATCGATACCGACCGGATCATCCCGGCGCGCTTTCTGAAAACCATCAAGCGCACCGGTCTCGGCGTGAACCTGTTCAACGACATCCGCTATAACGCAGACGGCTCCGAGAAAGAGGAATTCATCCTCAACCAGCCGGCCTATCGCAAGTCGGAAGTTCTGGTGGCGGGCGACAATTTCGGCTGCGGCTCGTCGCGCGAACATGCACCCTGGGCGCTGACCGATTTCGGTATCAGATGCGTGATTTCCACGTCTTTCGCCGACATCTTTTTCAACAACTCGTTCAAGAACGGCCTGCTGCTGATCCGGGTGTCGCCCGAACAGCGCGACGCCCTTCTTGAAGACGCTGCCCGCGGCGAAAATGCACGTATCAGCATCGATCTTGAAAACCAGAAGATCGTGCGCCCCGACGGAGAAGAAATTCCTTTCGACGTTGATGCGTTCCGCAAGCACTGCCTGCTCGAAGGTCTCGACGATATCGGTATCACGCTGAATTCCAGCGAAAAGATTTCCGACTTCGAAGCCAGGCAGAAATTATCCATGCCGTGGATGCAGGGCGCGCGGGTCTAGACTTTCACATTGTTGAGGCTGTCATTCCGGCGAAACCCGGAATCTCTCCGATAAACGAGCCCGGCTTTCGCCGGGGTGACACACTGAACAATGAAGCCGAACCACGAACACAGGAGCAGCCCGATGGCCGCTAATAAAAAAGTTCTCATGCTGCCGGGCGACGGCATCGGTACCGAAGTGATGGCGGAGGTCCGGCGTCTGATCGACTGGATGGATAAGCGCCGGTCGGTCACGTTCGACGTCACCGAAGATCTTGTCGGCGGCGCGGCCTATGAAGCGCACGGCGAAGCGATCACCGATAAGACCATGGATGTCGCGATCAATTCCGATGCCGTACTGTTCGGCGCTGTCGGCGGCCCGCAATGGGACAATGTCGGCTATGACGTCCGCCCCGAAGCAGGCCTGCTGCGGCTGCGCAAGGACATGGACCTGTTCGCCAATCTGCGCCCCGCGATCTGCTTCGATGCGCTGGCCGATGCGTCCAGCCTGAAGCGCGAACTTGTCGCCGGGCTCGATATCCTGATCGTCCGCGAGCTGACGGGCGGCGTTTATTTCGGTGAGCCGCGCGGGATTGAAACCCTGCCGGACGGCCAGCGCCGTGGCGTGAACACGCAGGTCTACACGACCAACGAAATCCGCCGGGTCTGCCGCGTCGCATTCGATCTTGCCGCCAAGCGCGGCAACCGGGTGTGCTCAGTTGAAAAAAACAACGTGATGGAATCCGGTGTGCTGTGGCGCGAGGAAGCGACCTGGGTTGGCGAGAACGAATACCCGGGCGCCGATCTCAGCCACATGCTAGCCGATAACTGCGCGATGCAGCTTGTCCGTACACCGAAACAGTTTGACGTCATCGTTACCGACAATCTGTTCGGCGACATGCTGTCGGACGTGGCCTCGATGCTGACCGGCTCTCTCGGCATGCTGCCATCCGCCTCGCTCGGCCCGGCAGACGAATCCGGCCGCCGCCGCGCGATGTACGAACCGGTCCACGGCTCCGCCCCCGATATAGCGGGCCAGGGCAAGGCCAACCCGCTGGCGATGATCCAGTCCTACGCGATGATGCTGCGCTATTCATTCGACATGGGCGAAGACGCCGACCTGGTCGAACAAGCGGTCCGTAACGTGCTTGATTCTGGCAAACGCACCGGTGACATCATGCAGGACGGCATGGAGCTGCTTTCCTGCGAGCAGATGGGCGAAGCGGTCACGGCAGAGCTCGACAAGCTGGCAGCTTAAGGCGGCAGGCTCCCGTAAAGGGCTTTTAGCCTGGAGCGGACATTCAAATACTCAAATAGGCGGCTCCAACACTATTCGGCGCCGCCTGTTTTAGTTTTTCTGCGCGAAGTTTTCGGCGTTCAGCAGGTTTGTGCCAGGTTTCAGTCGGTTCGTTTCACTTCGCTGTAGGCACCCCGAACATTCAAAGTCACCGTGACGTCCTGCTTTCCACGGTTGCGCCAGAACCAGCCGTGATTGCCGGTGAATTTCGCTTTCAATGAGCCTTCGTGGCCAGGAACAGCGCGGCCCCTTTTGTAGCTGATGGATTGTCCCCCGCCATCGCCGTGCAGGTCGTAGTTGACGACCCCGCGATCGACGGTCCACGCAAAGACAGCGACGGCATCTTTTTTCATCACAAGCTTGATCTCGGTGCCTTTGCCCGGCGTGAGGGTGACGCTGACTTTATCGGTCCATACCGGCTTTGCTGCCTGGGCATGTGCGGTGCTCACCAGAAGGCCGAACATGTTCTCCATCAGGCTCGACTGGTCTTTGTCGCCCGTCAGCTTTTGCTGGCGAAGCTCTTTCAGCCGATCGATCTCGGCTTCTTCGGCAAGCTGCGTCTTGATTTCGCCCATACTGGCCAGGCCCAGCATTTTGCCGATGCGCGTGGGATCGATTCCGTACTCCGCGGGCAGGATGACGGTGACCAGAATGACTGCGGCGGCTATTGCCGCGATAATGGTCGATTTGATCAACTGCCGTGAACTGGGGAGATCTTCGGGGTCGGGCCTGTTCGAATTGTACATTTAGAATTTTTCCGTTTTGGGAAGTTAGACGACAAAATAGCCGGTGAGCTGATATCCGATCAGGACGAACCCGGCCGACATCATCACGACGTTGGCAGTATAGGCGTGTTTCCAGAAACCGGGGGCTCTCCGCCAAAAACCCATGACGATCAGAATCATGGCGAGCGCGATCAACTGCCCGATCTCTACACCTACGTTGAAGGCCAGAAGATTGGGCAAAAGGCCATCCTCGGCAATCTCATAGTCGATAACCTTGGTCGCCAGTCCCAGTCCATGGAACAGGCCGAAGATCAGCGTCGCCGCCTTCGTGTTCGGCTGAACGCCAAACCAGCGCCGGTAAGCCCCGAGATTATCGAGCGTCTTGTAAACAACCGACAGCCCGATAATTGCGTCTATCAGGAATGAATTGACGCTCCAGCCGAAATAAACCCCCGCGAGCATCGTTGTCGAATGCCCGACAGCGAAGAGGCTGACATAGATAGCGACGTGTTTCATCCTGTAGAGGAAGAAGATCACGCCGAAGAAGAACAGCAGATGATCGTACCCGGTAACCATGTGCTTGGAGCCGAGATAGGTAAACGGGATCAGGTGTGTCCCGCTGATTTCCATAATGTAGCCCTTGTCGCCTTCGGTGACGGCATGGGCCAGGGCCGTTGAGCCGCACGCGAAAATTGCCAGACAACATAGAACCAGGAGGATGAGGGTCGTCTGCCACCGGCCAGACAGTCCTGGGCCGATTTTCGGTCGGATATCAATCATTCGATGGTTGCCATGGTATTCACTCGTTGGACGATATCGCTGATCTGGAACGATTTATCCGGGTGGAGGCCTGTTCGATACTTGTTATAACCCCGGGGTCCGGACGGGGCCAACAGCGCGTCGAATCCGTTTGCGATCCGGCGCGGCCCGCGTTACGGTTTCGCCGATGACTCGTCCTTGACCGAGAGGAATATGAGATGAAAACAGTAATCACACTTGCCGCAGCCGGCGTCTTCGCGCTGTCCACCTCTGCGTGGGCGGGTGAAGGCTATAATTGCGGCGGTTACCAGCAGTCGGTTCAGACCGAGAAACCGACCATCACGCTGGCGACCACGAAAGCCTCGACCAAAAAGGCCGCAGGCAAACAGACTGCCAGCACACAGATTACAAGCGCCGGGGACAAGACGACGAAACCCGGAAGTTGATACCGCCGGTGCCCGGTGGGGCGCCGCATACATTAGATTGAACGAGGCGTCCTCCGGGCTGGGGGCGCCTCTTTTGTTTTGTGCCCTTCAATATTCTGATACACAGCGCGACGTCCCGGATGATCGGGGCGCGCATCGATGGAAAGACGATAAGATGGGTTACAAAGTTGCAGTTGTGGGCGCCACCGGCAATGTCGGCCGCGCCATGCTTGAAATTCTCGCAGAGCGGAATTTCCCGGCCGATGAGGTCGTGGCGCTTGCCTCGGCGCGCTCCGCCGGGCGCGAGGTATCGTTCGGCGATGACGATATCCTGACCGTGCAGAATCTGGCGACCTATGATTTTACCGGCACCGATATCGCGCTGTTCTCGCCGGGTGCCAAGGTGTCTGCCGAACATGCACCGCGCGCGGCAAAGCAGGGCTGCATCGTGATCGACAATACGTCGGAGTTCCGCATGGACCCCGACGTGCCGCTGGTCGTGCCCGAGGTGAATCCCGAAGATCTCGACTGGCATACCAAGCGCAACATCATCGCCAACCCGAACTGTTCGACCATCCAGATGGTCGTGGCGCTCAAGCCGCTGCACGATCTGGCAAAGATCAAACGCGTCGTGGTATCGACCTATCAGTCCGTATCGGGCGCCGGCAAGTCGGCGATGGATGAGCTGTTCAACCAGACCAAGGGGGTTTTCGTGAACGATGCGAAAACGACGGAACAATTCACCAAGCAGATCGCTTTCAACGTCATTCCCCATATTGATGTGTTCATGGAGGACGGATCGACCAAGGAAGAATGGAAAATGGGGGTCGAGACGCGCAAGATTCTCGATGGCGATATCGCCGTTCATGCCACCTGTGTCCGCGTGCCTGTCTTTGTTGGCCATGGCGAGGCGGTGAATGTCGAATTTGCCAGTGCGATCGATGAAAACACCGCGCGTGATGTCCTGCGCGATGCACCGGGCGTTATGGTGGTCGATCAGCGCGACAATGACGGCTATATCACGCCCGTCGAATGCGCTGGCGACGACGCCGTCTATGTTAGCCGCATCCGCAAGGACCCAACGGTCAAGCACGGTCTGTCGCTCTGGGTCGTGTCGGATAATCTGCGCAAGGGGGCCGCGCTGAATTCCGTGCAGATCGCTGAAGAACTGATCCGCAAGCGGCTGGTCAAGGCGGCGTAGGAAGTCCTGCGCATAAACGAATTTCACATGCACATTTTATCGACAAATTTATACATATCACCGGTTGCATAAGCCCCCGCGTTCTGCGCTTTCCGCTACCGGGTGCTGACCGCCTGTTCCCGGTTCTGTATCGGATCGGGGCGATGGCCCAGATTGACTTGAATCAACCTTCGGCGTAAACTGAACGCACTGTTTCGACGTAATTGAAACATCATCCGTCGTTCAAGAATTCAGGACATATACCCATGGCGGCCAACAATCGCCCCCTGTCCCCGCATCTCCAAGTCTATAAGCCACAATTGACGACTTTTATGTCGATCACGCATCGTGCGACCGGCATTGCGCTGGCGGTTGGCACGCTAATGCTGGTTTGCTGGCTGATCGCCGCCGCAACGGGGGAAAGCGCCTTTAACGAGGTTCAGGCTTTTCTCGGCTCAATTATCGGGAGACTTCTGCTGCTGGGCTGGTCCTTTGCGCTGTTCTATCACATGTGCAACGGGCTTCGTCACCTGTTCTGGGACACGGGCAAGGGCTTTGAAATTGAAACCGCCTACATGACCGGCCGGGTCGTCATCGCGGCATCCATCCTGCTGACCATCGGTGCATGGCTCTGGGGCTACGCCGCGATGGGAGCAATCTGATGAGCCTCAGATCACCGCTCGGCAAGGTTCGCGGGCTCGGCTCCGCAAAAGAAGGTGTCGCCCATTGGTGGGCGCAGCGCATGACGGCGGTGGCGCTGGTGCCGCTGCTGGTCTGGTTTGTTGCATCGATCTGCGCCATGATCGGTGCCGATTACGGCGCCGTGCGCGACTGGATCGCCACACCGATGGTGTCGATCATGCTGGTGCTGCTGACCATCGCGGTCTTTCACCATGCGCAGCTCGGTCTGCAGGTCGTGCTTGAAGACTACGTACATACCGAATGGCTTAAAATCGCCAGCATCGGCATCGTCAAATTTGCCGCGATCGGGCTCGCCGTCGCGACTATCTTTTCAATCGTCAAGATTGCCCTCGGCTAGCGCCGTCGTTCGGGCTACAGGACCGCGCACAGGATCGTCATGAATACAGACGCATACGAAATCATCGATCACACCTACGACGTCGTCGTACTGGGCGCCGGCGGCGCCGGGCTGCGGGCAACTTTCGGTATGGCCCTCAAAGGCCTGCGCACCGCGTGTATCAGCAAGGTCTTCCCGACGCGCAGCCACACCGTTGCCGCACAGGGCGGCATCTCGGCCGCCCTCGCGAATATGAGCGAGGATGACTGGCGCTGGCATTTCTACGACACGGTAAAGGGCGCCGACTGGCTCGGCGACCAGGACGCCATCGAATATATGTGCCGCGAAGCAATTCCGGCGGTGCTGGAACTGGAACATTACGGCGTGCCGTTCTCGCGGACCGAAAAGGGCGAGATCTATCAGCGCCCGTTCGGCGGCATGACCACGCAGTATGGCGAAGGCCCGCCCGCGCAGCGCACTGCTGCTGCGGCCGACCGCACCGGCCATGCGATTCTGCACACGCTGTATCAGCAGTCGCTCAAACATGACGCCGAATTCTTCATCGAATATATGGGTCTCGACCTGATTATGGACGATGACGGAGTCTGCCGCGGCATTATGGCGTGGAACCTCGATGACGGCACGATGCACCGTTTCCGCGCCAACCAGGTCGTGATCGCGACCGGCGGGTATGGCCGCGCCTATTTCTCCTGCACGGGTGCTCACACGCAGACCGGTGACGGATCGGCGATGGTGCTGCGCGCAGGTCTGCCGCTCGAAGATATGGAATTCATCCAGTTCCATCCGACCGGTATTTACGGCGCGGGCTGCCTGATCACCGAAGGCGTGCGCGGCGAAGGCGGCTATCTGACCAATTCAGAGGGTGAGCGTTTCATGGAACGGTTTGCGCCGTCGGCAAAGGACCTCGCATCGCGCGATGTAGTCAGCCGGGCAATGACCATGGAAATCCGTGACGGCAGGGGTGTCGGTGCCAATGGTGATCATATCCATCTGCATATCGAACATCTCGATGCCGATATCATCAACCAGCGTCTGCCCGGTATTTCCGAAACCGCGCGTATTTTCGCGGGCGTCGACGTCACGAAGGAAGCCATCCCCGTGATCCCGACGGTGCATTACAACATGGGCGGCATCCCGACGACCTATCAGGGTGAGATGGTCAAACCGGGCGCCAGCAGCCCCGAACAGGTCCAGCCGGGTCTGATGGCCATCGGCGAAGCTGCCTGCGTGTCGGTGCATGGTGCCAATCGCCTGGGCTCGAACTCGCTGCTTGATCTGGTCGTGTTCGGCCGTGCCGCGGGCGACCGCGCCGCCGAATTGGTCACACCCGGTCAGAAACAGCCGGAGCTCCCGGCTAATGCCGGCGAAGAAGCGCTGGCCCGTTTCGATGCACGGCGTTTCTCCAAGGGCAGCACGCCGACCTCCGAACTGCGCGCTGAAATGCAGGCCACAATGCAGGCGCATTGCGCTGTGTTCCGCACCGGGGAACTGATGCAGGAAGGCCGTGATCGGCTAACTTCGCTGTGGTCCAAGAACGACGACATCAAAGTCAGCGATACATCTTTGATCTGGAATTCCGATCTTGCCGAGACGCTGGAATACGACAACCTGCTGGCGCAGTCTGTGGTCAGCCTCGATAGCGCGATCAACCGCAAGGAAAGCCGCGGCGGCCACGCGCGCGAGGATTTCCCGGATCGCGACGACGAAAACTGGATGAAGCACACCTATGTGTGGCTCAATGAAGATGGCACCAGCCGTATCGATTACCGGCCGGTTCACACCGAGACGATGACCGATGATGTCAAAGCGGTGCCGCCCAAAGCCCGGGTATACTGAGGTAAATTAGATGGTCGAATTCTCCCTTCCCAAAAATTCGAAGGTCCGCGAAGGCAAAACCTGGCCGGCTACCGACGGTGCCAAGCGTCCGAAGTCATTCCGGGTGTATCGCTGGAACGGCGATGACGGCGAGACCCCGCAGGTCGATACCTATACGGTCGACCTCGACGATTGCGGCCCGATGGTTCTCGACGCGATCATCAAGATCAAGAACGAGATCGATCCGACGCTGACCTTCCGCCGATCCTGCCGCGAAGGCGTCTGCGGTTCCTGCG
Organism: Alphaproteobacteria bacterium UBA830; assembly: GCA_905181725.1. Lineage (GTDB taxonomy): Bacteria > Pseudomonadota > Alphaproteobacteria > MPNO01 > UBA830 > CAXBCP01. The sequence continues at coordinate 26,862 of CAJIYX010000058.1, forward strand.
CGATGAATGTCGACGGTACCAATACGCTGGCCTGTACTAAATTTCTTGACGAGGTGAAGGGCGAGGTGAAGGTCTACCCGCTGCCGCATATGCCGGTGGTCAAGGATCTGGTGCCTGATCTGACACAGGCCTATGCCCAGTACCGGTCGATCGAACCGTGGCTGAAATCCGATAGCCAGCCGACGCCCGGTAAGGAACGCCTGCAGTCGCCAGAAGAACGCGAGAAACTAGACGGCATGTGGGAATGCATCCTGTGCTTCTGCTGTACGACGGCCTGCCCGAGCTACTGGTGGAACAGTGACAGGTACCTTGGCCCGGCAGTGCTGCTGCAGGCCAATCGCTGGATCCAGGATTCGCGCGATGAGGCGACGGGTGAGCGGCTCGACGAGCTCGAGGATCCCTTCCGGCTGTATCGCTGCCACACGATTATGAACTGCACGAAAACCTGCCCCAAGGGCCTGAACCCTGCCAAGGCAATCGCCGATATCAAACTGGCGATGGTGGAGCGGCGCTAATTTAAAGGCGGTGACGCTGAAGCAGGAAAAAGGCCGCGTGCAAACGCGGCCCTTTTCTTATCCCCAACGGTATCCGGTTCGTGATTTAACTTGATCGTCTGCCGGGTTCCGCTATCCATGCCGCGCTTTCCTTAAACCGCTCAAAGCTCCGATGTCCGACATCAACTTAACAGGTCCCTTGTTCGCCTATCGTGAAATGAATCGCGAGGGCGATCTGCATCATGATCCCGTTCAGGCGCTGGCGGTCGAGAAACTGCAATCGCTGTGGTATGCGCTCAGCGCGTATAAGCCGGTAGGCGGCGGTTCGGGCTGGCGCGAACGGCTCGGGCTCACCCGGCGTCCCGCCGAACCGGCGCCCCAGGGGCTGTATCTCTATGGGCCGGTCGGGCGCGGCAAATCCATGCTGATGGATCTGTTTTATGAGTCAGTTGCCGGTGACCACAAGCGCCGCGTTCATTTCCATGAATTCATGCTCGAAATTCACGACACAATGCATCGCTGGCGCCAACGCGACGGAAAGCTCCAAGACCCGTTGCCCAAAATCGCTACCGAAATCGCCAAGGAAACCTGGCTGATCTGCTTTGATGAATTCCAGGTCGAGAATATCGCCGATGCGATGATCCTGGGGCGTTTGTTTGAAGGCCTGTTCGACGAAGGCGTCGTGGTGGTTGCCACCAGCAACAGGCATCCGGACGAGCTGTACGAGGGCGGCCTGCAGCGCGACCGTTTTGTGCCGTTTATCGAAATCCTCAAAGGCCGAATCGATGTTCTAGAACTCGAAGCCGAGCGCGATTATCGCCGCGATCGTCTGGTCGACATGGGTGTGTATCACACACCGCTTGGCGCCAATTCGAATGCCGCGCTTGATGCCGCCTTCACCGCGCTGACCGACAATGCGGCGGGTGAGCCCGCTGAACTGACCGCAACGGGGCGCAAAGTGATCGTGCCGCTGGCGGCAAAAGGCGTTGCCCGGTTTAGCTTTGCCGAGCTCTGCGAGAAACCGCTCGGCGCGCCGGATTACCTGGCGATTGCCAGGGCCTATCATACGGTTATTCTGTCCGGCATCCCGATGCTGCCGCCGGCCAAACGCAATGAAGCCAAGCGTCTAGTCACGCTGGTCGATGCGCTCTACGAGCATAAGGTGAACGTCGTCGCCTCAGCCGCGGCACAACCCGATGAACTGTCACCCGAGGGTGATACAGCGTTTGCGTTCGAACGCACGGCGTCCCGCCTGATCGAGATGCAATCCGAAGAGTACATCCAGGCACCACAGCTGGACGCAAACATGTGAAAATCCGGCACTAGCGCTTGCCCTTCAAGGTTAACGGCGCTAGAAATCTCGCGGTCCGGTGGAACCCTGCCGGCGGACAGAATTTTTCATAACAGCTTCCGGAAGCATCATGGCCCGCAACAAAATCGCCCTTATCGGCGCCGGCAATATTGGCGGCACGCTTGCACATCTCGCTGGACTCAAAGAGCTCGGCGACATCGTTCTTTTCGACATCATGAAGGGCACGCCGCAGGGCAAAGCTCTCGATCTCGTCGAATCCTCCCCCGTCGAAGGCTTCGACTCCAAGATCACTGGCGCTAATTCCTATGCCGGCATCAAGAATGCGGACGTCGTCATCGTCACCGCCGGTATCCCGCGTAAACCGGGGATGAGCCGAGACGACCTGATCAGCATCAATTCGAACGTGATGAAGCAGGTTGGTGAGGGCATCAAGAAACATGCGCCCAAAGCGTTTGTTATCTGCATCACCAACCCGCTGGACGCCATGGTCTGGGCGCTGCAGAAGCATTCTGGATTGCCGTCTAACCGGGTTGTCGGCATGGCCGGGGTACTCGACAGCGCGCGGTTCCGGTATTTCCTCGCGGAAGAATTCAACGTGTCGGTCAAAGATGTGACCGCGTTTGTTCTTGGCGGTCATGGCGACACCATGGTGCCGTCCGTCCGCTATTCGGCGGTTGCCGGCATTCCGTTGCCCGATCTGATCAAGATGGGCTGGACCACGACGAAGCGGCTGGACGCAATAGTCCAGCGTACCCGCGACGGCGGCGGCGAGATCGTCAGCCTGCTCGGTAACGGTTCGGCATTTTATGCGCCGGCTTCCGCCGCGATCGAGATGGCGGATGCGTATCTCAAAGACAAGAAACGCGTTCTTCCCTGCGCCGCGTTGCTCAAGGGCGAATACGGCGTGAAGGGGCTTTATGTCGGTGTGCCGGTGGTGATCGGCGCAAAGGGCATCGAGCGTATCGTTGAGGTGAAACTGGATGCAGGCGAAAAGCGCCAGTTCAACGCCTCGGTCAAAGCCGTTCAGGGCCTGGTCGATGTTGTTAAAAAAATGGAACGTGAAGCGGCTAAAAAAACGAAGTAACGCGGTGTGAGTGACCATTTTCCATATCGGCATTTTGCCGATGCAGAATTTATGGTTAATGATCGCTTAACACACCGGGTTTACGGTTTCGTAACGCGTCAGGAGCATACGGTCAGGCTATGAACATTCATGAATATCAGGCGAAGCAATTGCTCGCCAAATACGGCGTTGCAGTGCCAAAGGGCGGTGTCGCCTATACAGCGGACGAAGCCGTCAAGGTTGCCGGAGATCTCGGCGGGTCAGTCTGGGTCGTAAAATCCCAGATTCATGCGGGTGGCCGCGGTGCCGGCCATTTCAAAGACGACACCAGCGACAAGGGCGGCGTCCGCGTCGTCAAGTCGATTGACGACGTGCGCGACAATGTTGCCGCGATGCTGGGCAAGGTGCTTGTCACCAAACAGACCGGCGCCGAAGGGCGCGAGGTCAAACGGGTCTATGTCGAGGAAGGCTGTGATATCGCGCGCGAACTGTATCTCGGTATTCTGATCGACCGAGAAACCAGCCGGGTCACGCTGATGGCGTCGACCGAGGGCGGCATGGAAATTGAAGAGGTTGCCGAAGCGACGCCGGAAAAAATTCTGCGCTTTGATATCGACCCCGCGACCGGCATGCAGGGCTATCACGCCCGCCAGGTCGCTTACGGGCTCGGCCTCAAAGGGGATCAGGTCAAATCCGCCGTCAAATTTCTGATGGGCATGTACGAAGTGTTTACCGACCTCGACGCTTCGATTGTCGAAATCAATCCGCTGGTTGTCACCGGCTCCGGTGACATTATCGCGCTCGACGCCAAGATGAACTTCGACGACAACGCTCTGTTCCGGCACAAGAATGTGGAGGAGCTTCGCGACGAAGACGAAGAAGATCCGACCGAGCTGGAAGCCGCCAAGCACGAACTTAATTATATCACGCTCGACGGCAGCATCGGTTGCATGGTCAACGGTGCCGGCCTCGCGATGGCGACGATGGATATCATCAAACTTTATGGTGGCTCACCGGCCAACTTCCTGGATGTTGGCGGCGGGGCGACCAAGGAACGGGTCACGACGGCGTTCAAGCTGATCCTGTCCGATCCCAACGTCGAATCCATTCTGGTGAACATTTTCGGCGGTATCATGCGCTGTGATGTCATCGCCGAAGGCGTTGTCGCGGCCGCGCGTGAAGTCAGCCTCGACGTGCCGCTGGTCGTCCGACTTGCTGGCACCAACGTGGAACTCGGCAAAAAAATCCTTGAAGAATCCGGTCTGCCGATCGTCTCGGCGGATAATCTGGCGGATGCCGCCGAAAAGGTTGTCAAAGTCACGAAGGAGGCAGCCTGATGTCGGTGCTGGTCGGAAAAGATACAAAAGTTATCTGTCAGGGCTTTACTGGCGCGCAGGGAACGTTCCATTCGGAACAGGCGATTGCGTATGGCACGAAGATGGTCGGCGGGGTTACGCCCGGTAAAGGCAGCACCCAGCACCTGGACCTTCCGGTATTCGACACCGTTGCCGACGCGGTCGACAAGACCGGTGCCAATGCCTCCGTGATCTACGTACCGCCGCCGTTTGCGGCGGATGCCATCCTCGAAGCGATCGACGCGGAAATCCCGCTGGCGATCTGCATCACCGAAGGCATTCCCGTGCTCGACATGGTGCGTGTCAGGCGGGCGCTTGAAAATTCCGCCACACGTCTGATCGGGCCGAACTGCCCGGGTATCATCACGCCTGACGAATGCAAGATCGGCATCATGCCCGGTCACATTCATCAACGTGGCACGATCGGTATCGTTTCGCGCTCCGGCACGCTGACCTACGAAGCCGTCGCCCAGACAACGGCGGCGGGACTTGGCCAGACGACGTGCATCGGCATTGGCGGTGATCCCGTCAATGGCACTAATTTCGTTGATTGTATCGATCTGTTCCTGGCCGACGATGAAACCCAGGGCATTGTCATGATCGGCGAAATTGGCGGATCAGCGGAAGAAGATGCGGCCGACTTCATCAAACATTCTAAAACCAAGAAACCCGTCGTGGGCTTTATCGCAGGCGTTACCGCGCCTCCGGGCCGGCGAATGGGGCACGCAGGTGCGATCATTTCGGGCGGCAAAGGCGGCGCCGAGGACAAGATCGAAGCCATGAAAAGTGCAGGGGTACTAGTATCCGATTCGCCCGCCGGTATCGGCGATGCGATGATAGAGGCGATGAGGGGATAGGTCGGGGCTAACTGCGCCGGCATTTTCCGGCGATGTAGCATGTGAGAGGGGCGGCGGCAGTGTCGCCGGAGTTCATGACCGGACTGTTAGACAAGACTTCGTTTCTCACGAGTGCAAACAGCACTTTCGTGGCGGAACTTTACGCGCGATATCTCGAAAAACCGGCAACGGTAGATCCTGAATGGTCAGCCTTCTTCGATGAGTTGAAGGATGAGGCACCGGACGTACTGAAAGACCTTCAGGGTGCCAGCTGGGCACCGAACGGCACGGCCGTCATCGGGACAGAAACCGCCGCCGAGGTGATGAAAACCAACGGTGCCAAGGGGCCTGCTGCGAACGGCGCGGCACCGGGACATATCCTCAGCGATGTGACCCGCGATTCCATCCAGGCGCTGATGATCATCCGTTCGCACCGTGTGCGCGGTCATCTATATGCCGAGCTCGACCCGCTGGGGCTGGAACAGCCGCTGAGCCATACCGAGCTGGACCCGGAATCCTACGGCTTTAGTGAAGCCGATTACGACCGTGAGATTTATATTCACGACCGGCTTGGCCTCGGCGAAAAAGCACCGCTTCGCGATATCGTTGAAAAGGTCCGCGCGACCTATTGCGGTCATATCGGCGTCGAATACATGCACATGACATCGACCGAGGAAAAGGTCTGGATCCAGGATCGCATCGAAGGCACCCGCAATCAGACGGACTTTACGGATATCGGGAAGACCACGATTCTCGAGCGGCTGACCGAAGCTGAGACGTTCGAACAGTTCCTCAACGTGAAATATACCGGCACCAAACGGTTCGGGCTCGACGGTTCGGAATCTCTCGTGCCGGGTCTGGAACAAATTCTTAAACGGGGCTCGCAGCTCGGCGTCGAAGAAGTCGTGATCGGCATGCCACATCGCGGGCGACTGAACGTGCTGGCCAATGTGATGAAAAAGCCGTTTTCGGCCATTTTCTCCGAATTCCAGGGAACATCGGCTAAGCCCGAAGACGTACAGGGCTCCGGCGATGTGAAGTACCATCTCGGTACGTCTGCTGATCGTGAATTCGACGGTAAACAGGTCCATCTGTCGCTGGCGGCGAACCCGTCCCATCTTGAAGCGGTCGATCCGGTTGTGGTCGGTAAAGTGCGAGCGAAACAGCGCCAGCACGGCGATCACGAGCGTCGCAAGGTGATGGGTCTGCTAATGCATGGCGACGCCGCATTTGGTGGCCAGGGCATCGTTGCCGAAACTTTCGGGCTGTCCGACATCAAGGGATATCGTACCGGCGGCACCATGCATGTCGTGGTCAATAACCAGATCGGATTTACCACCAATCCCGCTGCGACCCGCACGTCGCGTTATCCCACCGAGATTGCCAAGATGGCACAGTCGCCGATTTTCCATGTGAATGGCGACGACGTTGAAGCCGTCATCCATGTTAGCCGGATCGCTGCCGAATTCCGTGATGCATTCCGTAAGGACGTTGTGATCGACATGTGGTGCTATCGCCGCTTCGGCCATAATGAGGGCGATGAGCCGGCATTTACGCAGCCGAAAATGTATAAGGCGATCGCTGAGCATCCGACCGTTCGCCGGCTTTACGCCAACCAGCTTATTGCCGAAGGTATTCTCACCGAGGAAAAGGTCGCGGAAATTCAGGCAAAGGTACGCGCCAAGCTTGACGAAGATTTCGAAGCCTCCACGTGCTATAAGCCTAACAAGGCCGACTGGCTGGAAGGCAAGTGGCAGGGCAAGACCACTGCGCCCTCCGCTGAGGAGCGCCGGGGCAAGACAGATGTGCCGATGGCGTTGCTGAAAGAAGTCGGCAACGCGATCTCGACCGTACCCGAAGACTTCAACCTGAACTCCAAGCTTAAACGCTTCTTTGTCAATCGGAAGAAGGCCATCGAGGCTGGCGAGGGTATCGACTGGGCAACCGGTGAATCGCTCGCGTTCGGCACGCTGCTGACGGAAAATCATCTGGTCCGGCTGAGCGGACAGGATGTTGCCCGCGGCACGTTCTCCCAGCGCCACGTGGTTGCGACCGACCAGGAAAACGAGAAAGTATTCATCCCGCTCGAACAGATCCGTCCGGGCAATCAGGCGAAGTTCATCGCCCGCAATTCAACCCTATCCGAAGCCGCCGTGCTTGGTTTCGAATACGGCCTGTCACTTGCGGATCCGGATGTCCTCGTGATGTGGGAAGCGCAGTTTGGCGATTTCGCCAATGGGGCGCAGTTTATTTTCGACCAGTTCATTTCATCCGGCGAATCCAAATGGCTGCGCATGTCGGGGCTGGTTATGTTGCTGCCGCACGGCTTTGAAGGTCAGGGGCCCGAGCATTCATCGGCCCGGCTGGAACGGTATCTGCAGCAATGCGCCGAGGATAACTGGCAGGTCTGCAATATCACGACGCCGGCGAATTATTACCATGTCCTGCGCCGCCAGATTCATCGTGATTTCCGTAAACCGCTGGTGATCATGACGCCGAAATCGCTGTTACGTCATAAAAAGGCGGTGTCGAAGCTCGAAGAATTCGGGCCCGGCACGTCGTTCAACCGCGTATTGCCCGATTGCGGCGATCTCGTCGCCCGCACCAAGGTAAAGCGCGTCGTGCTGTGTACCGGTGAGATCTACTTCGAACTTTATGCCGCACGCGAAGAAGCGAATATCGGCAACGTTGCGCTGGTGCGGATGGAACAGCTTTATCCGTTCCCCAGCGTGTCGCTGTCAAAAGAGCTGAAGAAATATCCCAATGCCGACGTCGTCTGGTGCCAGGAAGAACCCAAGAATATGGGAGCCTGGCATTTCCTCGACCGGCGGGTCGAAGAGCTTCTCGCGAATATCGATGTCGAAGCCGAGCGTCCGGTTTATGTCGGTCGTCGCGAAGCGGCGTCGCCGGCGACGGGTTCCCTCGGCAAGCATAATGCGGAACAGCAGGCGCTGATTTCCGAAGCTCTGACAATCTGATCAAACGACTAGCCTGCTCCAGGAGCAAATAGAACATGGCCACTGAAATTATCGTTCCCACACTTGGCGAATCCGTCACCGAAGCGACGGTCGCCAAATGGTTCAAGGCCGAAGGCGACGCGGTCGCCGTCGATGAGCCTATCCTGGAGCTGGAAACCGACAAAGTGACGCTCGAGGTCAATGCTAGCACCGCCGGTACGCTGAGTGAAATCGCCGCGAAAGAGGGTGAAAACGTCGAGGTTGGCGCATTGCTCGGCATGATCGGCGAAGGCGGGGCGGCCTCTGCCAAGAAGGCGGAAGCCGCGGCACCCGAGGCCCCGGTGGAAGCAGCAAAACCTGCTGAAGCGGCATCTGCTGTCACGGCATCCGAAGATGACGATAAGGACAAGCTGTCGCCTGCCGTGCGCAAGCTGGTCGACGAAAACAATCTCGATGCCGGCCAGATTTCCGGTACCGGCAAAGACGGCCGCCTGACCAAGGGCGATGTGCTGATGTTTATGAAGGATGGCGGCGGAGCAGCGGCACCGGCCGCGGCACCCGCGCCGGCTGCGAAACCGGCAGCCCCTGTCGCACCCCGTGCAGACGATGTGCGCGAGGAACGCGTGAAGATGACCCGTCTGCGTAAGCGGATCGCCGAACGTCTTAAAGAGGCACAGAACACGGCGGCGATGCTGACCACGTTCAACGAGATCGACATGACCAACGTCATGGCGGCGCGCAAGAAATTCCAGGACGATTTCGAAAAACGCCATGGCTGCCGGCTCGGCTTCATGTCGTTCTTCGTCAAGGCCTGTATCGTCGCCCTTCAGGAACTGCCGGCGGTGAACGGCGAAATCGACGGCGAAGAGCTGATATACAAGAACTACTACGATATTGGCGTTGCCGTCGGCACTGAACAGGGCCTGGTCGTACCGGTCCTGCGCGATGCCGACAAAAAATCCTTCGCCGATGTTGAAAAAGGCATCACCGAGCTTGGTCTGAAGGCGCGTGACGGAAAGCTCGGTATGGATGAGCTGACCGGCGGCACATTCACGATCACCAATGGAGGCGTTTACGGTTCGCTGATGTCGACGCCTATCCTGAACCCGCCGCAATCCGGTATTCTCGGCATGCATAAAATCGACCGCCGGCCGGTCGCGGTTGGCGATTCGATCGAAATCCGCCCCATGATGTATGTCGCGCTGTCTTATGACCATCGCATCATCGATGGCCGCGAAGCGGTGACATTCCTTGTCCGCGTCAAGGAATGCATCGAGAATCCCGAACGCATTATGCTCGCCGTCTGATCAGGGGTTAGAAACATGAGTGATTCACATTTTGACCTGATCATTATCGGCGCCGGTCCGGGCGGCTATGTTGCTGCAATCCGCGCTGCACAGCTTGGCCTCAAAACCGCGTGTATCGATAAGCGCGGCACGCTTGGCGGCACATGCCTCAACGTGGGCTGCATTCCGTCCAAGGCGTTGCTGCATTCGTCCGAGAAATTTGAAGAAGCGCAGAACCACCTCGCCGAGCATGGCGTGAAGGTCGGCAAGGTAGAGCTTGATCTGAAGACGTTGATGGCGCGCAAGGACAAGGTTGTCGATGACCTGACCAAGGGCATCGGGTTTCTGTTCAAGAAGAACAAGGTTACCGGCATCACCGGGTCTGCCCGGATTGCCAAGCCGGGCGAAGTCGTCGTCTCCGCCGATGGCAAGGATTCCAGCTATACCGCCGAAAATATTCTCATCGCGACCGGGTCCGAGGTCACACCTCTGCCGGGTGTCGAGATCGACGAGGACCGGATCGTGTCATCCACCGGCGCATTGTCGCTGGCCGCAGTGCCCAAGCACCTGGTTGTGGTTGGCGGTGGGTATATCGGGCTTGAAATGGGCTCGGTCTGGCGGCGGCTTGGATCCAAGGTGACCGTGGTCGAATTTCTCGACGCGATCGTCCCGAACATGGACGGCGAAGTCGGCAAGGCGATGCACAAAACCCTCGAAAAACAGGGGATGGAATTCATGCTCGGCACCAAGGTTACCGGCGCGAAATCGACCAAGACCAAGGTCGCGCTCACCGTGGAACCCGCCGCTGGCGGCGATGCCGAAACCATCGACTGCGATATCGTGCTGGTCTCGATCGGACGGGTACCGTTCACCGCCAATCTCGGCCTTGAAGATGTCGGTGTTGAAATGGACGGCCGCGGCGTCATCCAGGTCGATGGCAATTTCAAAACCAATGTGGATGGCATCTACGCCATCGGAGACGTCATTCCCGGTGCGATGCTGGCGCACAAAGCCGAAGAAGAAGGCATTGCCTGCGTCGAGCGACTGGCCGGTCAGGCGACCCATATCAATTACGACGCCATTCCGTCCGTGGTCTACACATGGCCGGAAGCAGCCTCCGTCGGCAAGACCGAAGAGCAGTTGAAAGATGCGGGGATCGACTACAACAAGGGCAGTTTTCCCTTCATGGCAAATTCCCGCGCCCGCGCCAATGGCGATACAGACGGGTTCGTCAAAATTCTGGCCGATGCCGCAACCGACGAAGTGCTTGGCGTGCACATTATTGGGCCGGATGCCGGTACGATGATTGCCGAACTGGCGCTCGCCATGGAATTTGGCGCGTCGTCCGAAGATATTGCACGGACCTGCCACGCCCATCCGACCCTGAACGAGGCGGTGAAAGAAGCCGCACTTGCCGTCGAAGGCGCGCCGATCCATATGTAATCCTCCAACCGGGGCTTGGCGATGAGTCAGCGTCTGAAACGCTACGCCGTCCTTGCTCTCGGCTGGTTCTTTGTTTTTCTTGGTATTCTCGGCCTGTTCCTGCCGATCCTGCAGGGTATTCTTTTTCTCACCATCGGGCTGATCCTGCTGTCGCGCGAATCCGAATGGGCCGCTGGCAAGCTCGATTGGCTGAAGACCCGCTATCCGCGTTTCGGGAAAACCTACGACGAGGCGGACCGCCGGGCGATGCGCCTGTGGGAACGGCTACGCGGGCGCAAAAAACAGGACTGATCGTATCGACCCCAGAGCGACCCCACCTGATGGAAAGCGCCTTTTAGAGCGTCTTTTCGAGGTCGCTTTCGAGTTTGCGGGCGCGTGGGCGCGCCCATAGCCAGAGCACGATGGTCAGCGCCCCACCAGCAGCAACAGTGACCGGCAGCCCGGCAAAATTGGCGATCCATCCCGCGGCAAGCGCGCCGAAAGCCGGGAGTCCCCATGAAATCATGATGAACAGGCTCATCACGCGGGCTCGCATATGCGATTTGACCGTGTTCTGCATCAGCGTCTGTGAACCGACCCCGCCGATCAGCATGGCGAAGCCGACGACTCCGAGAAAGCCTGCCGACAGCCACAGGTTTCCACCGAAATAACCGGCGGCGGCACTTAAGACAAGCGCCACCCCCTGTACCAGAAGGCTCGTTGTTACAAGCGCGGTCAGCCCATCTGTCCGCCCTCGCTGCGCCATCCAGATACAGCTCACCATCGCGCCGAACCCCAGGGTCGACATCAGGATGGCGAGGCCGTCGGCACCGCGGTCGAACACCTCCGCCGAGAAGCCCGGCATCAGCTCGATCACGGGCCTGATCAGCAATCCGGTGACGCCCAGCATCACAAGCAGGAAACGGATGCCGGGCTGACGGAACCCATAACGAATGCCGGTAACGATATCGCCCGTGAGCTCGCGCCAAGGCCCGGGATTTCGTTCGGGTTCATCCGCCTTCACGATCAGAAGGGTAAAGCAGAACTGCGTAAACGCGAGGGCGACGACTGCCAGCACCACGCCCGATCCCGTCCAGACCAGAAGTACGCCCGCAATCGCGGGACCAATAAACCGCGCTGCGTTAAAGGTGGCTGAACTCAGCGCGATGGCTGCCGCCATATCCTGTTTCGGGACCAGCGCATGAACCAGCGCCATGCGCGCCGGCGTGGTGAGGGATTCCAGCGATCCGATCAACAGGGTGGAGATCAGCACCAGCTCAATCGTGATCACTCCGGCGATTGTCATGGCGGCAAAGGCGGCAGCGACAATCGCCGTCGCGGTCTGGGCCAGCAAGGTGATGCGGATATAGCCGACCCGGTCTGCAATGGCGCCGGCCAATACCGAGAACACGACCAGCGGAAAACTCTCGGCGAAGGCAATAATGCCCAGCCACGTCGTCGATTCGGTGAGTTCCCAGGTCAGCCAGCCGACGGCAATCCGGTACATCCACCGGCCGATGGTGTTGATGCCGTTGCTCGACCAGTACAGCAGATAATCGCGGTGCGACAGCGCCCGCCCGATGCCACCGAACATGCTAGTCCCTGACGACCGCGCGGGGATGGGCCCGGTCATAGACGTCGATCATTTGCTGGGTGTCGACATCGGTATAGCGCTGGGTGGTCGAGAGAGATGCATGCCCCAGCAACTCCTGGATGGTGCGGAGGTCGCCGCCGCCTGCCAGCAGATGCGTGGCGAAGCTGTGACGGAGCGCGTGGGGTGTCGCGGTCTCTGGCAGGTCGAGATCGGCGCGCAGGTGGCGCATGGTGCGTTGCACGATTCCCGCATTGAGCCGGCCGCCGCGCGATCCGTAAAACAGCGGCCGGTCGGCATCGAGCGGGAACGGGCAGGCGGCGCGGTAAACGCCAATCGCATCGATCACGACCGGCAGAACGGGCACGATCCGCTGCTTGTTCCCCTTGCCGGTGATGGTCATCACCTCGCCGGTCGGGACATCGCGCTGATCGAGGCTGAGCGCTTCATCAATGCGCAGGCCGCAGCCGTAAAGCAGGGCCAGGATCGCGACGTCGCGCGCGCCGACCCAGGGTTCGGTCGCAATCTCGGCGGCGCGGCGCAGCAGGGCCAGCGCATCAGCGGCGTTTAATGGTTTAGGTACCGACTTTGGCGGTTTGGGCACCTTCACCACGGCCAGTGCCGGATTGTGAACGCGCCCGGTGCGGTCAAGAAAGCGGAAAAGGTTGCGTAATGCCGACATCGCGCGCGCGATCGATGTGCGCGACAGGCCATCCTGCAGGCGCGCCGCCAGCCACGCTCGAAAATCGGCAGGCTTCAGGTCGGCAAGGACAGCAATGTTCGGGATTTCACCCCGGTAATCGTTCAGAAAGTTGAGAAAGGCTGCGATATCGCGGCAATATCCGTCCACCGTATGGATCGACGTGCGCCGTTCGGTGATCAGCCAGCGGCGCCAGTCATCCAGCGCGGCGAGCAGATCGGCCTGTGCAGTAAACCTGATTAGTTTTTCGGCCCCAGGCATTGTTTAAGTCGTGCCTCCAGCACATCGGCGAGGAAAGTGATTAGATCGGTCGCCTGGTCCTTGTCGAACCCGTCATCGCGGCCCGACCCGAGCGCCAGTAACATGTCGGGGGAATTTTTCCCCGCGCGCAGCCGCAGGTAAGCGACCGATTTCACCCGCGCGGCATCGTCGCCGAACACGAACGCTTCGCCTGCGGTCTGCCCCTGCAGCAGGATGCGCTTTTTGGGGCCCATCAGGTTTTCAATTCCACCTTTGCCGATCGCCGTTGCACCCGCCAGGGCCAGGGCGCCGGCATCTTCGATGCACAGGACTGCCGATTCGATATCCAGCATGGCCGGCAGTTTTCCCCGGATAACGCTGTTCAGCCCCTGGATTTCGTCGGCGTCGACGACGGCGGTAACCGCCTGGTGAACCTTGGACTGACCGGCGGCATTGCCTTCGACCGCCGATAGAAGCTGCTTTTCATGGCGCCGCAGGCTGGTCAGGTCGTCGCGCATCCGCTCCAGCATAAAATGCTGCATATCCAGAATACGCTCGCCGCGTTTGAATTCGGGCGGGGTCAGGAACGTCAGGACTTCCGGGTTTTCGTGCAGAAAATCCGGATGTCTGCGCAGCCAGGCGGAGACCGTCTCTGCGGTCAGGCTGTCCGGCTGGGTTTTTGCGGCTTTGTCCGACGGACCGCTCATGCTCAGGACCCCAGGATCGACTGACCGGATCCTGCCCAATCGGTCAGAAACGCCTCAAGACCCGAATCGGTGAGCGGGTGCTTGAAGAGCTGGCGCAGCACGCTGGGCGGCACCGTGACGACATCCGCGCCTATTTGCGCAGCTTCGATCACGTGGTTCGGGCCGCGCACCGATGCGACCAGCACTTCGGTCTCGAACGTCTCGTAATTGGCGTAGATCGAGCAGATTTCGTCGATCAGGCCCATCCCGTCGCGGCTGATGTCGTCCAGCCGGCCGACGAAGGGTGACACGAAGGTCGCGCCCGCCTTGGCTGCGAGGATAGCCTGACCGGCGGAGAAGCAGAGTGTCACGTTCACCTGTGTTCCGGCATCGGACAGCACCTTGCAGGTTTTCAAGCCGTCGGGCGTCAGCGGCACCTTGACGGCAACATTACTGGCAATCTGGGCGAGCTTTCGCCCTTCTTTGAGCATCGTTTCGTGATCGGTCGCTGCGACCTCAGCACTCACCGGACCATCGACTATGTCGCAGATTTCCGCGATGACGTCGAAAAAATTCAGGCCCGATTTGGCGATGATCGACGGGTTGGTGGTGACGCCGTCTACGAGGCCCGTTGATGCCAGATCCTTGATCTCGGCAACGTCCGCCGTGTCCACGAAAAACTTCATGATATTCCTTCAGTTCTGAGCCGGCCAGCGTGCGCCTGCCCGTTTTGCTGTGCAGGCAATGCCCGCGATGTTTCATCTTTGCTGAATGCGATACTTCCGCCGTCAGCCGATTGGCCGCCCCGAACGGCTAGGATAGAGTGTATCCGATGGACCCCACCCTTTCCACACGCCCCGGCACCGCTCAGACGACGGCCGTCAGTGTTCTGCTGCCGCTGCCGCTGATCGCGCCCTATGACTATCTGGTGCCGTCCGATCTGTCGGTGGAGCCCGGCTCCTATGTCGAGGTGCCGCTCGGTCCGCGCCAGGCCACGGGTGTTGTATGGGGGTCGGCGCGCGGCGGGGTGAACCCCGAAAAGCTGCGTGAAATCAGCGCCGTATTGGACCTCCCGCCGATGCCCGCCAACCTCCGTCGGTTCGTTGA
Organism: Alphaproteobacteria bacterium UBA830; assembly: GCA_905181725.1. Lineage (GTDB taxonomy): Bacteria > Pseudomonadota > Alphaproteobacteria > MPNO01 > UBA830 > CAXBCP01. The sequence goes on from CAJIYX010000058.1 coordinate 41,911, forward strand.
TTGGGTAGCGTCCTATACCCTGGCCCGGCTCGGCACGGTCCTGCGGATGACTATGAGCGTGCCCAAGGCGCTGAGCCCGCTCAAGCCCGTTACGTCCTACCGCATCGCCTCCGCGGTTGACCTAGAAAGCGAATCACTTCCCGGCGGCGTCCGCCTGACAGACGCGCGCCGCCGGGTACTGAACGCCCTTACCGACGGCACGCCGCGCAAAGGTGCTGACCTCGCCAGGCTGTCCGGCAGTTCACCGGCGGTGATCCGGGCGATGGCGGATGCGGGTGCGCTGGACCAGATTGCCCTGACCGAAGAGGATCCTGTCGGCCTACCCGACCCTGACCTTCCGGGCGCTGTTCTGTCGGAGGCGCAGTCGGCGGCGGCGGCCACGTTGTCTGCCGACGTTGGGGCAGGGTATTCGGTCACGCTGCTCGACGGGGTAACCGGATCGGGCAAGACCGAGGTCTATTTCGAAGCCATCGCCACAGCCATCCGGGCGGACAGGCAGGTCATCGTTCTGTTGCCGGAAATTGCCCTTACCGCCGATTGGCTCGGGCGGTTCGAACGACGCTTCGGGGTCCGTCCCGTGGTCTGGCATTCCGATCTGCCGATGTCCGAGCGGCGGCGCAACTGGCGTGCCGTATTGTACGGTGAGGCCAAGCTGGTCGTCGGTGCACGGTCGGCGCTGATGCTGCCCTATCGCGATCTTGGTCTGATCGTGATCGATGAAGAGCACGACCCCAGCTTCAAGCAGGATGAAGGTGTGATCTACAACGCCCGCGATATGGCCGTGGTGCGTGGCCATATCGGTGATTTCCCCGTCATCCTTGCATCCGCGACGCCGTCTCTGGAAACGGTCGATAATGTCTGGCGCGAACGCTACCGGCGGCTGTCTCTGCCCGAACGCTTCGCGGGCGCGCGCCTGCCGGATATCGCCGCCATCGACATGCGCGAAGAAACGCTCGACCGCCAAAGCTGGCTGTCACCCGCCCTGGCGCGTGCGATGTCCGAGACGGTCGCCGCGGGAGAACAGGCGATGCTGTTTCTGAACCGGCGCGGATACGCGCCGCTGACCCTGTGCCGCGCCTGCGGGCACCGGCTCAACTGCCCGCAATGTACGGCATGGCTGGTCGAACACCGTTTGCTTGACCGGCTGCAATGTCATCACTGCGGCTATAGTGCACCGCCGCCGTTGACCTGCCCGTCCTGCGAGGTCGAGAGCCGTTTCGCGGCCTGCGGGCCGGGCGTCGAACGCCTGGCCGAAGAGGCTCGCGCCAAGTTTCCCGACCTGCGGTTCGAAATCATGTCGAGCGACACGGTGCATAAACCGGCGGATGCTCTGGCGCTCGTCCGGCGGATGGAGAACCTGGAAATAGACGTCCTGATAGGCACACAGATCATGGCCAAGGGATTCCACTTTCCGGCGCTGACGCTTGTCGGTGTGATCGATGCGGATCTCGGACTTGCCGGCGGAGATTTGCGCGCGGCGGAACGCACCTATCAGTTATTGCATCAGGTATCGGGGCGGGCGGGGCGGGCCGAGCGGCCGGGCCGGGTGCTGCTGCAGACCTTTCAGCCCGAACACCCTGTCATGCAGGCGCTGATCGGCGGTGACCGTGACGGCTTTATCAAGACCGAAGCGACCGCGCGAAAACAGCACAATATGCCGCCTTACGGTCGGCTGGCGGCGATCATCGTGTCGGGGCGGAACGAGCGCGCGGTGGATGATACGGCGAACGCACTTGGGCGGTCGGCGCCGCGCCGCGACGGGCTGAGCGTGCTTGGTCCTGCGCCGGCCCCGATCTCCGTCATCCGTGGCCGGCATCGGCGCCGGTTGCTGGTGCGGGCACGAAAGGATCTCAATATTCAGGATGTTCTGCGGCGCTGGGTGTACTCACATAAAGTGACCGGTGGCGTTCGAATCTCTGTCGACATTGATCCCTATAACTTTATGTAGACTCCCATTTTCAGGATGTTTTCGACTTTGGCATTATTAGCGCGCGTCTTGGCGCGTGGACATAGCACCAGGAAATCGGGGAGAGCGCGTCCGACAGAGCTGCTGATGTCGTTGGATTGGATGATGCGAAGCAACCTGTTGGCGGACGATCAATCCACCTGAATACTGTTCTGGCTGCTAAACAACGGGCGGAACGTCATGTCTCGATCATTGAGAGTGATCCATATTTTACCGAACGCTGGAAAATGTGGCGAAGGCGTTGTCGCGACGGTTTGACGCGACTTTCCCGATTGCGCCGGGTTGCAACCCACAAATGCCTGTGTTACCTAACGCTGCCGTTATGGGGGGTCGATATGATATGCCTTTGCAGGCTTGATTATTCGATTAAAAACAACAGGTTAGTTTATGTCTACGGGACGTTTTTGAGGTAAATTGGGTGTCGTCTGAATCGTCAGCCGTTTCCGGTGTGGCAGGCCGTTATGCGGCCGCGCTCTTCGAGCTTGCCGAGGAACAGAGAAAACTGGACGAAGTTGCTGCAGATGTAGCGACTATTCGTGCATTATTGGCCGAATCGGCCGATTTGCGCCGCCTTGTCGCGAGCCCCATTATCGGGCGCGACGCGCAGGCTCGGGCGCTTTCGGCTGTGCTTGAAAAGGCCGGCGTCTCCGAACTCACCCTGAACTTTACCGGCGTGGTCGCCCGCAACCGTCGACTTTTCGTGCTTGACAGCATGTGCGTCGGCTACCGCCAGCTGCTCGCTAATGCGCGCGGCGAAATGACGGCGGAAATTATGACGGCAGAGCCGCTGACGGAGGCGCAGCAGGCGTCGCTGGAACAGGAATTACGGTCGGCTCTGGGCTCCAAAGTTACCCTCGATACGCGTGTGGATGCGTCGCTTTTGGGCGGCATGATCGTCAAGGTCGGGTCCCGCATGATCGATTCCTCTCTTCGTACAAAGCTTCAACGTCTAGAACTCTCATTGAAAGGGGCAGCGTGATGGACATCCGCGCCGCAGAAATCTCCTCGATCCTCAAGGATCAGATCGCCAATTTCGGTACCGATTCCGAAGTCGCCGAAGTCGGACAGGTTCTGTCAGTCGGTGACGGTATCGCCCGCGTCTACGGGCTGGACAGTGTCCAGGCCGGCGAAATGGTCGAATTCCCCGGCGGCATCAAGGGCATGGCGCTTAACCTCGAGACCGACAATGTCGGTGTCGTTATCTTCGGGTCGGATTCCGGCATCAAAGAAGGCGATATCGTCAAGCGGACGGGCACCATCGTGGACGTTCCCGTCGGCAAGGGCCTGCTGGGCCGCGTTGTTGATGCGCTGGGCGAGCCGATTGACGGCAAGGGCCCGATCGAGGCTGCCGAACGTCGCCGTGTCGACGTCAAAGCGCCTGGCATTATTCCGCGCCAGTCGGTCAGCGAGCCGATGCAGACCGGCCTGAAAGCGATCGACAGCCTTATCCCCGTTGGCCGTGGCCAGCGCGAGCTGATTATTGGCGATCGCCAGACCGGCAAGACCGCCATTGCGATTGACTCGATCATTAACCAGAAAAAAGCCTTCGACGAAGGCGATACCGACAAGCAGCTTTTCTGCATCTATGTCGCTATTGGCCAGAAGCGCTCGACCGTGGCCCAGATCGTCAAGCAGCTCGAAGAAGTCGGCGCGATGGAATACACCATCGTCGTTGCCTCGACCGCGTCCGAGCCCGCGCCGCTGCAGTTCCTTGCCCCTTATGGCGGCTGCACAATGGGTGAATATTTCCGCGATAACGGTATGCATGCCCTGATCGTTTATGATGACCTGTCAAAGCAGGCTGTTGCCTATCGTCAGATGTCGCTGCTGCTTCGCCGCCCGCCGGGACGCGAAGCCTATCCGGGTGACGTTTTCTATCTCCATTCCCGTCTGCTGGAACGCGCAGCCAAGATGAGCGACGCGAATGGCGGCGGCTCGCTGACGGCGTTGCCGATTATTGAAACCCAGGCGGGTGACGTGTCGGCCTATATTCCGACCAACGTGATTTCGATCACCGATGGTCAGATCTTCCTTGAAACCGAATTGTTCTATTCCGGCATTCGTCCGGCGGTGAACGTCGGCCTGTCGGTCAGCCGCGTTGGCTCGGCGGCCCAGATCAAGGCGATGAAGCAGGTTGCCGGCTCGATCAAGCTGGAACTCGCTCAGTACCGCGAAATGGCCGCCTTTGCGCAGTTCGCATCGGATCTTGATGCGGCGACCCAGAAGCTTCTCGGCCGTGGCGAACGCCTGACCGAGCTGCTGAAGCAGGGACAGTACGCACCGATGCCTGTTGAAGAGCAGGTGATATCGATCTTTGCCGGCGTGAACGGATATCTGGATGATATCCCGGCGCGCGCCGTCACGCAGTTCGAACGGGGCTTCCTGTCCGACATCAAGGCGAACCATGATGATATTCTCGAGACCATCCGCAAAGAGCAGGCGGTTTCGGACGATACCAATGCGAAGATCAGGGCGTTCCTCGACGGATACGCCAAGAACTTCGTCGCCGCCTGATCGACACTCCGGAAAACAGGAACCGGTAACGGGATATGCCCAGCCTTAAAGACCTCCGCATGCGGATCGACAGCGTCAAATCGACGCAAAAGATTACGTCGGCGATGAAAATGGTCGCGGCGGCCAAACTGCGTCGTGCGCAGGAACAGGCCGAAGCGGCGCGGCCCTATGCCGAACGTATGGAACGTATGCTTGGTTCCCTCGCCGGATCCATGGAATCGTCTGCCGGTGCGCCGAAACTGCTGGCCGGAACCGGCAAGCAGGATGTGCATCTTCTTATCATGATGACGTCCGATCGCGGGCTTTGCGGTGCGTTCAATTCTTCCATCGTGCGGGATACCCGTCGGATGGTCGCCGAGTTGCAGGCGGACAGCAAGGAAGTGAAAATTCTCTGTGTCGGCCGCAAAGGCTGGGCGCAGGTGCGCCGCGAATTCGCGCCGCTGATTGTCGACCTGATCGAAGGCATCGGACGCCCGCGTCTCAAATTTGAAGATGCGCAGGGCATTTCAAATCGTGTTCTTGCAATGTTCGAGGCCGGCGAGTTCGATGTCTGCACGCTGATCTATAATCGGTTCAAATCTGTGATTGAGCAGATCGTTACCCGCCAGCAAGTGATCCCGTTTGCGGCGGACGCACTGGATACCGGCGAAGAGCAGGCCGATGGGGCGAGCGTGAACTACGATTACGAGCCCGACGAAAACGAAATTCTCGAAGTCCTCCTGCCGCGCAATCTGAGTGTGCAGGTATACCGCTCGCTGCTTGAAAACAATGCCAGCGAACACGGTGCGCGAATGAGCGCGATGGATAGCGCGACACGGAACGCCGGCGAAATGATCGATTCGCTCACGCTCAACTACAACCGGACGCGTCAGGCGTTCATCACCAAAGAACTCATAGAAATCATCTCCGGCGCCGAGGCAGTTTGATGTCCGGCAAATCGATGTACGAGGTATGACAATGGCCGATACGGCAAGCAAAAATATTGGCAGCGTTTCCCAGGTTCTGGGCGCTGTGGTCGACGTTCAGTTCGAAGGCGAACTGCCCTATATCCTGAACGCGCTGGAATGTGACAATGGCGGGAACCGGTTGATTCTCGAAGTGGCGCAGCATCTCGGCGAAAGCACCGTGCGCACCATCGCCATGGACACGACCGAAGGTCTGGTTCGTGGCCTGAAGGTGACTGATACGGGCTCACCGATCATGATGCCTGTCGGTCCTGAAACACTGGGCCGCATCCTGAACGTCATCGGTGAGCCGATCGATGAGCGCGGTCCGCTGAACACCACCAAAAAGCTGCCAATTCATCGCGAGGCCCCGGTCTTTACGGAACAGTCGACGGAAACAGACGTGCTGGTCACCGGCATCAAGGTTGTCGATTTGCTGGCGCCATATTCGCGCGGCGGCAAGATCGGCCTGTTCGGCGGTGCCGGTGTCGGCAAGACGGTGCTGATCATGGAACTGATCAACAACATCGCAAAGGCACATGGTGGTTATTCCGTGTTTGCCGGTGTCGGCGAACGGACGCGTGAAGGTAATGATCTCTATCACGAAATGATGGAATCCGGCGTTATTCAGCCCGATGGCGAATCAAAGGCCGCGCTGGTCTATGGCCAGATGAATGAGCCGCCGGGTGCGCGTGCGCGCGTCGGCCTCAGCGGTTTGACGCTGGCTGAATATTTCCGCGATGAAGAAGGTCAGGATGTGCTGCTCTTCGTCGATAATATTTTCCGCTTCACGCAGGCCGGTTCCGAAGTGTCGGCACTACTTGGCCGTATTCCGTCGGCGGTTGGCTATCAGCCGACCCTCGCGACCGATATGGGTAACCTGCAGGAACGCATTACCACAACAAACAAGGGCTCGATTACGTCGGTCCAGGCGATCTACGTGCCTGCCGATGATCTCACCGATCCGGCGCCTGCCACATCATTTGCGCATCTCGACGCGACGACGGTTCTGTCGCGCCAAATTGCCGAGCTTGGCATTTACCCGGCTGTTGATCCGCTCGATTCCACATCACGTATTCTCGATCCGCGTACCGTCGGCAATGAGCACTATGACGTTGCACGTGAAGTTCAGCGTGTCTTGCAGACCTATAAGGGACTGCAGGACATCATTGCCATTCTCGGCATGGACGAGCTGTCGGAAGAAGACAAACTCGTTGTTGCGCGCGCCCGTAAAATACAGCGTTTCCTGTCGCAGCCGTTCCATGTCGCGGAAATCTTCACCGGCATGTCAGGTGTATTCGTCGACCTCGAAGACACCATCAAGGGCTTCAAGGGGCTGATCGAAGGTGAATATGACGACCTTCCCGAAGCCGCGTTCTACATGGTCGGCAAGATCGAAGATGCCGTCGAAAAAGCGAAGGAAATGGCGGCCGCGGCCTGATCGTCGCACCGCTGATCCCAACCGCAGGAAACCGTTATGCCTGACCCGTTTACATTCGATCTGGTTTCGCCCGAAAAGCTGCTGCTTTCGGAAGATGTAGAGATGGTTGTCGTGCCCGGTGCCGAGGGTGATTTTGGTGTACTGATCGGCCATGCATCGCTGATCTCTGCACTGCGGCCCGGCGTCATCGATACCTATGCTGGTACGAAAGTTGAGAAACGGATATTCGTCGCCGGCGGTTTTGCCGAGGTGACGGGCGAACGCTGCACCGTTCTTGCCGAAGAAGCCATGCCGGTCGAGGATATCGACCAGTCAGAGGCCGAGGCACGCGTTGCGGCGGCGCGCGAAGCGCTAGAGCAGGCAGATAACGATCTCGCCCGCGGGCAGGCCGAAATGGCCCTTGCAGTCGGCGAAGCTATGGTCGCAGCACACGGGGCAGGCGTCTGACCGTTGCGTCTACCGAGACTACATTCCAATACGTTTTTATCTGATCGATTGGCGCCGGCTCTTTCCGCTGCCCAGGCGTGCTGCCGACTGAATGCAGTCAGGCCGCGATGCCCGCGCCAGTGTCCTTAAACCAGATCTCAATGCCGCCATCCTTCAGTTCTCGCGCGGCGACCCAGATTTTTCCGCCGGGTTCGGTGAATTTGATCGCATTGTCGAGGATACAATGCAGGATCCGCGAAAGCGCATTGCGGTGGAATAATACAGGCGGCAGGTCCGGCATGATCATGACTTTCAGAGAAACCTCACGCGCGTTCACCGCGGCTTTGAAAGCCTGAACATTGGCCTTTAACTCGTGCTCGAGCGACAGAATTTTCTGCTGCATCTCGGCGGTCCCCGATTCAAGCTCCGACATATAAAGGATTGAATTCATGATCTCGAGCAATTGCGTCCCACTCGCATGAATTTCGCCGCCAAATTCGGGGTATTCCGGCGACCCCAGCGGGCCCATTCGCTCGTCCATGGGAATTTCTGAAAATCCGATAACGAAATTCAACGGTGTCCGCAATTTATGGCTGACATTAGCGATCAATTCGCCCTGCGCGCGGTTGGCGCGTTCAGCCTCTGCCTTTGCCGCTGCAAGATCAATATTGCGAAGCTAAGCAACGGCTGCAAGCTTCCGAGTCTGCTCGATACCCGACTGAATCTCGCGCAATAACAACCAGATCAGTATCAACTCGGCAAACGCGAATTTACCGATGTAAAACGGAGATTTTCGCATATCCGGCAGGAATGAGGTGCCAACGTCCACCAGCGGCAACGTAATCTGTTAAACCCCAGGATATCGCCAACTTTCCAATCGGTGCGTGGGCTTAACGGGTGGGAATTATGGCAGGCGACACAGGTTTCCCCCATGATCACCGGGTAAGCGACCCGAACCGAACGCAGTCCTTTGTAATTCTAGAACCGGACTACCCTTTCCTGGGTCTTGCCGTTCAATGTAGCGAGCGCATCGTGTTCGAACTTGTCGAGAACGCGCCTCCCGCGCCATGGGAACGGTTCGGCGCTATAGAAATTGAACGTAAAGGCACTGCCTTTCTCGCGCAGCTCGTTTGCGAGATCAATCGTCAACGTCGCGGGGAACGGAATCGTTGTCTCTGAATTCTTATAATCATGGGAAACGGTCGCACAGGCGTTTTTCGCCCGCGGGACCACGTGGCGTGAATAGAATGAGCGCATCGCCGATACTGACTGCGAATAGGCTTCAGCAGCCTTCAAGGCAGTTGATTCCCGGATATCTTTGGAGTGATGCCAGGAGAGCGCCGTGAGGGAAAGCAGGCATATCCCGGTATAGAGTGTAAATACTAGAAACGGTTTGCGGACCAGAAAATCGGTCAACAGAACCGTTCTGCCTTCGGTCTTCTGACGCTCGGACAAGGTGCCACCACTCTCTTCTCGGAAAAGTAGCAGGGTTTTCGCGGGCCGATCTGAAAAAAGCCTTAAAAACGGGTAGATCACTAGACAGACACCCGGTAATTCAACCATTATCTGCGGCGATGGCTCAATAAAAATATGTCGAATACCAACCGCCTCGGCGGGGACGGGCATGTGGCGCATGCCGGTGGGACATGCGACAAAGCGGGAATTTCGGCTGCAAACGGCGCAATCGGGGTATTCCGAAGGATTCAGATGGTAAAATCATTTTCTAGAGTCGCTATTGCGGCGCTTTTTATATCGGTTCTGTGTTTCATCGCACCGCAGGAGGCCTTTGCGCAGGATGGAAAACTCAACAGTGGCGACACTGCCTGGATCCTGACATCGACGGCCCTGGTACTGTTTATGACACTGCCCGGCCTTGCGTTGTTCTATGGCGGGCTGGTAAACGCAAAGAACCTGCTTTCAGTCCTGATGCAATGTTTTGCCGTCGCGTGCCTGATGTCGATCCTCTGGTTTGTGCTGGTCTATAGCCTGGCATTTGGAGATGGGGGTACCGCGAACGCCTGGATCGGCGGTCTCGGCAAGGTCTTCCTGTCCGGTATCGGCGTCGGCACGTTATCCGGCACCATTCCCGAATCGGTGTTCTTTATGTTTCAGATGACTTTCGCCGTCATCACACCGGTGCTTATCGTCGGTGCCTATGTGGAGCGTATAAAATTCAGCGCCGTCCTGTTATTCAGCGGCGTCTGGATCATCCTGGTCTATGGCCCGGTCTGCCACTGGATCTGGGGCGGCGGGTGGCTCGCCGAACTGGGCGTCAAAGACTTCGCCGGCGGCCTCGTGGTTCATGTCACCGCAGGTATCTCCGCCCTGATGATTGCGAAGATGCTCGGCGGACGTCGTGGATACCCACGGGACATAACACCGCCGCATCACCCCGGTCTGACCATGATCGGTGCCGCCATGCTTTGGGTCGGCTGGTTCGGCTTTAATGCCGGCTCCGCTCTCGCCGCCGATGGGTCGGCAGGCATGGCCATGGTGGTCACGCATATCTCGGCCGCGACCGCGTCGCTGGTCTGGATGGGAATTGAGTGGGTTAAGTACGGAAAGCCCAGCCTTATCGGCATCGTGACCGGCATGGTCGCCGGGCTCGCAACCATCACCCCCGGTGCCGGCTTCGTCGGACCTGCCGGTGCATTGGTATTCGGTATCGTCGCGGGATTTGTGTGTTTCTGGTGTGTCAGTTTCATAAAGCAGAAGATTCACATCGATGATTCCCTTGACGTGTTTGCCGTCCATGGGGTCGGCGGCGCACTGGGCATCTTGTTGACATCGTTCTTTGGCGCAGAAGCGCTTGGCGGTCTGGGGCTCGGCGAGGGTATGACAATGACCAAGCAGCTTGGCGTGCAGGTCCTCGGTATTGTTGTCGTCGCGCTCTGGTCGCTGATCCTAAGCTGGATCATTGTGAAGGTTATCCAGAAAACCATTGGATTGCGCGTCAATGAAGAGGACGAGATCGAAGGGCTCGATATCAGCTCCCATGGCGAGCGTATCCACCCTAACTGAGGTTAGTCTGCTCGCGTAGCGGGACCGGTAAGGGGTGGCGAAGACATATTCGCCACCCCTTAGATTGGCAGAAACTCATCGGCCAAGACGTCTCTCCCGTGCGAATTCTGACATCATGCCGAACGGTAAAAGCGACAAGCGCTGCCAGTTTCTATGTCGTCGGAGGTGTCCGGGACGTCTGAGTGATATGTGTCTGAAACTCCGCAAGCACCTCGGCGTAAAGGTCTCGCTTGAAGTCGACGATCTCCGACAATAGCGTCGTCGGATCTGTCCACTTCCACTGACTGAATTCAGCGTGTTCGGTCTGAATATCGATATCATTCCGCGTCCCCGTAAACCGGAGCGCCGACCAGAGCTGTGCCTGGCCGCGAAACCGGCCGCCCCATGCCTTTGCCGCCAGCGCCGGGGGAAGGTCGTAGCTGCGCCAGATACCGCTGATGCCCAGAAGCTCGGCGGCCTCAATTCCGGTTTCCTCTTTGAGTTCACGAAACACGGCCTCGGTTGCGGTTTCGCCTTTATCGATCCCGCCCTGCGGCATCTGCCAGGCGTCTGGCCTGTCGATCCGTTCGCCCACAAAGATTGCACCCGCGCTGTCCAGCAACAGGATACCGACACAGGGACGGTAGCCTGAAGGCGGCGGCGTGTTGAGTATCATCGCGCCGCTCCCGCAGGCGCAGGGGTCTGCATCAGCGCCGACACCGGAGCGATGGCGATTCCACGGGCTTCAAGCTGACGCACCCAGGTTGCGATCCGTTCCAGCGAGACCGGATACGGCGATGCGATGCCGATTGCCTGCCTTTTCCGTTTGGCACGCTGCTCCAGTTCCGCGAAACGCCGGTCTATCTCCGTCCGTGAGGCACGTTCGTCCAGTGTCAGAGTTGCCTTGGCCGAGACCAGTTTGAGTTTTGCCGCGACCGCTCCCGATACGCTGCGTGGGGAACTATTGCTGTCGAGGTAAAGCAGCCCGCGCTGCTTAATCGCATTGAGAATCGGCGTCATATGAACCCGCGACGTCGTGAACTGCGATCCAAGAAAATCGACGACGCCGACGTAACCCGTCCCGCGGCTGAGGCTCCACAACAGACGGTCGAGATTTCCCTCCGCATTGAGCCTCGTCAGCAGCGTCTGGGGACCGGGGTCGTAGGCGGGGTAATTGGTCGGTTCCATCGGTACATTGATCAGGACTTCGTGGCCGGCTGCGCGCGCCAGCCGTATCCACTCGTTTAACCGGGGAGAATAGGGAGCAAATGCCAGTGTAACGCTGCCCGGTAATCCCTGGATCGCGGATTCGGTTGCTGCAGCGGACAGGCCGAGGCCGGTCACGACGATGGCTATCCGCGGACGTTTGTCGGCAGTGTTGAACGGCTTCGCATAGACTTGGCGGGGCAGGTGCCCGTCATCGCCGACACGCGGCAGGGGGCCAAGCGCCGTCATTTGTAGCAGTGCCGGGTCAGGCGATAGAGGCAGGGCCGCATCCGGCGCCACACGGGGTAATTTTTTCGGCATCACGGTATACACCGCCGCCGGGCCCGGTTGTTTCCGGGCGATGGATTTTTCGGGTGTTTTGGCCGGCGGTTTCGCCGGTGGTCCGTCTGTTACCTGAGGGGGCGCCGTCACAGTTTGGGCGGGTGGCTCGGTGGGTGTCGGGTCAGGTGCCGCGTTTTCCCGGGCGGTCGGCTGCTGATGGTCCGCGGGTGGCTTTGCGGCTTCAGCCGTGTCAGGCGCCGGTTTAGATGCGTTGTCCTTGGGGGCACTGCCGGGTTCATTCTCGGGTTTTGCGGCAGGTTTTTGCTCTGGCACCGCGCTCTTCTTATCGGCGGGCGTTTCTGCGGTGACAACAGGATCCGGAGACGAGAGGGTCAGCCAGACGACGACGCCGGCTGTGAGAACAGCAAAGCCTAGCAATAGCATCAGGGGCAGGCGGGCGCCACTTGTACCGCGTGTTGAAGCCTTCACTTTCGTCCCCGTTCAGGCCCGTCCATGAAAATCACGGGCGGGGTTCCGGAATAGTCTTCCGGTCTCGGTTCGTGACGTCTCAGTTGGCAGCGCGGGCGCCATACAGAGCGATTCCCCGCAGCAGATCCAACGCCCGCGAAAGCTGATAATCCTGAGGCGTTTCAGGATTTTCTGCGCTCGGCTTCGTTGGAGCCCCGGGTGCCTTGGGTGCTGCATCGCCGTTCGGATTGTCGAGCCGGCCCCGCAGATCGTCTTCCCGCGTCCGGCGTGGCTGGGTCACTTTCTTGACTGTCGCCTGCTCGACAACAATGTCGGGATCGATGCCCTTCGCCTGGATAGAACGTCCCGACGGGGTGTAGTAGCGCGCCGTCGTCAGACGTATCGCGCCATGGCCCGACAGGGGCACGATCGTCTGGACAGAGCCTTTGCCGAACGACCGCGTGCCCATGATGATACCGCGGCGATGATCCTGCAGCGCGCCCGCGACGATTTCCGACGCAGAGGCCGAGCCGCCATTCATCAGCACCACAATCGGTAGACCTTCGGCTGCATCGCCCGGTTTGGCGTTGAAGCGCTGGCCTTCATCTGCCCGGCGTGACCGGGTGGAGACGATTTCGCCCTGATTGAGGAACGCATCCGACACCTTGACCGATTGATCCAGCAATCCGCCCGGATTATTGCGCAGATCGAGCACGATCCCTTTGAGCTTGTCCTTCGCGGTATCGCGGAACCGCTTGATCGCGCGCTCAACGCCCGACGATGTCTGTTCGCTGAACGACGAGATCCGGACGTAGCCGATATCCTCGCCTTCCATCCGGGACCGGACAGAACGGATTTTGATCACGGCACGGGTAACGCTGACGTCAAACGCCTCGCTGCCCTCGCGTCGGACCGTGAGCTTGAGATCGCTGCCGACCTTACCGCGCATTCGCTCCACCGCTTGGGACAGGGTCAGCCCCCGCACCTGTTCGCCGTCGAGATGGGTGATGAGATCGTTCGGCTTCAGGCCGGCGCGAAACGCCGGGGTATCGTCGATTGGGGAGACGACCTTTACGTAGCCGTTTTCCATCGTGACTTCGATACCCAGCCCGCCGAATTCACCGCGGGTCTGAACCTGCATATCCTTGAAATTCTTCGGGCTGAGATAGCTTGAATGCGGATCCAGAGATGTCAGCATGCCGTTAATGGCCGCCTCGATAAGCTCTTCGTCGGAGACGTCTTCGACGTAATCCGCCCGGACGCGCTCAAATACATCGCCGAACAGGTTAAGCTGCCTGTATGTCTCCGAGTTGTTGTTCTGGGCTGTGGCGGGAAGTACGAAGGCGATGCCTCCAACGATTACGCCAGCCGCCAATATTCGTTTCATCATTATCCGCTTACCTTATTCCTGCGTGCCGCATCTGACGGCATAGGGTTAATCGGTTGACCCCTTCTTCTGCGTTCAAAATATAGTTTTGGCGTGGTGCTCGTCGAGGGGGTCATCTCGCCAAGCGGTTCTCCTACCAACACTTCGTCCCCGACCTGTGCATCGATCCTGGACATACCCGATATCAACGCGTGCCCCCTGTCGCGTAGTTCCAGTATGACAAGATTTCCGTATCCACGGAACTCTCCTGCGAAGACGATTCGTCCCGGTACCGGGGCCACAACCGCCGCCGCAGGTCTGGTGACGACGAAGACGCCTTTGCTCAACGTGCCGTTCGGCATCTTTTGTCCAAAACCGGTTACGACGCGGCCTGGTGCCGGGAGCGCGCCTCGCGATATTGTGACCGGCGGACGGACGGGGTTTTTTTGCTGCGGGGCCACCGCCGCCGGTGACGGCTCGAAATCGGGACCCTTCAATGCCGGGCGTCGTTGCCGGACGGATAGTCTTTTCAGCAACTCGCGCAAACTGCCGGCACGGGCCGACAGGCGCGCTGCCTTCTGCGCTGCGGCGCGTTCGGCGGACCTCGTGGTTTTTAGAAGCCCCATTTTATCGGCTGTCAGTGCAGTCAGTGCTTTCCGTTTAGTCTTTAGGCGCGCAAGCGAGTAGGATAACGCCAATTTTTCGGTCCCGATTCTGTCCCGCAGCGATGTCAGGGTGCGTAGATCGTCGCCCAGGGTCATCGCATCGCGTTGGAGTTCCGGTACTGCCGCGCGCAGCAGGATCGCGGTACGGATTGTCTTGTCCGTCGATTGCGGTATGGCGACCAGCGTGGCCGTCGGCATCCGCGCGATGCGTTGCAGGGCTGCCAGCGTCGCCGCGAGTTGCGCTTTGCGCTGCTGCATTTTTTTGGATTTTGTGCGTTCCTGCTTTTCCAGTGCGATCAGCTGGGCCTTAATCCGATTGGCATCGGCCGAATGACGATGCATCTTCCGCGCCAGATTGACGCCCCGGCGTTTGATCGACTGGAGTTCTGTGGCCGCTTTTTTGGCTGTCCGGTCCAGGCCGGCGCGTTTCTCCCGGCTTTTGTCGATATCCTGCTGGATTGCTTCGAGCTTGTTCTCAAGCTCGTTCGCAACGGCGGGCCCTAAAACCGCAGGTGTGGCGGCCAGGCAGATGCCGAGGACAAAGAGCGCGCCGATGCGATCAGGCTGAAACACGTGCTTCCGATATCGTTGCGGCTGTGCGTGCGGTTTCGATCAGCGATACGCCGGTCATGTCCGCGGGTTGATCTATCTGCATAAGTTGCAGCAGTGTCGGGGCGATATCGGCGAGACGCCCATTGCGCAGCGCGTGCACGTTGGCGGGGGCGTTGACCAGTACAGCCGGGACCACATTAAGGGTGTGGGCGGTATGCGGCGCACCGGTTTCGGCATCCCGCATTGTTTCCGCATTGCCATGATCGGCGGTGATCAGGAGGGACCCTCCAGCTGTTGCGACGGCCGTTGTAAGCTGCCCGATGCATTCATCTACGGTTCGGATCGCGATTTCCGCTGCTTTGAGGATGCCGGTATGGCCGACCATGTCCGGGTTGGCATAGTTCACCAGAATAAAATCGTACGTTCCCGTCCCGATGGCCTCGACCAGCCTGTCGGTGACTTCATGGGCAGACATCTCGGGCTGAAGGTCGTAGGTCGTAACCTTGGGCGATGGGATAAGCACACGGTCTTCGCCCGGGAACGGCGTTTCTTCGCCGCCATTGAAGAAGAACGTCACATGGGCATATTTCTCGGTTTCGGCGATCCGCAGCTGCTTTTTACCGGCATCCGCGACGAGCCCGGCGAGGATGTTGTCGAGCGATGCCGGTGGGAACATGGTCCCCATATACGCGGTATGAGCGGTTGAATATTCGGTCACGCCCAGTGCAGCCTTGAAAGCCGCAACCCGGGCGCGTGCAAACCCTTGAAAATCGGGGTCCAGCAGCGCCTGCAGAATTTCGCGCGCCCGATCGGATCTGAAATTGCCCATCAATACGCCGTCACCGTCCTGCACGCCCGCATAGCCGTTCAGCGCGACCGGTTCGACGAATTCGTCGGTGATCCCCGCGGTATAGCTTGCCCGGATTGCGGCAACCGCATCGGCTGTCGCGGTGCCGTTTGCCGATATGATGAGGTTATAGGCCTTCTCCACCCGGTCCCAGCGCTGGTCCCGGTCCATTGCGAAAAAACGGCCGCACATGGTGGCAAGCGAGACACCGGTGATGGGTTCTATTTGCCGGGCGAATTCCGAGACAAACCCGGCGGCGCTTTCCGGCGGGGTATCCCGTCCATCGAGAAACATATGTATGGCGACCGGAATACCCGCATTGGCCACAATTTCCGCCAGTTTCACCAGATGATTCTGGTGTGAATGAACGCCACCGGGGGAAAGCAGACCGAGAAGGTGGCAGGTGCCGTGCGACGCTTTGAGGGTGTCGATATAGCCTGCGAGGGCGGTATTTGTTGCGAGCGAGTCGTCTTCGACGGCAGCGTCGATGCGCCGGATGTCCTGATTGACGATCCGCCCGGCGCCGAGATTCATGTGTCCGACCTCGGAATTCCCCATCTGACCCTGTGGCAGGCCGACATCTACACCGCTGGTACCGATATAGGTATGCGGGTTTGCCGCCCAAAGGCGCTGGAAATTTGGCGTATTGGTAGGGGTAATCGCGTTTTCGGTTTCGTCGTCGCGATGGCCCCAGCCATCAAGTACGCACAGGACGACCGGTTTTGGCATAGTTGGGCGCGGCACTGATGCTCGATCGCTACTCATCTCGGGTCCCTGAATGATGTGTCCCCACTATATAGGGAAATAATTGACAAATGGTACTTCGGCGTGGGTTCATCTCCAGATTATGAGTCGGCTTTTATTCCGGCACTTCATTCGCGGTGATAGGGATGTCCCGCGAGAATCTCCTGCGCCCGGTAGATTTGTTCGACTAGCATCACGCGGGCCATCATATGGGGCCAGGTTGCCGCGCCAAATGACATTACCAGATCGGCGTTTTTCCGGTGCTCCGGCGCCAGGCCGCCGGCGCCACCGATAATAAAGGCGATATCCCGGCCCTGATCACGCCATGCACCGAGTTTATCTGCAAAATCCCGGCTGCTGAGCGTTTTGCCGCGCTCGTCCATGGCTATACGGACGGTGCCGGTCGGCAATGCGCTGCTCAGCAGGTTGCTTTCGCGGGATTTGAGCTCCGCAGCAGAGAGTTTGCGCCGTTCTTCGACCTCCACGATCTCGAGCGGCCATTGCACACGTTTCTTGTATTTGTCGATCAGATCGCGCTCAGGGCCGCTTTTCAGCCGCCCCACGGTGCAAATTGTCAGCCGCACGGGAAAATCGCGTCAGGTCGTTGCCGGTTCCGGCGCATCGGGCTCGGGGGTGTCGGGCTCCGTGGTATCGGGCCCCGTAGTGTCGGGCAGATCGGCATTCCACATTTTTTCCAGATTGTAGAAATCCCGCACTTCCGGGCGGAAGAGATGCACGATGACATCGATCGCATCGAGCAAGACCCAATCAGCCTGTCCGCGGCCCTCTGGAACCGCGCCGACGACGCCATGGTCCTTGACGACCAGCGCCAGCCTGTCCGCCATGGTCGATACCTGGCGGCCGGACTGACCGGTCGCGATGACCATATAGTCGGCAATGTCGGATTTGCCTTTAAGATCAATGACGACGACATCCATCGCCTTATGATCTTCCAGCGATTCCACGATGTCAGCGAGCATCCCGTCAGACTGTCTGGCGTCTTTGGTGCTGTCTTTTGATCGTTTTGTCAGTGTGTGTGCTTTCTGTTTTACACTCACTTATTCACCTTCTGCCGTTTCGCGGCATCTTTCTGCCCACTAGGGCCAAGCGACGAGTCACGGCGCGCTCTTATGTTTGTTGCCGAGCCCGGATGGAGCCTTGTGTGGAAGAACATCCAGGCCGGCGCCGGCATATCGGCAAGGTTGCAGGCGTCTGTCGGTTTTCTCTTGAATCGAAAAAACGCTTTTGCCGCCTTGCCGGCAAGCGCCCCAAAAGAATAAGGAGCACGGTCAAAAACCGCAATGGGAACTTGATTAAAGATTCGGGTCCATTGATGCCAGCGCGAAATCTGTTTCAGATTATCCGCGCCCATCAGCCAGACGAAGCGGGTTTTCGGAAACCCGCGTTTCAGAACAGCGAGGGATTCCGCTGTGTTGCTGGTGCCGAGGCGTGATTCTATATCCGTAATACGGATATTCGGATGGCGCACCAGGGCGCGCGCTTCGGCCAGGCGATCCTCGAACGGGGCCATGCCATCAGCTGATTTCAGGGGATTCTGGGGGGAGACCATCCACCATACTTCGTCCAGCTTCAGCAGTTTCAGCGCGAGCAGGCTGATGTGAAGGTGGCCTTCATGTGCGGGATTGAACGAACCGCCCAAAATTCCCACCCGGAGCCCCGTTACGGAATGACCCCGGCGGATATTGGCGAGTATTTTCAGGGCCGGATCTGCCCTGCGCCGCGGACGACGTATTTGAATGTTGTCAGCTGTTCCGCTCCGACCGGTCCACGCGCATGGAGGCGCCCGGTGGAAATACCGATCTCGGCACCCATTCCGAACTCGCCGCCATCGGCAAATTGGGTCGATGCGTTATGCATCACGATGGCTGAATCAACTGTGTTGAGGAATTTCTCGGCCCGGTCTGCATCGTCTGTGATGATCGATTCGGTGTGGCGGGAGCTATAGGTCGCGATATGCTCGATCGCGCCCTCCAGCCCGTCAACCTGGCGGATCGCGAGAATAGGTTCCAGATATTCGGTTCGCCAATCGGCGTCAGATGCCGCGATGATGCGGTCATCCAGTGCGCGGGTCGCCTCGTCACCGCGCAGCTCGCAGCCGGCTGCCGTCAACGCCTCGACGATACTGGGCAGGATCTGTGCGGCAACCGATTTGTCGACCAGCAGGGTCTCCGTCGCCCCGCAGATGCCGGGGCGACGCATCTTGGCATTGACCACGATATCGCGCGCCATCGCAGGATCGGCGGCGCCGTCGACATAGGTGTGGCACAGCCCTTCGAGATGAGCGATGACGGGGATCTTGCTTTCCTGCTGTACCCGTTCGATCAGTGACTTGCCGCCGCGCGGCACGATGATGTCGATATAGTCGGTCATTGTCAGCATTTCGCCGACGGCAGCCCGGTCCGTCGTCGGCACAAGCTGGATAGACCCTTCGGGGAGACCTGCTTCGGCAAGCCCGGCCTGCAGGCATTCCAGAATGGCGCTCGACGAATAGAAGCTCTCGGAACCACCGCGCAGAATAGCGGCATTACCGGATTTCAGGCATAGTCCGCCCGCATCCGCAGTCACGTTGGGACGTGATTCGTAAATGATACCGATCACGCCGAGGGGCACCCGGACGCGCGAGATATTCAGCCCGTTCGGCCGGTCCCAGGCGGCCAGCACTTCGCCCACGGGATCGGGCAGGTCGGCAATCTGTTCCAGACCGGCCGCCATTGCATCGACGCGGGCGGCGTCGAGCTTGAGGCGGTCGAGCAGCGAGGGTGCGATCTTGCGTTCTTCGGCGGCGGACATGTCTCGCGCATTGGCGGCCAGCAAATCGGCGGTTCGTGTGCGCAGCGTTGCTGCCGCTGCGCGCAGTGCCGCGTTCTTCGTCTCGGTGGATGCCTGAGCGAGATCCGGACTGCCGCCCGCGCCCT